>CAZQUW010000087.1:0-21608 GCA_964596215.1 uncultured Planctomicrobium sp. | reverse complement strand
CTGCTGTCGCATGGCAGCGCTGCACGTCCGGCGGATCCGCTCTATGCACGCTTGTGGGGTTCCGGGTTCTTGCCGTCGAATCATCAAGGCGTGGCCTTCCGCAGCAGCGGCGATCCCGTTCTCTATCTCTCGAATCCGGCTGGTATCACCGAGACCACGCGCCGCGATCAGCTCGATGTCATCAGTGCGTTGAACGCCAGGCAACTCGCGGTGCAGCATGACCCCGAGATTGCCACACGGATTGCGCAGTACGAGATGGCCTTTCGGATGCAAAGCAGCGTGCCGGACCTGACCGCGATGCGGGATGAGACTGCGGCCACTCTGGACGCTTATGGTCCGCAGTCGCGGCAGCCGGGGACCTTTGCAGCCAACTGCCTCCTCGCACGGCGTATGGCGGAACGCGGCGTGCGCTTCATTCAGCTGTATCATCGGGGCTGGGATCAGCACTACAACCTACCGAGCGATTTACGATTGCAATGCGGGGACGTGGACCAGCCCGCAGCCGCGTTGATCCGCGACCTCAAGCAGCGTGGCATGCTCGACGAGACGCTCGTTGTGTGGGGCGGTGAGTTTGGCCGCACGACTTACAGCCAGGGCAAGGTGGAAGCCGCCAACTATGGTCGGGACCACCATGGTCGTTGCTTCACAATGTGGCTCGCAGGTGGGGGCATTAAGCCCGGTCTCAACTACGGCGCGACCGATGACTTTTGCTACAACGTCGCCCGCGACCCGGTGCATGTCCATGACTTGAATGCGACTCTGCTGCACCAGATGGGCATCGACCACACCCGACTCACCTTTCGCTCCCAGGGCCGCGACTTCCGCCTGACCGACGTCCACGGCGAGGTGGTCCGCCCCATCCTCGCCTGAACTGATCGTAGTTTCAGTGCACGTAACCCGCAACTACCGGGCAGTCTGCGGGATGTCGGCACCTAACTCGTCCGCCAATGATGTGGCATGATAGATATTCCGGAGTGCCTCCTGGATGGCGCTCGAATGCACGCTCACCGCACGCCCCTGCGTTTCCGTGTAGGCGTAATCTGAGATCAGGGACTGGATATTGCCGTCAAAAATAATACCGACCAGTTCGCCGGCCTGATTGACGACGGGGCTTCCAGAATTGCCGCCGATGATGTCGCAGGTACTGACGAAGTTGAATGGGGTGTTCGCTTTGATCTGCGGGCGTGCTTTGATCCAGCTGGCCGGTAGGGCGAATGGTTCCTTATTGCCGTGTGCTTGAGCATGGTCAAAAGTGCCGCCCATCGTCGTCCAGGGAGGGACGGGTTTGCCTTCGTCCTCATACCCTTTGACGGTTCCAAATGCCAGCCGCAGGGTGAATGTCGCGTCGGGATAGGTCGAGCTGCCGAGCGTCGCAAAGCGTGCCGCGGCCACCTTGGCATAGGCTTGCCGTTGTGGTTCTTCGACCTGTTGTTCAAACATCTTGCGCACTTCGCGAGCGCGCGCATCCACTGAACGAGCCAGCCGGATTAACGCATCGTCGGAAGTGGTGATTGCCGCTGCACTGGCCGCGAGCCGTTTTCGTTCTGACACCTGTGCGAGTTTGGAGCCCTGGATTAACTCGGTCGCGCGCTGGCGTGGTGACTTGCCGTCGAGAACGCGTACTACCAGTTCATGTTCGGCCCCCAGCTGTTCCATCATCATACCCAGCGAGTCGGCCAGCTTGACCATTTCCAGCTGGAGATAGATCGGCGATTCCGAGTAAAGTTCCTGCTCAAGTGAGTCCCGCCCGGCTTCGCCAAATTCGCGCAGCCGTTTGGCATTGGGCTTCTGATCTTCGTCAGCCATCCGCACCAGCAAGCGTGCGATTTCAAACAACTCGGTGTTAAATGCCGAGCCACCTTCCAGCAGATTGTATTCGGTGCGAATCTTCTTTGCGGCTGCAATCGTGTGTGTGATCTCGTCCCAGGCCGTACTGTACTGGCTCTTCAGTTTCGCGTCCTGCCCTACCTTATCTCGCAGCAGCTTTTCCTGTGTGCGTTTGGCGTTCATGACGGCCGGATCCTGGAGTCCCGCAAGTGCTCCCAGCCGGGCTTTACGACTATTCTGAATCCCAAACAGCTCATCCAGCGCCTGCCGGGCGTTCTCCAGGCTGCGGCTGCTATAGTTTAACAGCAGCACCTCGCGACGCCGCAGGATGTCAAGTTGCTGGGGCACGGTCACGTCGCGTAAATACTCGAGGTGAGCCACAGTGTTGAGCCGGCTGGTGTGACCGGGGTGTCCCGAGACGAAAACAAGCTCATCGTTGGCCGCTCCGGCTTGGCTCCACTTCAGGAAGTGTTCAATCCTGGCCGGACGCCCGTTTTCATAGACACGGAAGAAACAGACGTCGAGATCATACCTGGGGTATTCGAAGTTATCCGGATCGCCGCCAAAGAAGGCGATCTCTTTTTCCGGAGCGAACACCAGCCGCACATCTGTGTATTTCTTGAACTGATATAAGTGATACTCACCTCCTTGGTATAAGGTGACGACATCACTGCGTAAGCCGGACTTCGTGAAGTGCTCGCTTTCGATCGTGTTGATCGCCTCCTGCCGAGCCGCCTGGGCTTCCGCCGCAGTCAGTCCTGGCTTGACCGCAGCCTGGACCTGTGCGGTGACATCCTGAATGTTCTGCAGGACATTCAGCTCCAGATCCAGGCATTTCAGCTCGTCCGCGAGAGTCGCCGCGTGGTAGCCGAACTTGATCAGGTCCCGGTCGGCCGTGCTGAGTTTTTGCAGAGCATCGGCGCCGACGTGATGGTTCGTCATCACTAAACCATTTGATGAGACGAATGAGCCCGATCCGCCGCTGTTGAAACGGACGCTGGAAAGACGTAAGTGGTCGAGCCATTTCTCGGTCGGCTCGAACCCGTATCTGTCCTTGACGAGGTTTTTAGGAAAGCGGTTGTAAAGCCACATGCCTTCATCGGCGCGGGCCGATGCAGCCAGATTCAGGCCCACGAGGATTGCCAGCACAGTCGCAGTCGATGTCAGTCGAGGCATGTTGAATTCCTTAAGCGAGTCGCCATCCTGGATGGCTGCGAAAGCCGTATCGTGAGCAGCACGCGGAAACGGGGGCCTCACCGCGGCGGCATCAGTTGAGTTTGTCGGCGGTTGATTCCGCCGTTACGGGACGGAAGCGGCCGGCGACTCCGACGACTAGCAGGAGAGTCAACATGACTCCGAATGCCGTCATCGTGGTCCAGCGGGTCGTCGACATTCCCTCTCCGAAGACCCGATCGACCGTGGGGGCCAGATTGAGGTACTGGACCCAATCGTCTCTAAAATTCAGGAACGCCGCCAGCACGCCCACTAACGAGCCACCAGCGATGTAGCCGGAACAGAGCAACACGCCCGGGCTCGATTCAGACTCGTCACGCTGTGGAGGATTTAGCCTGTCGACTACCCACCGCATGACACCACCGATGAAAATGGGAAACGAAGTTTGCAGGGGAAGGTAAATTCCCACCGCAAACGGCAGTGAAGGCACTGCACACAGTTCGAGCGAGAGCGCCATCAGTGCTCCGATCAAAACCAGTGACCACGGCAGCTTCTGGTTGAGGATGCCATCGATAATGAGCGCCATCAATTTGGTTTTCGGCGCGTCGTACCGTTGGAGAGGCGTCGCCGTCACTGCTTCACCACGGTCCTGGCGGGCCTTCTTTTCCGCCTCGATATCGTCATAGGGCAGCAGGCCATTGATGGCAGGGTCCTCGCGATAGGCAATTTTACCGTGGTCATCCACAAGATATTTGCCTTGGGCAACCCCAGTCAACTCCCCCTGAGCAACATGGAGCACGTGATAAGATGCGGGGTCCTGCCCGGCATAGGGGCGTCCGACCTTCTGCATGAGCGACAGCTGCTTGAGTTCATCCTGGGGGACGACATAGGCCGGGAGATAGGCGGCGTTCTTCGTATAGTGAGTGCCCGCATCATTCACGAGCTTCACCGTGCCGCCGATCACCAATGCGCTGGTGAGTGCCCCAATTAATATGCCGGCCTGTTGCAGTTTGGGAGTTGCTCCTACGAGGTAGCCGGTTTTCAGGTCTTGTGCGGTCGTGCCGCCATTGGACGCCGCGATACAGACCACCCCGGCAATCGTCAGCGCGGTGAGCGTATCACTCTTGGCCGTCTTACCCAGACACAGAAAGATCAGGCAGGTGAGCAACAGCGTGGCGACCGTCATGCCGGAAATCGGGTTCGACGACGAGCCTATCTCGCCGGTCAGGCGGGAGGACACCGTGACGAACAAAAAGCCAAACACCACGATCAGACCGGCCCCCAGAAAGCCGTGCAGTGACAGCCCCAACCCCAGGTGTGGTGACAGGGCCAGCAGAAGCACCAGCAAGGTGCTGCCCCCCATGACCACCCCCATCGACAAGTCACGGTCGGTTCGCGGCACGGCAGCGTCGGTGGCAACTTCACCGCGTCGCAGCATGCCATTGAGATCTTTCATTCCTGCCATTAAAGCACTGACAATCACCGGCATCGCCCGGGCCATGCTGATGATTCCGCCCGTGGCCACAGCCCCCGCGCCAATGTAAAGAATGTAGAAGTTTCTGATTGCTCCTGGACTCATGTCGCGGATGAGCGCAGTTTCCGAGGGAAAAATGGGAGTCGCGACCGCCTCGCCGAACATGGCAATGGTCGGCAGCAATACCAGGTATGCCAGGACCCCGCCAGCCAGGGTAATGCAGGATATGCGCGGGCCGATGACATAACCAACCCCCAGCAGTTCGGGAGTAAACTCGCCCCCCAGCACGCCCTTGTTCAACCCGACGGTTGGTCCGCCGGAAGTGCTCTTCCAGGACAATGCCCAATTGGCCTGGTCCTGAATGACCTGCAATGGCGTCATCAACAATTTCACAATCGAGGCCACCGTGAAGCCGAGAAACACCATCGCGGCTGATGAGCCCCGTTTTTCGCCTGCGGTTAATACGTCTGCACAAGCTGTCCCTTCCGGAAACGGCAGTAGGCCGTGCTGCTTGACGATGAATGCCCGCCGCAATGGAATCATCATCAGAATGCCCAGCAATCCGCCCAGCACGGCGACGGTCATTGTCCGGAACAGATCCATTTCAAATCCCAGGAGCATGAGTGCAGGCATTGTGACCCCGACCCCGAAGGCGATCGACTCGCCCGCCGAGCCTGTCGTCTGCACCATGTTGTTTTCCAAAATCGTGGCCCGCCGAATCCGCAGGAACCTCGGGACAAACGGAAGTTGGCTCAACGAGGAACACCCGCGAAACAGTGAGATCGAAAGCACGGCAATGGGAATGGAAGCCGAAACGGTCATCCCCACCTTGAGCACCAGATACATGGACGAGGCAGAGAAGATAATGCCCAGAATGGAGCCGATCAGCACCGATGAAACGGTAAACTCCGGGACTTCTGTGACGTCCGCTGGCACGAACGGTTGGAAGTGTGCCTCGGGCGACGCTGGCGGGACGATCTCGACTGGTTCAGCCATGTTCAGAACTCACGCTCGAAATTACTCTAGTGATTGACCTGCCACAGCATGCCGCGCGGAAGTGCATCATGTTATCAGTATTGCATTGGGATTGAATACCAATCGGTGCTGGGGAGCCATCGCCAGCACCGTTTCTTCAAATACGTTAGAATCCAGGGAACGGATCTCCGAACCAGGACAGCGGCAGGTGCTCCAGGCATGACGCAAGAACTCCCCGATTCCGACATCGCCCACGAGATGGCATCCCGTCAGCGGGACATTTCGGTGTCTGAGTTCTTTCTAAAGAACCGCCACCTGCTCGGGTTTGATTCGCCGACGAAGGCCGCACTGACGACCGTCAAAGAGGCGGTGGACAATGCGCTGGATGCCTGCGAGGAAGCTGGTATTCTTCCCGAGATCACGGTCGAAGTCTCCATCGAATCGGACGATGTACTCCGCATCTCGGTGGAAGACAATGGCCCCGGAATTGTGGAAGAACAGCTGGGACGCATCTTCGGGAAGCTGCTTTACGGCTCGAAGTTCCACAAGCTGAGCCAATCACGGGGCCAGCAGGGCATGGGGATCTCGGCGGTGGGGATGTATGCCCAGCTCACGACCGGAAAAGCTCTGCATATTATCAGTCGCGTGGCAGGTGAACCTACGGCGACAGAACTCGACGTGTCCATCAACACGGCGAAGAATCGTCCCGAGATTCATAAAAAGAAGAAGGTCTCGTGGGATCGCGCGCAGGGCACGCGCGTGGAAGCACAGATCGAGGGGCACTACCAGAAGGGCAGCCATTCCATCGGCATGTATTTGAAGCAGACGGCGATCGCCAATTCCCATGTGACCATTCACTTTCGCGACCCCCATGACGAGCATTGGGACCACGAACGCAGCAATAGCGACCTGCCCCCTCGCCCCGTAAACGTCAAACCCCATCCGCGGGGAGTGGAACTGGGGCAGCTGATTCAGATGCTGAGTAACACCAGTTGCCGTTCGTTGCTGCAGTTTCTCGAACAGGAGTTTTCCCGCGTGGGGCGGAAGACGGCACAGAAAATGATCGCGCATGCCCATTGGAACCTGACCGAGCGTTCCTATCCGAAGCGGATCGCGCATCTGCAGTCGCAGGCACTGTACCGGGCGATTCAGGCAGTGCCCGTCTCGGCCCCGCGCGCTGATTGTATTGTTCCGATTGGCGAACAGCCGCTGGCGGCAGGATTGCATAAAGAGGTCGACGCGGGGTTTTACACTGTGATGACCCGGTCACCCGCTGTTTACCGTGGCAATCCGTTTCAAATAGAAGTCGGCCTCGCGTATGGACAGGCTGCGGGCACACATTTGGAACAGGACGCGCGGGGGCGCATCCATAAGACTGTCCGGCAGCGACAGACCGCGGCGCCGGAGCTGGAACCGCGGGCCGATGAGCCGGCCTATCTGCTCCGTTTTGCGAATCGAGTGCCGTTGCTCTACGACCAGGATGGGTGCGCCATTACCCGGGCAGTCATGCAGACGAATTGGCGCGCCTATGGCCTGGATCAGGCGAAGGGAGCCTTGCCGCATGGGCCGCTGGTGATCCTTGTCCACATGGCTTCGGTCTGGGTACCCTACACTTCTGAAGCGAAAGAGGCCATCGCCCCGTATCCGGAGATCGTGAAAGAAATCCGACTGGGCCTCCAGCTCTGCGGCCGGCGGCTGGCCACGTACTTACACCATGAATCACGCGTGCGGGATGAATTCGATAAGCGAACCCACATCGAGAAATATCTGCCCCACATCGGTCTGGCGCTGCAGCAGATCCTGGCATTGAGTGATGAGGATCGGAAACAGATGATCGACCGGCTGGATGACGCACTCCAGGAGAAACGGAAAATCTGATGGCGAACAACATGCCGCAAAGCGACCCCGACGGTTTCCGATCGACGGACCTGGACGCCAGGACTATCGCCTTCATCGACGACATCGCCAGCCGTGTGCGCGCTGCCATTGCTCGCGGTGAGTTGCCGAACATCGACATCCTGGTACGGGGCCTGAGCAATGTCAGTTATGCCCCGGAGAAGGGGTACCTGGAGCTGGGCGAGGTTCACAAGACGCGGACGCTGACCGTGAACACGATTCGTTCCTTTGCACAGACTCTCCGGCTGATGGCGACCTCTCGCGAAATGGTGCGCAGCGATGATTTTGCCACAAAACGTGAAGCCTACTACGTCAGCAAGAATTGGGGCGATTGCCGCTTCGACAACCAGCCCGAGTCGGACGCCATCATGGACGACATTGAAGCCCTGGCATCGCGCTATGGCTTGTCGCGCGAGCAGTTGCGGTTCTACGCCGATTCGCACGGCGGTGCCGTCGCCGGGGAACTGGTGGTGATCGATACGCACTTCGAAACGGGTGCGGAGATTGAAATTGACTGTCGTAATCTGGGGACCGGCGCCTACAGCATTCCGCGCTCGGTAGAGCATCTTCGCTTTCGCACGAATGCGGAATTTATACTGGCGATCGAAACGGGGGGCATGTTCCAGCGACTCAACAATCATCAGTTCTGGAAACGGGCCAACTGCATTCTGGTGGAGATGGCGGGAGTGCCGACACGGGCCACCCGGCGTTTTCTACGCCGTCTGACCGATGCGACCGACGTGCCGGTCTACTGCTTCACCGATTGCGACCCCTATGGGTTCGCCAACATTTATCGGACGCTCAAGGCCGGTTCGGGTAATGCGGCCCACATCAATCAGTTCTACTGCGTACCACGAGCACGCTTCCTGGGGGTCACGCCGCGCGATATCGTTGACTATGGCCTGGAAGATGCCACGCATCCCCTGACCAGGACCGACGTCAAACGGGCCCAGGACGCTATTCGCAACGATCCGTTCTTTGCCGCCTATCCGGAGTGGGTGTCCGCGATCGAACAGTTGGTATCCATGGGGGTGCGCGCGGAACAGCAGGCACTGGCCAAATGGGGATTGAACTTTGTTATGGATGAATATCTTCCGAAGAAGCTCGCTGATCAAAGCAGCTTTCTGCCGTAGCGTCGGGCTCGGTCACTATAAAACCGCTGCTCGCGTTCGCGAGATCGTGATGAAATCAGACTGCGTGTCGTGAGTCGTCCCTGGACAACATGGTGTGTCGTTTCCGCACACCACTGCGAGCCGGATGTGTCAGTGTGCACACCGTGTGCATCGACGCGGACAATGATCGCGAGTCGGTGAAGATGACGAAGGCATTCTAGAAATGGGATTGCACACACGGTATCGGGCTCGTCCTGACAGGGAGTCTGGCAACAGTACTGTGCCTACGAGATCTGCACCGTGCCTCTGTTGAATGGTTGCGAAAGGATTATTTGCTCCGGGCAAGGGATTTGCGGTATGAGTGCAACGATTGATGCGACGGTGGTCACCGAGCTCAGGCACGGGGGTCTGCAGAGCATTGTGTGAGGTGCCGCTGGCATTAAATCCAGCATGTTTGCGCGTGCGGTCGTGGGGATGGGGCGTTGCTCCCCATTGGAGAACGGCGAGCACCACGGGTACTGAATCAGCCATGGTCACGGGACCTCTCAAGTAGTGAATTACTATGCGATCTCGAACTCGATCCCTCGTACTGGTGATGATCAGTCTGGCGTTCGCCACCAGTTTCATACGACCTGCCTACACTGCTGACGAACCACCGATTCCGTTCCTGTCTGAAGTGGCGGGAAAGTACACGGGGACCGTCAAGATCATCAATTGGGGCCCTGATTCCGGTGCCCCGGACAACGACTTCTGGGGCATTGTGACCGCCCTTCGAGAAGCAAAGGGCCAGTCCTTCCCGGCCGCGTTTGAAGTCATTGCCGAAACTCGCTTTAAGGGCAAGATCGTCTGGCGCGCGGAAGAGAAACAAGATGATCTGGCGATCCCGTTTACCTATGAGCCCATCGGTGGGAGAATGTTGCTGGATGCCGTCATTCCCAAGCTGCCGAGCGTCCGCGCGAAAGTCGATTGTGCGGCGACGATGGTGCCTCGCGATGGTCGCTACACCGTGCAGCTTGCCGGTTCGCTTAACTTAATCTCGGCGAAGGGCGAAAAGGACGGGTGGATCCACTTTGGCGTCAAAGCCACCTCGAAAGATGTTCTGGAACGCGTCATCCCTCCCAAACCGGCCCCGCTCCCTGCCTATAAGCCCTCTGGAAACAAACGCCGGGATTCCGGCAGTCGCTTCTCCGACCTCTCCGGGCAAGTCGAAGTCTATCGCTACGACTACGATAAGCAGGATTGGGTTGAGAACGGTGACGTCTGCAAGATGGGTATGATTCTCTACGCCGATGACAAGATCGTCACCGGTGAAGACAGTGAGGCAGTCATCAGCTTTTCGGACATGACCACGTTTCACGTGCGTGCCGAAACTGCCGTTATCCTGGACACGCCACCGGAGAAGACCAGCAAGCTCACACTGCTCATGGGCAATATTCTGGTCAACATCAAAAAAATGATCAAAGACGGCACCATGGAGGTTCACATGAGCCAGGCCGTTTGTGGGATCAAGGGGACTCTCCTCGTCTGCCGTGAAACAGGCACGTCCTCCGAAGTCAGCGTCCTCGAAGGGGTCGTTGAAATGCGGCATCGAGCCACAGGCAAAGTCCAATCGATCAAGGTCGGGCAAACGGTGGTTGCCACCACCGCAGGCTTCAGTCCGATCAAGGAATTTGATGTCGGAAAAGAACGTGGGGCCTGGCCCGAGTCGAGCACTTCCAAGTCGTCCGCGCCTCCGCCTGTTCCGGCCGCAAGCCCCAGTGCCGACGCTCCGCGTCCCGCACCCAGGCCGCTCAATAACCGACCTTACGTGCATCCCTCCGGTGAATTCCAGTTCACGGCAACCCAGGGCTGGGGACTCATTCCGAACTTCCGCAACAAGGTGCCCGATCCTGATGCCGAAACGTTGATTGATGATTCCCAGCAGATTGCCATTTCGCTGATGAAGCACGTCAACCAGATCAGCAATCCGAAGACCGCGTTTGCCCGCTGGCTGGGAATGCTGTCACGCTCTCTCGATCAACCCGGCCTGGAGGGCCGCCTGCGCATTGACAAGCTGGCCCATGGGAACGGTACTGGCTGGCGTGTCAGCTATCGCATCGGGCAGCCGTTTGTGATCTCACGCATCTTCCTGACTCACAACGGGCGTTGGTACATATTGAACGTCATTGCCCCGCTCGAATATGGGCAGGCCGAACTGCCCCGTTCGGTCGTTGACCTGTTTAATTCGCTCGAATTCCCAACCGTCCCGCAACCGGCACCGCCACCTCCCCTGGGGGCTCAACGCCTCAAGCTGGACGCGCTCGAACAGCTTTCACTCGACTATAGCCTCGTGGCCTACGAGCACGGCGTCGTCATTCAGGACAAGGTTCACGGAGTGGAAGAAGTGGTTCGGGCAGGTGTTGGGCCTTACAATATGCAGGACAATGTCGCGAATCTTCTCCGGGGCGATATGGTCATGTTACAGGCACTGGGGCAGGCAAGGTCTGCACCGATTGGGGTGTTTGATTATCGGTTCGAAGTCCAATTTTACTCGGGGGGGATTGCCATTCACGATCCCGTCAGTTCTCTCGTGTGGGTCAAGTCCTTCGATTGAGGCGGCGCGAGCTCCGTGAACCCCGGCGCGTGCTGCTTCCCGTCGCACGTGATGTTGCCCCGTGCCCTGCCCTGTTGTCGGACTGCGGAATTCGCATCAGGGTTTACGGAGATGGTTGAAGGATGACTCAATGGACTCGCGGAGCATGGCGCCGTCGTTGGAATAGACCACGAACCGGGCTCCCTGTTTCAGCGTGCGTTCCATTTGCTCGCGTTTACCGAACCAGCTGCCTGCCGCCACATGCGAGCGATTGGCGACGTCAATGATACGCTGCAACATGGCAATGAGGTCCGGGTGATCGTACTCGTTGGGAATTCCCATGTTGGTCGTTAAATCGTTGGGGCCAACAAACACTGCATTGACTCCAGGTATCGAGCAGATCTTGTCGAGGTTCTCGACCGCCAGGACCGATTCGATCATCGGAACGAAGACCGTGTTCGCGCAGCGGTCCTCTGTGACGTAGTTCCGCGTCTTGTCGCTGGGCCATGTACCTTCTGCCAGCACACGCTCCAGAGCCTGTCCTTTCAGTGGCCGATAGACCGCTGCGGCGGCGAGGCGGCGGGCGTGTTCGACATCCTCGACGTACGGCACAACGACGCCGTCGAACGAATCACAGACCTTCGACACATCATCCGGTTCTCGGCTGTGTGTCCGGGCCAGGCAGGCGATTCCTTTGGCCGCCAGTGCATAGCGAACCGGAAGAAAGTCGGCCAGGTCGAGGGCATTGTGCTCCGCCGAGACAATCACGAAGTCGAGAGCATTGTCTGGCAGGATATCCACGATGGCGGGATTGATCGTGTATTGGAAAAACGTGCCGAAGACAGATTGCCCTCGTTGCATCTTTTCCTTCAGGAGTTTGCCGAGCTTGGGAGTAGCCATGAGTTGATGATTCCAAAGTTATGTTTTCTGGCAGTAACGACAGTAGAAACAATTTGCTGGCCGCGATCGTTGCATTACAAACTGGTCCAGCCGCCGTCGACCATCATGTTCATGCCGGTGACGTACTCGGATGCGTCTGAAGCCAGGAAAACGACTGCTCCCTTGATATCTTCATTGTTCAGCATGCGGCCGATGGGGACCCGGCGACAGTAGTTGTCGACGAACGGCTGTGGTTGACCGTCGAAGTATCCGCCCGGGCTGATGCTATTGGCGCGCACTCCCTGCTTGCCATAGTAACAGGCAAGATAACGGGTGAAGTTGATCATGCCCGCCTTCACGAAGTTGTACGACGGCGGTTGCACCATCCCGGTGCCTTCATAAATCGTGGGATCATTCGACACCACGCCGTAGATGCTGGAGATATTGATAATCGATCCGCGCCCTTGCCTGACCATGTCGGGCAGGAACTGCTGGCAGATCAGAAACAGGCCCGTGAAATCGCCGCCAGCCGCTTTCATCCAGACCTCTGGATTCTGCGTTTCCATGTTTCCGACATGACCGTCACGCGTGAGCGCACTATTAACCAACACATCCAGCCGGCCGAAACGATCGATCACGTCGTGGTGCAATTTTCGGATGGAATCGGGATCGGACAGGTCGAACTGCATACCGTGGGCATCGTATCCGGCCGCTCGCAGCGACTCGGCAAACTGCTGGTTGGCATCAAGTGAACGTGACGCAGTAATTACGGTCGCGCCAGCTTCTGCCAGCGCCTGGGAAATACTGCTGCCAAATAATGGCCCGGCTCCTGCCGTTACCAGGGCGATGCGCCCCTTTAGAGAAAATCGATCGAGAATCCCCATCGTCGATGGCTTTCTGGTTAAATATGCGACATTGATAGAACCGTGCCTTGGAGGCGGGGTAAAGACTGTCACAACTTGCGGCAGATTGCCAGCCCAAATCCGTTGCTGGACGACTCGATATACTACGGTAAGATAGTTCCGCTGCGGCTCCAGCGGGCACGTTTTAACTTGAACCGGAAATGTGATGGCATCATGGCTGATGTAGAGAATTCTCCTCGCACATCCTCAGATTGGAAGTCTCCGCAACCCAAACCACGCTTTGGGGTATTCGAATTCGTCGTGGGAGCCGTGTTTTGTGTGGGATTTCCCGGGCTGGTCACGGCGATGGCGCCGGTTTCCTGGTTGGAATTCCACAGACTTGATCACCGAGTGGATGTGGAGACGCGAACTTGTGCGTTCTTTGTCGTGCCCTATCGAACACAACAACTCGCGGGCGTCCGTAGTGTGTCGACGGCATTCCGGCAGGGCGACCTGCGGCATCGGCGGCCGGGGGATAACAAGCGGGGCCGAGAAGAATCGGAAGGCACGGTGCGGTTGCACGGCCCACTGGTGAATGGAGAGGACGGCACATCCATCTCCGTGTCTGTCTCGCCGGCGAGTTACAAATCGGTCGAGGCCCAAATCCAGAAATTCCTCGCTGATCCACAACAGCAAAATTTAACGCTGTTTACTGTCGCCAACTGGAAATTTGGTGTCCTCTTCGCGATTCCCTTATGCCTGTTGACAGTGCTCTTCGTCGTTGGCTGGTCGATCTGGCTGGCCCGAGCCGTGGCGAGCCCGTTTCTGAACCTGTTCGCAGGTAATGGAAACGAGTTTTCGCGAGATGATGAAGAAGCGGAGCGGTCGTGATGTATCGCGCAGCGAGGGAGTACCGGTCAAACGGGCGTGTTACCTCTGGGGCACCCCGAACTGTACCGTAATCGGGACGGGGAACATCCCTACGGCTGTGGGTATCCCGGGTAATTTTTTCGTAGACAACATTCTTCTTTCCCCACCCTTGTTCTCTCCCTGAGTCCCAACGTGGGAGCCTGGATCGTAGGAAGTACTACCGGCAGGCAGTCGCAATCGCGACTGGCCTGCCTCGTCGAAATGTCACTAAGACGGCATTAACTCTCGGATGGGAGTCCCGAAGGGGAGGATCGGCATCGGGCGGCCACTGCGATCGAGAAATGCGTGGTTTTGATCGATCCCCATAAATCGGTAGACCGTCGCCAGCAGATCGTTTGGATCCAATCGATTGTCTTTGGCGTACTCGCCTTTCGGAGTTGTCGAGCCGATGACTTGCCCCATCGGGGCGCCCCCTCCGGATACGAGGACAGACATGGCACCAGGCCAGTGGTCTCGACCGGGCTGCAGGACTTTGGAACGGGTCCCCTTCTCCACCGTGATTCGCGGCGTGCGACCGAACTCACCGGAGACAATCACCATCACCTTGCGATCGAGGCCGCGCTGATAAAGATCCTCAATCAAGGCTGCCACGGCGCGGTCGAACGGCGGCATCCGGACGCTCAGGTCATAGTACAAATCACCGTTGATGGCATGGATGTCCCAGTTGTCGTGGATGCGGTTCTTGTCGGTGCCGGGGATGTTGGGACTATTCATATCCATCCGCACGAAGCTACAACCGGATTCGACCAGCCGCCTGGCCAGCAAGGCACGTTGCCCCCACTCATGGCGACCATAGAGGTCGCGTGTGGTATCACTTTCGAGTGACAAATCGAACGCCTTACGAGCATTTTCACTGGTCAGCAGATTCAAGGCCCGTTCATTGAACGAGTCCATCGCCTGCATGGAAGCGTGGCAGTCGGCATCACGTCGAAACTTGTCAAAAGACTTCAACAATCCGACTCGATCGTCCAGACGCTGCTTCAACGAGCCGCTCAGCGACAGGTTGGGAACCGAGAAGCCGCTGGCCCCGGGATTGCCGCCGACGACGAAGGGCATCGCAGACTCACCCAGGTAAGCACTGCCGTCTCCATAAGCCCGCGCCGAACTGGCCACGTGGATCGGGACGCTTTGGCGGCGATTCTCTCGCATTTTCGCCACGATCGGTCCCATGGTCGGAAATTCGGAAATCGGGTCGACACTGCGAGTGGCTCGCCCGCTGAGGAAACGTACGGAGCCCTGCGCGTGCTGAGAATCGGCATGCGAAATCGAGCGAATGATGCTGAACTTGTCTGCGACCCGGGCATGCAACGGCAGCAATTCGCAGATATCAATGCCGGTCGCGTTCGTCGCAATCGGCCGCAGTTCGCCGCGATAGTCAGCCGGAGCTTCGGGCTTGAGATCATAAGTTTCCATGTGGCTGGGGCCACCCAGCAACCAGATCAGGATGACGGCGGTATCGTCACTGCGGGGCAGGTTTGAATTCTCCGCGGCGACTGCCCGGCTGCGTAGAACATCGCACATTCCCAATCCGCCGGTGATCAGCGACCCGGCTTCGAGAAAGCCGCGCCGAGTGATCGGGCCACCGCAGCGCGTTCTCGTGCCTGGATTCATTGATTGCTTTCCAGATGCCACAATAATTCCTTGCTTGATAACAGTCCTGATGCAGTGCTACGAGTTTGACTGGAGGTCCGCGTGTTGTCTACTGAAATTGAGAGTCAACAGGCTCGTTGAGACCGTTTGCCTGCGGGCTATACCATCCATTCAAATTGCGTCAGCGATCCTGAATCGGGGTAGGATCCTTTGCCGATCGTTTGAGTGATAGCAAACCGCTGTCCATCGGGATGAATGCTGAGGGCCGTGCAGGGACCAGGGGTTGGCACTGCCGTTACTGATTGATCCTGATCGGGATTCCAGATGCGGAGTTCGCCTTTAGCGACGTCACCTCCGACCGCCATCAGAAACCCTTGTGGATGAACCTGGACCGAGTAGTAAAAGCCTTTAAGTGTCGAAACGAGTTTGCGCTGCAGTTCACCGGTCGTGGAGTCGAACAGGAGAACGCAAGCGGGGCCCGCGTAGCCCTGGCTGCCGCAGGCGATCAACCTGGTGCCGTCGGGCGAGATCGTGATTCCGCGGATACCGCCCCATTCGATGTCTTCGACGCGGCGATAGGCGGATAACTGGCTGACGTCGATCGTGAGCAGTTCCTTACCGGTGGCGAATTCCCACGCTTTGATGCGGGGTTTCTGCGGTTGACGATCGGCGGAAATCAGTCGGCGACCATCAGGGTGAAACGCCAGTCCGTATACGGGATGTCCCAGCCCGGTGATTTCGTGCAGTCGTTGGCCGTCGCTGGTTTGCGAAATCCGAATCGTGCCATCGCGATCGCCTGTCGCGAACAGCTTGCCATCGGGACTTACTGCCAGAGCGTAGATCGTGTTCGCGTGGGCCGCCATATTCCAACGCGGCTTGAGAACATTCCCGCTGCAGTCCCAGGCAATGACATGTCCGGCAAAGTCGGCTGTCAGCACGCTATCAGTACCCGCCCGAACGACGGCACCGACCCAGGTCTCGTGCCCGTCCAGCAGCGTCTTATTCCCCGTTGCAGCTTCCAGACAAACGACGCCACGATCGCGCCCTCCGGCAAGGACGAAGCGTCCCGAAGGATCGAACGCGCAGCACAGCAGTGGCGACTCGTGCCTGAGTTCGCTGGTCTGCCGGGTTTTGGCTGGGTCTATGGTCATCATGAATCGCTGTGATCTGCAAGTTAGGCCAACAGGGCGCCGATCGGGTTCGCTGCGGGGTCGGCAACAGGATTCGTCTGGCCGCCGATTTCGTACTTCATTCCGGAGTCGATGCCCAGGGCGCGGAGATAGGTGTGAAACAAGTCTCCCAGCTTTACGGGGTTATCTTTGACCTCAGTGCACGTGTCGTTCGTTGATCCATATACCAGACCGGGCTTTACGCCACATCCGGCCATGGCCATGCTCCAGGCGCGCCCCCAGTGATCACGACCACCCAGATTGTTGATCTGCGGTGTGCGGCCCATTTCGCCGGTGATGACGACGAGTGTGTGCTCCAGCATTCCACGCTGTGACAGATCGTCGAGCAGGGTCACGAGAGTCCGGTCAAATTCGGCACAGCGGATCTGATGCCAGTAAAAATTGTCCTGATGGGCATCCCAATCGAAATGAGTCACCTTGACGCAACTCACGCCCGACTGCAACAGACGGCGGGCGAGCAGACAGTGCTGCCCGAATTCGTGTCGGCCGTAGCGGTCATGGTCGGCGGGCAATTCCTTAGCCAGATCGAAAATCTCGCGACGCTGCATCAAGGCCCGAGCTTGATGAAACGTGGTGCCGTAGCCGTGAATCGGTCCCGCTGCCCGACGTTGCCGGAACCGGTCATCTGCGGTCTTTCGTACGCGCTCAACCGCCTCGGTGATCGCGGGGGTAACCTGCTGTGGCGGAACCAGGTTCGCGGGGGGCTGATTGTTGACGATCCGCACCCCTTCGTACTTTGCACCCAGGAAGCCGGCATCACCCACATCGGTATACGCCTTGGGGCCATCACGGCGGATGGTCACATAGCCGGGCAGCACGTCATCAGGCCGTTCCAGCAATTTGGCCACCGCCGAGCCGAGTACGGGATACCCGGTCGCAATGCGCCCGGCCTGCAGGGCGTAGTGCCCCTGAAAGTGGTCGGCAATCCCCGAGTTCACGCTGCGAACCACGGTCAGACGATCCATGATCCGGGCGGTGTGGGGCAGCAGCTCACCGATCTGCACGCCGGGGATCGATGTGGAGATGGCTCGAAATGGTCCGCCCGTTTTGGCGCCTGGCTTGGGATCCCACGTCTCAAACTGACTGGCTCCACCCGACAGAAATAGCAGGAGCAGCTGTTTCCGGGGGGGCGGTGGCGACTCCGCCCGCAAGGGGGAAGCGAGCGCACCATAGCCGAGCGCACCGGCGGCTCCGGCGAGCAGTTCGCGACGCGTCAGTGGGTGATTGGCGATTGTCTGCATGCGTTACGCGACTCCCGCGTCAATGATTCAAACGAAACTCGGACGATAAGAGCAATCCCCAGACCAATGACATGATCGATTCCTGGCGTGCGACCGGTGTCTTAATCGATTCCATCAGCAGCCGGATCTCGGCAGTCTCTTCGGCATCTGGCCGACGGGACAGCACGCTTAAATAGAGTTCTTCCGCGAGGGGTTCGGCCGCGGTGATTGCTTTCAGACGTGCGACCAGGGTACCGGGTTGATCCTGCAACAGCGGCAGCATCGTGGGACTGTTGAGCAGATGGAGAGCTTGATCCACGACCGGTTGAAAGCCTTCCTCCGTTTGTCCCGGCAGGCCTGCAAATACCCTGGTCAGCAACTGGGTTTGGCGTTCGAGCGGTGCCAGTTGCGTCAGTCGCAGTTTCCATGGCGGCAGGGTCTCATCGGGTTTGACCGCTGCATCCTTCTGCTTTGCTGCCAGGCGAGTCAAATGTTGTTCGATGTGTCCGGTTGCCTGCAAGACCGACCAGCTCAGTTGCTCGGCGGTCAAACCTCGCAACGGAGCGACTGCAAATGCGCTGTCGGGCAGTTCCTGCACACCGTCAGGCAAAACGCTGGAACGCTGATAGGTCTGGCTCAACGCGATCTCGCGAAGCAGTCCCCGGATGTCGTGGTTGTGTTCGATCATCCAGCTCTCAAGTGTCTGCAGCAATTCGGGGTGAGACGGTGGATTGCCCGGGTGATGGAGATCGAGGGGATGCACCAGGCCTCGCCCCATGAGTAACGCCCACAGACGATTTGCGATGTTGCGAGTAAAACCCGGAGTCTCGAGTCGCGGCAAGAGCTCGGCCAGCTTCAGCCTGCGACTGTATGTCGGAATTCCGCGATCCTTCGGACCGGGCTTCACGACATACTCTTTGTCCGTTACCAGAATGGGATCAGCAAGCATCTCCCCGCCAGGGAGCCGCGGATGAGTCTCACCACTCTGGGCTGTGAAGACCGACACGAACGTCGTCTTTCCGGTAGCCGTTTCACCGACGAGCGAGACGTTTTTCTCATTGTCACGAAATGCCGTGACGCGCTGCAAAAAGGCAAAAATTCCGAAGTAATCTGCCTGCGTGTAGGCGTCGAAACGGGGGTCATCATGGCACTGCGCACATTGCAGGTCGGCACCGAGAAACAACCGGCCGACATCGCGGGTGAGCTGATGCGGGGCGACATCGCGTACGAGATAGAATTTGACCCCAGCTGCATTGGCTGCGTCGGCACCGTCGCTGCTGAGAATCTCTTTGACAATCTGATCCCAGGGTTTGTTTCCTGCAAACGCTGCGGCCAGATAGGCACGCCAGGCCGGCGACGGTACATCGTAGGAAGTGATCGACGGGATGCGCCGCTCGATTAAGACGACATCGAACACCCGCGACATATGCAGGGCGTAATCTGGGCTGGCCAGTAACTCGTCGATCAGCCGCTGCCGCTTGTCCGAACTCGTGTCGTCCAGAAATGCGAGAGTCTGTCTGGGCGTAGGGATCACACCCGTCAGATCGAGATAGATGCGGCGCACGAATTCCGCATCGCTGCTGATGGCAGCCGGAACAATCTTTAGTTCATCCAGACGTCTTGTAATCAGTTGGTCGATCTGCTGGCTTAATGACAAAACGTCATCTTCAGCAGCGAGGGGGTGAGCCGATCCCATCACTGTCAGCAACAGCAATAACACCATTCCATAAGTGTCTCGACACAGCACAGGCATAGAGCGGCACACATCGCCAGGAATTAAGTCCACGCGGAAGGATTTGGTGGTTGAACCATTGATTGTATCGGCTGTATAACGTATCGGCAATGGTCGATGTGTGCCATGGGGATTTTTCTCATGCGGTATTTAAAGTTGAGTGCGGCCCATCTATTGTCAGCGCCGCGTGGTGCCGGTTTCGGACAGGATCATCATTGAGTTTTCCGGGGAGTATGCAGCTGATGTCTCGAACTATCGCTCGTGAATACGGATCCGTTAATTGGTGTGCCTGGCTGGCCGTTACTGTCTTGAGTTGCGGTGCATTGCCCTCGGTCGTTGCTGCAGCTGATCCCGTTTATCGCGTGACCACATTCTCGGCCGACGTGACGCCCCCGGTCGGCAGCCCGCTGTGCGCCGGATTTGTCAAACCGACGGCCGGCGTCTCTGAGCCACTCCAGGCGCTTGGACTCGTCATCTTCGGATCCGGGGATCCGATTGTCTTATGTGCTGTCGACTGGTGCGAGATCCGCAATCGTGATCATCAGATCTGGCGGGAACAAATCGCCAAGGCTGCGGGAACGACCCCCGAGCGTGTCGCGGTGCAGTCGCTCCATCAGCACAATGCGCCACTGGCTGATACCATTGCGGATGATGTACTCCGCGCCGCCAAGTCCCCGTACCGCATTCAAGATACGAAATGGATGGATGTCGCGCTGGCCGGTGTGGCGAAAGCCGTGCACGAAGCGACCGCCAAGCAGCAGCCGTTGACACACATCGCGGTCGGCGAGGCCAAGATTGTGGAAGTGGCGTCCAATCGCCGGGTGATGGGACCAGACGGCAAAGTGCGGGCCGTCCGCACGAGTGCTACGAAGGATGCCGCGGTGCGGGCCGCGCCCGAAGGGACCATTGATCCCCTGCTGAAAACCATCAGCTTCTGGAATGGTGAGCAGAAGCTGGCGGTGCTGCATTATTACGGGACGCATCCCATGAGCTACTACGGCGACGGGATTGTCTCCTCGGACTTTGTCGGTATTGCCCGCGAGCGACGGTCGGCTGAAGACCGCGTCCCGCACATCTATTTTACGGGGTGCGGCGGGAACGTGACCGCGGGAAAATACAACGATGGCAACCCCGACAATCGCCCTGTCCTGACGAATCGCGTCTACGAAGCCATGAAGGGGTCGGAACAATCTGTTAAGAAGACCCCTGTCGGGCAGATCCGCTGGCAGACGAAGCCGGTCATCCTGCCCGTTAACCCGAGTTTTCGCGAAGAGGAACTTCTGAAACAGGTCAGTGACGAGAAGGCAACCTCATCGGTACAGATCGTCGCGGCATTGAAGCTGGCCTATTTGCGATATACGACGGGGGGAAACCCGATCGTATTGAGTTGCCTGCATCTGGGCGACGGAGTGCGCATCGCGCATCTGCCGGGCGAACCATTCATTGAATACCAGCTGTTTGCACAGGATGATGGCGCTGGGAAATTTGTGGCGGTCGCGGGCTATGGAGACGGTGGCTGCGGATATATTCCGCTGGAAAAATCGTTTGCCGAGGGGGGATATGAGCCCACCCAGGCGTTCGCAGTTCCCTCCAGCGAAACCCTGCTCCGCCGGTCGATCGCCGATCTGCTGAAGCCCTGATCGCAGTCCGTCGCGATGGAGACAGAATCTCGTGCGAGGGACGATTTTACCGTGATGAACTCGAACGCTGCCGGTTCTTCCTGTGTTTCTACACCACTGGAAAGATCCGCAGCCGCGTGTTGATGAATCAGGAACTCTCATTGTCGAAATGTCATTGCCGAAAGGGTATCTGGATGCGACTCAGTTGGCTTGCCGTGTTGATTCTGGTGTTGGCAATTCGTCCCGCTTTCGGCGGTGACCCGGTTCCGGCAACGCACCTGGTGGGACATTGGCCGCTCATTAAGGACGCGCAAGACGTCGCGGCGTCTAAGCTTCACGGCCGGGCGCAGCAGGTCCGGTTTACCGACGAGGGGGCGGTGTTCGATGGTCGAACGAGTCAGATTGAAGTCCCCCACCATGCTGCGCTCGATCTGGGAACGCGGGACTTCAGCCTCAGCCTGCACGTCCAGACTGCGGCAGACCTGGATGACGTGCTGGGGGACCTGATCAACAAATACGATCCCGGATCTCGCCGCGGGGTGAATCTGTCCCTTCAACACCATGCGGGGGTTACCGG
>CAZQUW010000086.1:0-23822 GCA_964596215.1 uncultured Planctomicrobium sp. | reverse complement strand
GGGAGGGTGGTTGGCAGGCGACCTTCGTCCGCCGTCTCCATGACCGATCGACTTGTAACGCGGGACACAGTTACCTCAGGTGCGGAATGACATCCAGCGCTGTTTCGCAGGATTCGTGCAACATTCTCAATCATTTTTGCGGTCCAGTTCTTCGGTGGGACCAACAATCGTGGGTTTCCACATCCGTGCAAGCAAATCCACCACCGACTGGACCTTGACATCAATGACAGAAATTCGGACCACCAGCCCGATTGAAGACCACCTCGCATATCCCCAGCTGTTTTCTGTCGGGTTTTGTAATGCAGCTGTTGTCACGAAGGATTTGAACGAGACGGAACGATGGGATGCAGTAACCACTTCTGGATATTGACTGCGCGCGATCCTTCCGGGCGGCTACTGCACGACGTGAGCGATTCGCAAAACTTCACGCCGGGTCGATCCGAGACGATTGCGAGTTCCTTGAAGCGGTCGGGGCTGATGATCGGCAGCAACTGATCCTGTCCGGCGCCCAGCGACATAATTCGCTCCCCGAAAAGCTTCGAGCCAAAGTCGTTTGTTTCTTGATCGTCGTTTCTTAAGAAGATCTTAGTGCTGCATTGCGCCAGCAAACTTTGCACGGCTTCTCGGCCTTTTGATTGCCGAGCGAGAGATGGCAGGCTGAGTGTCGCGATAAAATTCGCGTGGTTGCTTTGTCGCGAACGTTCAAAAAAGTCGGCGTCACTGTTCCTCTGGCTGGAGGTGAAAAACTGCTGGAATTCGTCGCACAGGAAAAAGCTGGGGTTGGGCTTGTTGAGCGCGCGCAGCACTTCGCGGTAGTATTCGAGTTTGAGAAAGGTACCAATCATTCTCGCCATCATGCGTTTTTCTTCGAGCGGCATGTAGACGTACAGAATCTTTCCCTGCCCCGCAACATCGGCAAGCCGACAAGTCGAACGGCCGGAGAAGACCGTGGCGTAAGGCTCCATGAGGAACGGATCGATCATGTTGGTCACGTGCGAGAGGACACCGCTCCGCTGGTTCGACGCCATCATCATCCATTCCTGGAAGAAGACCAGGCCTTCTTCGCAGTCGCCACGGCTGAGATCCACTTGGTCGGTCCGGTCAGCAATGGCCTTAAAATCGACAGCCAGACGCAGCAGGTCGCGAAATCCCGGTGGCTTGTTCAGGGGATTGGTCGCTCGGATCAGCCATAAGGAATGCCGAATGAACCGCTGGGCTGTATCTATCCAGAACGAGTTTTCGCTCTGCATTCCGAGCGTTTCCATCACAGCCGCGAAACGGCTCGACAATTCCAGTTCGTCGTCAGTGCTGTCAAACGGATTCCAGTGAACCGGTTGTTGTTTGTTATTGGGGTCGAGAATGTACAAATCCCGTTCACGGCCGTACTTTCGGCAGAGCACCGTGATCTTGTCCCGGAAGTCGCCCTTGGGGTCGAGGATCAATCCTCCCAAACGTTTCCGCCCCTGGTCAGCAGAACCAAGGATCCCTTCCAGCAGGGAATTCAAGACGCAGACCGTTTTTCCCGCGCCGGAACGGCCCAGTATGAGGGAATTCGTCTGCAGGTCGCGCCAGGACCAGTCCAATCCCCCGGCACGGAAGCAGAAGTCCGGAAGGATTTTCAGTGACTCGGGCTCAGTCGCAACCGGCTGATTCGGCCTGTTGGAGTCCTCATCGAACCCAGTCTCCAGCTGGAGATGTTCCTGCAAATCGAGATAGCGTTGTCCGAGGTCTTTGAACAAGAAATTCCCGAACATCGGGAACAAGATCATGGTGCCGATCGACAACCACCAGACCGTATCGTATAACAGCGAGAGGGCGGCCAGACGAGGAAACCAGCAGGCGAGGGTTGCGCAGGCCGTGCTGCCAACGAACGCCATCAGGATCCATACCGTGTTTGAAATCACCTGATCACGCCGATGGTGATATTTCTGCACCGCGCGCTGGAGTGCAAGCGGCGCGGATGCGTACTGGAGGCTGCTTGCGGCGCGTTGGCAGCGGCGGCGAGGGCCCAACATCAGTGCCAGCAACACCAACACGGAAGAAAAGTAGCTGACGCAATAGAACAGCCGCCAAGGATCTCCAGGCATCCACCCCTTCGGGATGAAATGGATCACCACCACCACGCTCAGGCAGACCGCGATCGCTCCCCACCAATTTCGACACAATGTTTTAGGGTCGGGCGCCATCGCGTTCACCTTATTGAACCGGATCGACAATCAGCGAACCGTCTGCCGAGCCGCGAATCATTATTTTCGTCGCTCCCTCCTGCTTGGCCTGAAGCATGGCATCGGCAAGCATTTCATCGACAACCCTATCCATTTCTCGGGCGCCGAAGTCCTTCAGCTTGCTTCCTTTGGTCATCGCGTCCAGAATCAGTTCCGGGGACACGTAGGCTAGGTTCAGACGGTACTGCTGTGCCAGGTTCTGCATCTTCAGGGCAGCGATCTCGGCAAGTGTGATCCCAGTCAGTGGCCGGAAGACATAAATCCGGTCAATTCGGCCAATGATCTCGGCGCGAAAGACCTTATGATCCCTTAGGTGCTTTTTCACTGCATCGGCACGTTCATGTGGATCTGAGATTTCGTCCTGGATCTTCCCAACTGCCTCGTGCTCTGCATTGCTGGTTAGCACGACGATTGACTGCGTGAAATCTGCTACGCGACCAGAACCTTGCTCTGTCAAACGACCGTCCCCCATCAACGACAGGAATAGATCGAACACTCCGGACCACGCCTTTTCGATTTCGTCGAAGACGACGACTTGCTTGGGATTGTTCAGGATGGGCCGAGTCAGGTGACCGCCGGCATCAGAGCCGACGTACCCGGTGGGGGTGCCAATTAGCCGGGTTTTGCCCTCGGGTCCACTGAGCTCACCACAGTCAATCCGCAGCATGCCCTTTTCATTGTCGTAGAGATAACCGGTCAGTGCTTTGCAGAGTTCGGTCTTTCCAGTCCCCGTGGGGCCAAGGAACAGCAGATTCGCAATCGGCTTGGACCGACGCTCCTTCATCCACTGGCTTCGAATGAGGCGGCAAAGGTCGTCGATCAGGTGATCCTGTCCGCGGACACGCGCCCGCAGGGCATTGGCCATTTCGGCCTCATTGATAGATCGCGTATCGCCCCGGTCGCTGGCGGCGAGCAGACTCAGCAATCGATTCTTGTCAGTGATGTCTAAAGGGTCGGTCATCGATCGATTCCTGTCACGTTCCGAGGCACGTCGCCAACCGTGATGGCCAGGCGCGTCTGGCCATTCTCGCAGGCCCGCTGGATTGGTGTCTTCAGTGCCTGCCGGAGGCGTACCTGCGTCAATTCAAAGCCGTGCTCCGCGGTCAGTGATCGAATTTCTCCGGCGATCAGTTCCGCGTCCACATAGTCTAGCTGAAGCCCATACTTTTCACACTCGCTGCTCATCAATCGAGCGACCACGCGGCCTTTGTCGAGGTCTTCCAACGGGGAAAAGGGGATCACGGAAGGGAACGAGGCGACGAATCCGGGTTCGAGACCGAATTCTGCACACAGCATCCGTACTTGATCGGTCGGGGGCGACCCCGCCGGACGCTCCGCGAGGCGGGGGTCGGACACAGAAACGATCAGGATTGTCTGCCGAAAACTGACCTCGCCTCGATGCTTGGCGTCGAAACAGCACCCCGTTTCGATCATCTGCCTGATCGTATTTCTCAATGCGGGAGTCGCCGTCTGAACATTATCCAGAAATAGCACTTGGAACGGTTTCAATCGGGCCGCGTGGACCAATTGGCCTTCTGTAGATGAATCGCCAATCAACAGCCTCTCAGTCTGACCCGATGGCGACCGTGCCAAATCCCACTCTGAGAATGCGAAGTTGCGATACACGCGCTGCGCCAGTTCGGCCGCCAGCGTCCGCTTTCCGATTCCGGGTGCGCCGACCCAAAGCAGCACGGCCAACGGGCCGCACTGCGCTGATGGAATCAGACGCGATCGCAGTGCAAACGCTTGCCGCAACTGTTCGACGACATTGACGATGGCCGCCGCTTGGCCGTCGACTCGTTGCTCCAGCTTACTTTGGAGCCAGGCAAAATCGCTATCCAATCGAACTTGGATCTCAGGCGACAGTTCCGAAGTGGGCGTCTCTACCGACGGGCATTGAAGTCCTGTCAGTCGGGCAATCAAGTCGATCCACTGTCTCACTCCGGGGTACTGATAGACTCCCGCAAGCCACTGGCGCCGAAATCGGAGGGAAAATGCCGTGGCCGCTGCCAGGAACGCCAGCAGGATGAGGGCCAGGAGGATTACGCCACCCAGTTGTTGTTGCAGCCATGATACCAGCATCCAGGTGCAGATCAGCAATAGCAGGATTTGGATCGCGGAATGCACCTGTCACCAATACCTCTGTGAGTGGGGGCGGAAGAAGGTCGGAGCGAGTCAGTTTTGCGGTGCACCGATGCGATACCGCATGTTGGATTACGGGATTTCCGCGGGCGCGAAGATCAGGGAGAAAGGGGAAGCGAGTTGGACCGAGGTGCCGGCGTCGAACTGCCAGATGTGTTCGGAGGGAGTGCCTGTTGGATCAAATCCGCGCCGAAGTTGATGACTTTGCCCCCCGTATCGACGGCGGTGCCCGTCGCCTGTAACGCCTGATCGGCCACATCCAATGCCTTCCCGGTAACTTGTTGTCCGCGGGCCACAAGCGACGGGTTGACGGGTGGCAAACCGGGCATGCCGAACGGATTGGGGGGGCCTGAAATCGGCAGTGCAAGACCACTTCCCGAGGGAGTCCATGACACTGCAGGACGACCTTGCGTTTGCCATCCATAGAGACTGGTGATGACGAGCGCCGGGATCAAAATCATCGCCCCAGCAGACCAGGGAGAGCGGGGAGGAAACCAGCCAGACATGTCAAGACTTTGCCGTTAAATGATTACGGGGTCGTCGGCAGAGAGACGATTCTGTTACGCCATTGGATGATGCGTTGATTGTACCGCTGTCGCTCGGACGGTGACAAGGTCGTTATCTGGGCTTCAACGAGCTGAATCTGCTCCGGAGTCGGCCGCAAATTCTGATCGGAGAGTAAGCGGTCAAGGACCTCATCAGATGGTGCCTGGGCGGTACTGGTCGGGCCGGATACTCCAGACAGACCGGATGTCGCCATGACGGCGATCCCAACCACCACGATGCCGATGCAGCAACGAAAAAACAATGATTCTTCCCAAAACTGACGTAGCTCAAGCAAGAACATGATTGTGTGATGGCTATTTCGGGAAAACGACGCTTAAAGGTTGAATTTCATCGGGGACCATGCTCTTGACGAATCCATCTCCCTGGCTGGTGCGACAGCCTACGGTGATGCCGCCTCCACCGTCAAAAATACCGCGAACGGAAATGACAGTCGTGCGTGTTTTGGAGATAGGAACGGATACCGTCGCACCTTTATTGCCGATCGGTGTCAAAAACATCGGCTGTCCGTCGATCAGGATCTCGACCACGTCTCCATCTTCGTAGCAACTGTCGTAAAGGTAGATGTGATAAAACTCGACATCTCCCCGTTCGATCTCCGCACGCATGCCGGAACTCAGCGTCGCTTCGGGCAACTTCGGCTCCGCGGCTGGTTCGGGCGGTTTGTCGGGCTGTGAAGCTTGTGGTGGCATGGACGACGCGGGATCGATGACGACTGGCGAGGGAACGGCATCCGCATGAAATGCCAGTTGGTCGGCAAGCTTCAGATTTCTGGCCAACAGGGCATCTCGAACGCGTTGCGTGGTCTCCAGATCACGATCCTGCTGACCTATGATGATGCCCGCTGAGGGCAAGGCTGTTCCTCCCGGCTTCCGCCATTGGACGGGGTGGCCATCTGCCGCCGATTGTTGCGCGGCCTGGACGTACTTCCAATTTGGGGAATCCCGTTCATCAGAGGCCGCGGGGATGAGGGCCGCGTAGCCGATCGCGACGGCGGCGGCTACTGCCGCCAGTGCCCCCCAGAGAGGCCACCGAGATCGCTTTGACGTGGACGATTCAGCGGACGGAGGCCGGTCACCATCTCCGGACATTGATGGCGGCCGAGATTCTTGACGAATCGGCGAACCTGCGGTCGGCCTCAATGGCTCCGGCTGAAACTCCGGCCCCGATAAACTCATCCCGATCCTTTCATCATCCAAGCGTTGCTTCATCAAAGTCGTTCGGTTAGAAGTTGTCAAGTATGATGTCCCAGATTGCTGGTCTCCTGTTACCCGGAGTTTGGACGGATCGTCCGTCTCTGAGGTGTCTATCATGAGCGATTCCCAAGAGGTTACGGGGGCCTGGGTCGTCGAATTCGGAACACCGTTGCAGCGGCTGGTGCTTCCCGTCGACGGCGTTGTGACTTGCGGACGCGACGCCCGGGCGACGATCCCGATTGCCGACGCATCTTGCTCGCGCGAACAATTCCGGCTGGTGCTGGAGCATGGCAAATGCGTTCTGGAACCTCTGTCGTCGGTCAGTCCGACTCTCGTGAACGGTGCAGTAGTGACCGCTCGCTACGAGGTCTGGCAGACTTCGAGCATTCGTGCCGGGGCGACCGAAATCAGGATCATCGCTAGAGATCAACGTCCCGGTGCGCAGGACGTCCCGACCGTCGCTGGCGCCGCTCCCTTGCAATTCTCTTCCATCTCGCCGGTGACATTGCGAGACCTCTCTGTGCTCGGCCGCGATCCGAACGCGACACACGTGTGCCTGCCCAGTCCACAGGTGTCTCGACAGCATGCCGAGATTCAAAGACAGGGATCTCATCTCCTGTTGCGGGACCTTCGTAGCACCAACGGCACGTTCTGCAACGGAGAACGTGTGGCGAGCGTGATCCGTCTTAGACCAGGCGACGTAATCGGCGTCGGTCCCTATAGTCTGACGTTTGACGGGGACAGACTGCTGCCGGCCACTCGCGAGCGCAATGCGCGACTCGTCGTTCGAAACGCATCCTATTCAATTCGCATGCCGAACGGTGGTGGCGACCGCGTCATTCTGGACGATCTGTCGCTGGTTGTTGAACCCGGTGAGTTCCTGGCGATCATAGGACCATCAGGTAGCGGCAAGTCCACGCTGCTCGGGGCGATGACCGCGAGCCGGACGTTGACATCTGGTGCGGTTTATCTAAACCGCTACGAAATGTCCCGGCACTTTGAGGAGTTAAAGCACGATCTGGCCGTCGTCTCACAAACGGACGTCCTGCATCGAGACCTCCCCTTGCATTGGGCCATTACGTACACCGCACGACTGCGGTTGCCTCGCGATACACGCCCCCACGAGATTTCGTCCGCGGTGGAGCAGGCATTGCACACCACTGGACTTGCGGCCCATCGCTGGACCCGAGTCCGCAATCTCAGCGGCGGGCAGTTGCGGCGTACCAGCATCGCGCTGGAACTCCTTGATCGCCCCAGCCTGCTCTTTCTGGATGAGGTCACATCCGGACTCGACGAACAGATTGACCAGCAGATGATGGAACTCTTTCGACGCCTTGCTGATCAAGGCCAGACTGTCATCTGCATTACTCACAATCTGAATCATGTGGAAGGCAGCTGCCATCAACTTGCGGTGCTGGCCGAGGGGGGCCGGTTGGCATATTACGGACCGCCAGAAGGGGCGTTGGCTTATTTTCAGGTTCCCCATCTGGCGGCGATTCATGGGAAGCTGCGCGAGAGATCGCCGCAGGAATGGCGAGAACGATTTCGCAGTACGGCTGATTATGCAGCTCGGATCACTGCCCGCTGTCAACCGCCCCATGAGTCAGCGCCGCGACCGCCAGTGGACCGCTTAAGATCGACGAAAAGTATTGCGGTGCAAGTGTGGCATCAGGCACGCGTGCTGCTGGCTCGAGGTGCCCGGCTAGTCCTTGGCGATCCAAGCGTCATCGTCGTGCTGGTTCTGCAATGCCTGCTTGTTGCCGGATTGAACATTCTGGCATTCGGCAGTCTGCAAACGAGCGGACCGCCTCCTGACTGGAACCTGCAGCGACAGACACACAGCCTACTCTTTCTGATGGCCATGTCCTGTTACTGGTTCGGCTGCACCAATGCTTCCAAGGAACTCGTACGCGAACGTGACATCTTCCTGAGAGAGCAACGCGCCGGATTAAGAGTTCCGGCATACCTGTTTGCCAAAGCTGCATTTCCGATGGCGTTCAGCGTGCTGCAGACTCTATTGTTGTACATCCCGATCGCTTTGTATTGCGACTTGCCCGGACGCGGTCTGCTCCAAGTGTGCTGGCTGATGGCTACGGCCATCGCAGGTGTGTCCCTGGGGTTGCTGATTTCAGCGGTCGCCAGAAGCGAATCGCTCGCAGTCGCACTTGTTCCCATGGCAATGATTCCACAAATCATTCTGTCGGATGCCGTGCAATCGCTCTCTGGATGGGCCAAGAAAACGGCCGAATGGGGAGTCACGTTGTTTTGGGCCAACGGGTCGCTCCGCTCGACGGTCCCCGAACCGCGCCATCCGCTTTTGCCGGCGGCAATGCCGAACACAACAGCGGCTTTGATGCTGTGTCTACACGCCGCACTGGCGGTGTCGCTGGCCGTGTTTTGCTTGTCCCCTCAGGGACAGCGACTGATCCAACGGTGCTTGACGCGAGAGTCCAGAGCCTGAGTTGCTGAGATCGGCTAGCAAAACGAATTTGGCCGTTGTGTTAGGGGTTCTTACTCCGGTCCCGCGTCGGCCAGCCGACGAATGTTGGCCTGCAACGCACGCAGACGCTTCAGGGTCTGGTTTGTCTTGGGCGGCAGATCGGGTGGCGTTTCCAAACGAGGATTCTGGTGAGCAGGCGTGGAGCGAACTCGCGTGTCAGGACTGGTCCCTCCCATTGAGACTCCGACCCCAGTGGCGGCTCCACCTGCCGCTGGAGCCCTTGCCGCCCGCCCCGATTCTGACGTTTCCGGCCGCTGTTCAGGAATTGTGGTGGGAGAACTCTCGACCTCGATGGTGCCGGGCTCGAGCTCTGGCGACTCCACCTCTTCAGACTCGACGGCAGGGAGCAGATCATCCTGATTGTCCCCCTGGGACGACGTGATGCGAATCAGTCGGCTGTCATCCCACGGGGATGTATTCGGCGCCTCGTCGAGCGCAGACTCCGGCAAGACCGCCAAAATCTCGCAGAGATAATCCTCGTCCGTCAGTCGTCCAACCCAGGCCTCGAGTACCGGAATCATTGTCTCGGGTAACTCTTCAAGGCGAGGTGCCGTTCCGAGTTCCTCAGAAATATCCCAGATCATCGGCAATCGGACTAGCAGATGCACTCGGCGCAGCAAAGCCTCATCCAGCAATTGCAACGCAATTGCTCCGCAAGTCTGCTCCAGCGTGTCTTCATCAGTTGTCCTGGCGAATGGATGCAGCTGCACGAGCAGATTCGAATCGATGAGGCCGCAGCCCCCCTGCTTTCGAAACCACTCGCGGGCTGCTTCCTCGATCAACGTTGCCGCTGAGCCGTTACCAAGGAGCACCAGCGCCCGCGGCTGAACCTGCTCCGCCGGAGCCACTACGAAGCGACTACGACAGCGATCGGCCCAGGCGCGTTCTGCCGGGCCTAAGAAGTCTTCGTCTCGGTCAGCTTGGGACATTGGCACTCCACCCCAGCACAGATTCCAGGAGCCGCAGTTCTTTCTCGCTGACCGAATCCGGCGCCGACAGCGATCTCCGATCCATGTCAGCCACATCGCGGATCAATCGCTCGCGCCGAGCAACCTCCCGCTCCAACTGTCGTCGCCGATCCGGATCAGCCAGCGACTCGCGGATAAATTCTTCGATTGTCATTCATTCCTCCTGAGTGAGATCTCACGCCGCATTCTAAGTTGGACGCAGCCGTTGACTCTGGTCCATCTTACCCCATTCCTTTCCCATTTCCGGATGGACGAACACTGGGTGCCGGTGGAGTCGGGCGGACGGCGGGCAACGAGGGTCTGGGGGCAGGAATCGATGGCGCGGGTCTCGCAGGTGCGGACGCGGGGGGCTGGATCCGCGGTGGTGGTGGTTGCCGGACGGGTGCCTGAACCGGCCGAGGGGTCGGAGTCGGGACCGATCTTGCCGGAGGACGCTTCGCGACGGGCGTCTTCGCGGGCGTCGGCGTGGCAACTTTTTGGGCGGGGGCGGGTCCAGAACGAACCGGCGATTTTGCGGGAGCGTTCGACGTTGACTGAGTTGCATTCGGCGCCTTCGCCTGAGCAGTGATGGCCGGCTTGTGCTGTACGGTGTCTTTCTTCGGTGCGTTGGAAGCGGACCTTTCAGGGGCCTTCTTCGCTGCAGTCTCTCCCACAGCCTGCCGTCCGGCCTCGGCCTTCGGTGCTGGGACCGCGGTCTGTTTGGAAGCTGCAGCTTCCGGCGAGCGCAACTGCGGCCTGGCGGTTTCAACCTTAGTAGCGGCGGTCTTCTGCGATGGGCTCGACCCCGGCGCACGCGCCTCAGGCGCGGCTTGACGTCGGGCTGCGACTTTCGGTGTGGGAGTGATGACTTGCTTATTTGGCGACGCTTCGGGTGCCCTCACTTGCGTTTTAGAGGCTTCTACCTTGGGAGCAGTCACAGCCTTTTGCGATGCACCCGGTGCCGGAGCACGGACCTCCGGCTGAGTCTGACGTCCCGCTTCGACTTTCGGAGCCGGAGTTGCGACCTGTTTTGGGGCCTGGGTTTCAGGAGCGCGAACTTGTGTTTTGGGGGCCTCCACCTTGGGAGCGGTCACGGCCTTTTGCGAGGGCGATGCCGGCGCACGGACTTCCGATTGCGTCTGACGTCCCGCCTCGACTTTCGGTGCGGGAACTGCGACCTGTTTGGGCGCCGAGGTTTCAGGAGCACGAACTTGCGTTTTGGGGGCCTCAACCTTGGGAGCAGTCGTGGCCTTTTGCGATGCACTTGGTGCCGGGGCACGGGCCTCTGGCTGTGCTTGACGTCCCGCTTCGACCTTCGGTGCGGGAGCTGCGACCTGTTTGGGAGCCTGGGGTTCAGGTGCGCGAACCTGAGTTTTGTGGGCTTCCACCTTGGGGGCGGTGGTGGCTTTTTGCGACGGAGTGGGTGCCGGCGCGCGGACCTCTGGCGCAGCCTGACGTCCGGCTTCAGCCTTCGGTGCAGGTGCTGCGACCTGTTTCGGTACCGATGCTTCCGGTGCGCGTACTTGCGTTTTGGGGGCTTCCACCTTGGGAGCAGTCGTGGCCTTTTGCGATGCACTCGGTTCCACGGCACGGATCTCCGGCGCAGCCTGACGTCCCGCCTCGGCTTTCGGTGCAGGGGTGGCGACCTGTTTGGGGGCAGACGATTCATGTACGCGTACCTGCGTTTGGGAAGCTTCCATCTTGGGCACGGCGGGTGTCGTTTGCGCTGGGCCGGTCGCCGGCGCGCGGATCTCCGGTGCTGTTTGGCGTTCGGTCTCCACTTTCGATGCAGAGACCTCCAGTTGTGGTTTCGACGCTGACTTTTGCTCCGGACTCAATCCCGGCTCAGAGGTTTGCTGAATCGCATCGTGCCGATTTCCCACACTGATTGACTTCGCCGGCACACCGGATTTCGGTGATTCCAGTGCTGGAGTCATTGGAGCAGACGGTGCAGTTTTTGCGACAGAATCATCGCTGCTCTTCTTTAGCGAAAGCCGCGCGGAATCTGGAACTAGAACCGACGAGCGTCTCGTCACGGTCGGTGAGCCACCACCGCCGCCATCATCATCTGGAGGCAGCCCGCCTCCGTCGAGCCCGGATGTGAATCGAAGGTGATTGACATGATCCTTCGAGAGTTCTCGTGGCGGATTCCAAATGACACGATCAATGCTCGAATTCTCGCTCAGCGCCGGAAATTCCCGGATGTATAAAGTGGACAACTGCGCAATATTCGCGTCCAGTTGTGATTGACCAGCCTTCCGATGCTCGGAGTTCTCCGGATATTCGGTGAATGTGGGATAACCGGCGTCAAATACGACTAGCGTTCCGCGGGCATCGCGGACGAATTGCTCAGACAGTGCGCCAAACACCATTTTGTGATGCTCCGGCGTGAAGTGCTCGTTTTGGTAGATCTGACTCATCGCCTTCCCGGCAGCGGTCTGGTCAAGTGTCTTGAATCCCTCGACTATGCTGGTGAAGTCGTCGGCGATTTGATGATTTTTCCGTTTTGCATACAACACGTGATTGCCATTAGTTTCGGCCCGAAAGTCCACATGGTGGGCCATTTCTTTCAGCTCTTGAACGACGAGTGCGGCACTCTCCTTGTCATGTACCTGGCTGATCATCCACTCGACGCGAGCGTTATCTGCTTCTGTCCAACGGTAAAGTGTCCGTTCGACAGGAAAATCGACTTTGCGAGCCGTGAACTCGTTGGCGATCACGTCTTTAGGGCGGTGGTCTGGAGCGACTCCCGTTTCAATAGCCAATGACTCCCAAGTGGCTGGCCGTGGATTGGCTTCGGTACCCTGAGCCAACTCTGGGACAGGTCCTGGGGGGCGACTTGAGTGGACGCGGCTCGCATCTTCTGCAGTTACAGAGTGAGATTCCCGTGTGGCAGGGGATTCCACGTTCTGATTGCCCGACTCGTTAGCGTGAGCGGGTGACTCGTTGACCGGAGAGCGTGACTCGTTGGCTTGACCGGGGAGCTCATTGGAAGCCGGTTCAAGGTTGGCGGGCGTTAGAGGTGTTGCGACTTCTCGGGCTGCCCCGATGCTCGAAGTTAAAGACTCATCCTCAGATGGCAGTTCAGACCGAATAACCTTGGTATTCAATTTCCACCAAGCGCCTTCAGCGTAGCCGTGTGCTTTCGACAATCCTTTTGATACTGCGTCCTTGACTCGCTTGACACCTTCTGTGCTAGTAGCTAAATCGCTGACGGCTGCGAGAGCGATGCTCCCTTGAACGATTAGCGCTGTCAGGCCATCGCCACCAGTAGTGGGTGGGAAATTGGACAGTCCTTCCGCCCGGTGTGTACTCGCTTGAACTGATGCCGTGAACGCCTCCTGGGCCTGGCCTAGATCGCTCACAGCGTCCTCCAGCTTAGCACCTTGCAGGTGTCTGGCATTTCGCTTCTTGAAAGCCGGGTTGTCATCCACGGACGAAGAGTGATACCGGACTTCTCGTACAATATGCTTGTCATCTGGCTCGACCGCCGGTCGCGAAAGCTGGCGAATGCGATTCTCGTACCACTGGACATAGATGTGCCTTGCCCATTCTTTATGCGCCGAGCTGTCAGTCCCATGTGAGTGAGGATAAAACTCTGGAGGAGCGACTTTCCCGAGTTGGGTACTGGCACCGTCAATAAAACTGTGGCATTCCTGGCAGACGGCGACGCAATTGTCCTCGGATTTTAGAAACGTCTGACCGTCGCTCTGAGCTGCAAATGACTCCGCGGGAATCACAGAGTCTCCGCTGAAATCGGATGTCAATTGGTCGCCGCAACGCCCGCACTGGCACTGTTGTCGCTGTACCACTCGCTCCAGAACTTCCGCAGTGAACTCAACCTCGCGAGCCATGGGGCACTCCTCGTCATTGTGGGCGGAATTCCAAAATATCTCAGACAAAGGCATCAAGGCGCAAAGTTCCGAAGCTTGACCAAATAAAACTATCGCACCTTGGTGCCTCTGCGCCCTTGCGTGAGATTATTCTTCCAATAACGTCAAGCACGCCAATCTTGTTTCACAGCGTCAGTCGACCGTTAGGGACGCATCCACCAATAAAACGCCAGAACCTGCTGATACCCTCCGACCACCAGGGCGACCAGCAGGTACACGGCCAAAAGTATCAGCGCCACGCGAATTAATAGGGACAACATCTTGCGTTCTCACGTTGTAAACGGGCCGGCTGACATGGCCGATCATTTCAATGTGACCGACCCGTGGTCTGGATACCAGCATCGGTAGGAGATCTAGCGATCCACCAGGATCTCGATTTCATCGGATACGCCTGACTCTCGTCCCTCCTGGTCGTAAGCGGTGACCGATATCGAATACCGCTCCCCCAAGGTCACCCCCCCTACAGTTCTCTTTGAAACCAGACCCACATCAAGTGGGAACGATCCGTCGATTACGCTCATCGGAATCGGCACCACATTCTCTTTCCATTTTCGCCGGACATGCAATAGATAGCCTGCGATGAATGGGGCCTCTTCCGGTTGTTCCCAAGCCGCATTAAAAGATGGCGGCGATCCCGGGACGCGATTGAACCCCAATCCGCCGCGGACATCTGCGGGGCGATGCGTCCAAATCCGCAAACGTTCTTCGCTGCAATCGGGGACTGTCAACGCGAGACGTTGCCCGGCCGCAGAATAGGTGACTTTGCCCCTGTCCTGATCATCGAAGAAATCAACGATCAGGCCGTCGATTGTCTTTTTATCCTCAGACCCCCACCAACAGTTCTCTGCCAACACCGGCGAACCGGAAGAGTTCAGGATCGCGATGTCACCATTCTGCTCCAGGAGGCAGCCTTTGATGGCGATCGCCTGCCCGCCGGAGTTAGGGGAAGCCGCAATCTCAATCGCGCCGCCTGCGTTGTGCTGAACTACGTTGCCTTGAATATTCCAATCGGCACCATGGCCCTTGCTGATACCGAAGACGCTGGACCGATCAGCCCGAATCGAGATGGCACCGCCGGCCAGACTTGCCCGATTACCGAAAAATCGATTGTCCTTGATCGTACCGGATGCTCTGCGTGCGGCGAACCCGCCTCCCCAAAATGCTCCATCGTTGCCAATGATCTGATTGCCCTCGATCCAGGCACTACCCGCGTAGGTCTCTTCCAGGTAGATGCCTCCGCCAAGTCCGGTAGTGCGATCCTCCTGAACGCCTCGACCCGGATGCGTGTCGAAGTTTTTCGGCAAGATTACCCGATTGCACACAATCAAGTTGCCAGTCAGCGTAGGGGACCCCGCAATCCACACGCCGCCACCAGAATATCGAGCAATGTTATGGCTGATGAGATTGTTCGTCAGGACCGGCTTGCTGGCCGCTACGCCAGATATGAACGATTGCCCCAGAGCCGTTTCGCCAGTGGCGATGCCGCCACCGCGTCGAGCCTGGTTGTGCGTGATTGTGTTACCTTCCAATGTCGCCTCGGAATAGTCGATGGCGATCCCACCACCGTTCTGCAATGCGGAATTATGTCGAACGATGCACTTGAGAATTCTGGGACGGCAGGCAATCGTCCGGATGCCGCCTCCGTCCTGTTCTGCGAGATTATATTCTACCGTCGATTCCAGCAGGACTGGGCGACAGTTATAGCACGCGATTCCGCCTCCGATGTCATTGAAGTTAAACCGGATCTGGCAATGGTGCACTAGCGGTGAGGCGCCGTTCAGCAACAGTCCGTGACCATACTCGATCTTGACTTGTCTCAAAATGGAACCGGAGATGTAATCATTCTGCGGAGACAAGACGGCAGAGACGGCCGATTGCTCAAAGCGAACTCCGAGCCAGTCGCCGGGCTGAGGCTGCTCGGCGTCGCTGGTCATTTCAATGGGGGCAGCCTCAGTTCCTTGGGCGATCAGCGTGCCGCGAACGATCATCCCCCCTTTGGAAAACCGGACGACGACGCCAGGTTCTATCGTCAGTTTTCCACCGAAAGGAACCTCGACATTCGCGGCTGCCCGATAAGGACTTCCGGCGATGGTCCAAACCGTGTTTGGAGCCAGTGGGCCGGTAACCTCTGTCGCCGCCGACGCAGTTGAGGGCATCAGATAGAATCCGCACAGGAGTAACCAGAACGCTCGCAAGTTATTCTAACCTCCTCCATCCGCCGCTTAATTAGACGGGGCGTAGCAATTCAGTAGGCCAGGCAGCGCCACGGCAAACCAGCAATTCACGCAGACCGATGACGCGCCCCCCCCCCGGCGAGCGCGATGACAACCAGATTGCTGGTTTTGGGGAAATTCACTTACGACCGAAGTGGTCAAGTTCGCGGATGACGAATTGCGAACCACCGTCACCACACTTATACTCGTGTTTGTTTGATATCGTCTGCATCTCTGATGCATTAGAACGTCTCCGCCCGGTTCAACGCAATCCAAATCGTATAGGGAGAGTTCCATGAAAGCCTGCAAGTCGTTCGCGTTGATTATGGCGATATGTCTGTTGTCCGCGCCGATCCTGGCGTGGGAGGAAAAAGAGGAGGACATTGCGAGTAGTACCTACCGATATGTCACCGAGGCAGGCTATCCGCAGGCTTACTCAACGATGACCTTTTCGTCAGATGGTGGGCTTTTGGCCATTTCTGTCGCCGGTAGAACAGACATCATTAACACTGCGAACGAGATAGCGTACCCTCTCAAAATTTCGCCGGTCGCGATGGCATTTTCTCGCAACGGAGAAAAACTGTTGGCGATTTCCACGTACGACCGCAAGCTCGTTGATATGACCGTCGGCAATGAAAAGGATGTGAATGGTAAACCCAATCCCGGACGCCTCGGACTCGGACTCGAGCAGAGAAACGGAAAGTTGCTTGTTTCGAGCATCACTCCGGGAAGCCCCATCGAAAAAAATGGGGAGATCAAGATTGGGGACGAGTTGATGGGTATTGGCGAGGGGCGAGGCGAAGACCTCCAGAAAACCCTCGGATGGTCGGTCGACAATGCAATCAACAAACTGGCGGGCCCTGCGGGAGCCTATGTCCGATTAACGCTGATGCCTAAAGGCAAGTCCACACCACACACACACACAGTCCGTCGCATGCCCGCGACTGACGCGAACGGCAAGACGACGTTTAGTGCACTGCCCAAGCCTGATCTCAAGGATCGATTGCTTCCCGTTATGCGTGATGGCAGGCACAGTTTCGACAATGCCTCAACCGGTCAAACCGTCGTTGAAATTGGTCTGCAAAATATCACGCATTTCATGAACGCTTACGCGTCCACGGCTCAGCGCTTCGTGGTGATCGGACGGGAGAGGGAAAAAAGTGATAAGTACGCGATGGAAGTCTACGATCTCGCCACGCAGGAACGCATCGCCTTCATCCCGCACAACGTTGACAGCTTCTATGCACTGGAAATTTCCACCGATGGCAAAGAAGTATTCGTCGGAACCTGGGATTCGATCGAAGTCTACGATGTCGCATCCCAATCCCACGTGCGGCGGCTCGATCTGGGCTACAAACCGGATCCGAAAGACTCCGATGACGAAGATAGAGGCGGCAACAGTATCGGTAGATCAGTAATCGGCGCGGCACGAGACGACCTCGGCTTCGGTTCGGGGCCGTCGCGGGATCGGTCTCCTCACAAGCTGCTCCACCACATGGCGGTCTCTCCGAGAGGAATCGTCGCGACCAGTGATCCGTTCGGCCACGTGACTCTGTGGGATAGTAGCTCCGGTAAGAAGCTCATGAATCTCGTCCGCGCACCAGAACTCGATGAAAAGGAACGAATCGAGGCGAAAGATCTCGTGTTCTCGCCGAACGGTACGCATCTCGCTTACCTGGTCGAAGGAGTTCTCCACGTGGCCAACGTCAGCCATATCACTCCTCAACCGGCAGGAGAGGCTGCAGCGGGCGATTCCAAGCCGACCCCGAAAAAGACATGGCAGCTTGCAGAAGGCGTGGAAGCAGAAGTCATGTCCCGCGGGACGTGGTATCCTGCGAAACTACTTAAGAGAAGTGGCGAACTCTGGGAGGTTCACTACGCCGACACCCCGGATTCCTGGAACGACTTCGTTCCGTCCGCTCGAATTCGGCAACCGGCAGAAGCTGAATCCGGTGAGACTCCGTGACAACTCGTATGCGAGGTTGAGATGACGTCTGTAGATACTGGCTCGATGTGGGACCGCCCCACCGTCCCCCCGACCTTGCTATCCCCAGGGGATCATTTGGGACGGTTTCGTGTCGAAGAGCTGATCGGTCGGGGAGGCATGGGCGAGGTCTGGAGGGCTCATGACCCCGTCCGAAACACCTGGGTTGTGATTAAGGTCCTCCCTCGCGAAATGCTCCAGGATCCAGAGAACCTCGAGCGGCTGCGAGATTCCTTCCGGCAGATTCAAGGCTTTCAGCATCAGCACATTTGCCCCGTCTACGACCTGAATCCCGACGAGCGTGCTGGCTGGTACCTCGTGATGAAGTTCGTCGAGGGGACGACACTCTCGTACTATCAACATCGCACCCTGAATGATGCCGGCAAGTTCTCGCCAGCGCGCGTCGTATCAATTCTACGACCTATCGCATCAGCACTCGACTATGCTCACCAGCAAGGTGTCATTCATCGTGATATCAAACCACAAAACATCATGGTGTCGGCCGATGGGGCAAATCCGCAACTCGTCGATTTCGGCCTGGCGGCAACCATCCACCGTTCGATGTCGCGTGCCGGTATCGGGTCTATAGAAATCAGCGGCTCTTATCCGTATATGGCACCCGAACAATGGAGGGGCGGCCCACAGGATGGTCGAACTGATCAGTATGCACTTGCTGTCGTCGCTTATGAGCTCCTCGGAGGTCATCCCCCGTTCGATTCACCAGATACCTCAGTCATGCGGATGTGTGTGCTACAGGATCCGCCCCCCGCGATCGAAGCGTTGCCGGAGGCCGTCAATAGTTCACTGCGTCGCGCCCTGGCCAAGATTCCCGCCGAGCGTTACGGAAGCTGTCTGGAGTTCCTCACGGACCTGTCTGCCGCGCTGTCGGAGCCCTTCGACAGGCCACAGGCTGCTCGCCAGCCAGCGAATTCCGGCAATCAGAAACGAATAAAGTCCGAGCGACCTGTTGGTTCTGAACAGAAGCGGAAAGAGACAATATTCACCGCCGCGCTGCTGGCGGCGGTCTGCGTGATGGGATGGGTGTTTCGCGGGGACATATTCCCGCAGCCAGCAGCTAACCTGCCGTCACCAGTGGTAGCTGCGACGGTCGCTCCGCCAACCGGGACGGCGTCGCCAGCGACATCGCCATTTCAAGTCGCACCAGTCGCGTCTACTTCTGGAATTGGCACCACAAACGTTCCAACGCCGGTGGTTATGGCGGCAGCTCCGATGCCCCCGGTCCCGAGTACAGCGGCGATGTCGTCAGTTCCGACCGCCAGTCCGCCGCTAATACAACCGTCTTCGCCGCCGGCAACACTCGCTTCGGTGCCCACGTCCCCCAAATCGCTCTCGATGACCGTTCCCCCCCCGGCTACTCCGAAGCCGGCCGTAAGCAACAAACTGATACCGGAATTGAACGAAGCTAAGCAAATCGCAGAACGTGCAAAACAGGACTCGCAGAACCGCAACGCTGATCAGTATGCGGCAAAAATCTGGAATGTCGCTGATGCGGACAAGAAAACTGCGGACGAGTTCTATTCGCAAGGTAAATTTGCTGAAAGTCTGGAGAAGTATCGAATTGCCGTTAGAGGATATTACCAGGCGGTCACAGTCGCCGAGAGCGTGTCGCGACTCGCGTCCAATACGCAGAAGACACTGCAACGGCTAACAACGTTGAAGGCTCAACTTCTTGCTCAAGGAGCCGATAAGATCGTCCCCAAGGAATTTCAGGTCGCATCGCGGGCCCACGATGATTTTTTGCAGTCCATGCAGACGAGAGACTACGCTGCCGCTGCGGATGCTTTGGCGAAGGCCGAGACCGGATATGAACAATGCCAACAGCGGGCTGAGCAGTTGGCACGCGTCAATTCCGCTCAATCTGAATTTAACCAGCTAGTGTCAGCCTTGGACCCCAAACTGCTGGGACAGTATGGAGGCGAGAACTGGGATAACGCCACTCAGGAAATTGCTGCCGCTCGGGGGGCGGAAGACATGCCGCGACTAGAGCGTGCACTGGCTACTGCCACAAAGCTCCTGCCCGACATCCGCGAAAAAATTCAGGACTCAGAAGTGGATCATTGGAAGTCACAGGGAGATCACGCAAAGATTCTTGATCTGTTGTGGCCGTCGTGGAGCCAATTAAAACCACCGGCCAGGAAATTGTGCCTGGATGCTGGACGGAATGCGCCTGGATGGTGGTTGAAGCGAGCGGAAGCTTTTCAGAGAGACGCCGGTCTCAAAGAGAATCAGGCAGCATTGTTGGAATTGAAGCTTGCAGATGCTTGCTACCGGGCGCCCGGCCAGGTTGGCGTCAAGGAACACATTCAAAAGGCCTTGAAGTCCGCGACTAACGTTACAGATGCGACTGGGAGCAAAAGTGCCTACCTCGCGTCCTGGATTTCGCTAGAAATTGCCGAGGATTGTCTGCGCCGGGGGGACATGGAATCGGCAAAAGAGGCTGCCAAACGGACCAAGTTGGATTTGGACGCAATGGCTGATGTGCTGGACTACAACGAAAAGGCGTCTCGGTCATTCTACGAATTCACCACCCTGCTGAGATGTGCCGCCGTCTACTGGGCTGCCGGAGATAAGGAGACTGGCGATGCAACCTCACAGTTGGCATATACACGGTTCTGTAGTCCACCAAGTGGTCAGTCGTTCTCTTGGGACATTCCCACCTTTCAGGCGATCTTTGTCTATGCCAGAAGCGGTGACGAGGCTTCGCTCGCGAAGATGAAAAAGTTCTTCAACGGCGGAACGCTCCGTTTGTCGCATGTCCATGGTGATCGCCAGTATCAATCAATGCTGGTTCCGGAAGCATTTTCCGACCAGGGACGCTCTGCCAACGGAGGCGTAGTGATCTTCCAGATCCTGGCCCATGCTGAAATGGCCATACGATCCGCCCGAGTTCGACAACAGGATGACTTCGACTTGCACCGACGGAAAGTTGAAGCAATGATCGATGGCTATAATTTCCGGAATCACATCGACTCGTGGTATCAATCCGAAATTCACACGAGGATTGCAATCGCGGACGCAATCCAAGGGGATATTGACAGCGCACTCGCGCGGACTCTCAACAAAAAAAAGATCCCCCTGGAAATTCAGCGGGGATCGGCGCGAGCGACCGTTGGACGAATATTCGCTGAACAAAAGCGGTTCGCCGAGGCGCGGCAATTGTTCGACGACGGTGTCGAAGACTCGCGGACCCTCCTGCTGACCTTTGAGATCGCTCGTATGGAGGGAGCTGAGAACCTGGAAGCGACACTCGATTGGCTGGCCTCGTTGAAATCGCCAGTACACCTGGCGGCTGGTCTAGCTGGGTTATCTGCAATACCCGCACCGTAGTCGAAAGGCAATTACGGAGTTTTCTTCGACTGAGCAGCTTTCAAGGCCGATTCCAGCGCCGCGATGATTTCTGCCTGCGTCGCGGTGCGATCGAATGAAACGACCACTTTCCCGCGTTTGCCGACGTCGAACTCGGCATGTGTGGGCAAGTTTAGTTTGACCTCGGCCGCTGCGCCGGATGTCAGGCCTTGCGTGTTCCAAAACCGCGTCGTGCCATCATTCGAAACCGAGACCAGAGTTGAGTCATCTGGCGAAAAGTCAACACTGCCGATCCAGGACTTGTGGCCTTTGAGGTTTACCAGCAATTGTCCCGTGGCGACATCCCACACGCGAATTAATCCGTCATAGCCAGCAGTTGCCAGCAATCGGCCGTCACGACTGACCGTGAAGTTATGAATTTCAAGCCCGTTGTTCAGATGAGCGATGAAGGGTTTCTTCAGGCGTCGCGATTCCACATCGAACAGCACAATTTCATTTCTGAAAAGCCCCGCAACAATTCGCTCCGAAACCCTCTTTGTCCAAAACGAATAAGCGTCGCTGTTGTTGGCTTTAAATTCCTGACTGAAGTTCTGGCGATCCCAAATGCTGAGACCGACGGCGAACTGCCGGTCATTCACCACAGTGAAATTGGGTGGGATGTCATCACCAAGCACATGCTGTTTCGTCAGTCTCCGCTGGCTCAAATCAAAGATCTGCAGGCCATTCTTTTCTTCCGACGAGATCAGGTGTAACGTTGTCCCGTCGTCTGCAAATGTCGCGTATTTCCATCCTCGCCTCCAGTCCTTGTAGTCGCAAGGCAGCAAAAACATCGGACGCGCCTGCTTCTTGGAGACGTCCCACAGCGTCACATGCCCGTCGTAGCCAAGCAAAGTACATAATTGCTTTCCATCCGGGCTGAACTGCAAACTGGAGAAGTAATCGCCATCCAGTTTTCGGCTATCCACGCTCAAGCTGGACTGCGTGCCGACGGATTGAAGGGATCCAGTCGATGGATCCAAAACGAGAATATAGGCAGAAGTGATCTTGCCTGCGTCTTGAAACTCCTTGCCCTTTACAACTTTCCCCTCTGAAGCAGTGTCCGTTATAGATCCCGCGACGCCAAGGCCACCAGATCCCTCGCCGCTGTCTGCATCCAATGCGCCGATGGCAATAGCAACCTGCTTCCCTGACGGATGGTATGCAACCTCAATTCTTCGGCGTGAAGGATCTTTCTCCTTCGAAGATCCACGGTGGGTGTGCCAGGTCTGTTCCGGCTCCTGAAACCGCAGCAGCCGCTGCCAATCCCAGATATTCAGCCTCCCATACTCTGCACTCGGAACGATCAGTCTTTCACCGTCAGCCGTAAAGGCGAAGTCATAGTCATCGCTCATTCCGTAGAACCGGGCCAGCAATTGATGATTCAACACATCGTACAGTCCAGGAACTTCTTCAAGTAACAGAATCCGACGACTGTCCGGCAGGAACTGAAACCGCGCGGCCTGTGGTAAAGGTTTACCGACTTCCTGTAGCGTATTTGCATCCCGCACGGACACGCAATACTGGTCGGCAATAGTACATTGGACAGCTAAACTTCGACTATCGGGAGAAAATCGCGGCATTTCTGCTCCCGCCAGATACCCCTGACTGGTCTCGGTCCATTTCTTCTCCTCTATGTCGAACAGGCGAATCGCATCCTCTTCCCTGCGGTAGCAGACGGCAATCAGGCGTCCGTTCGGAGAGATGCTGGCTCCAGAAACGTCGTTCCCAGGTTTGACTCGCTTCGCGTTGGAGAGTAGTGGTTTGCCGCCAGGCAATTCGAATACTTGATACTCCTGCCCCGATCCATTTTCACGTTGGCACAACAGTCGATCTGTCACCGAAATGCCGACCGGAACCCAATCGTCGAAGATTGGCAGCGAGGTCACCTTGAAGTCGGCGAGTTTGCACAGATTAAGACCGTACTTTTCGCCGTTATAGGCACGGTAGATGATGGCCTCACCCGCAATATCCCAGAGGAAATTTTCCCCTTGGAGTTTCCTTTCTCGCAAGATCTCCGCGGTCTCGACATTCCAAACGACAAATAGATCTCCCTTTCTCGCCGCCGCCTGCTTGCCGGCTTGGAACAATATGACGGATTCAAAATGAGTACTCCGGCTCTCCAGTTCTTCGTGAACCAAAGTTTTCTCGATCTGCGCCGACACCGTTGAGTTCCAAAGCAGTACGACGGAACCCAGAATCAAGTTCTTTAATAAGCCGTTACGCATCGAATAGTCTCCAGTATCGAATCGGTCGACAGGCAAACGCCCTCGGATCGGAACTCCCGTTTTACCGCTGCGCATCGACGTAAGTTAACGGCAATGTTTTCCGTCGGCAATTGTTTCGCTGTCCCTGACGATTCGTGTGATCCCGAGAAATCCAAGACAACGTCCGAAGATAGACAGATGGATCACTTGAGTTACCATGTCCATACCAGTACGGTACAAAAAATCTGTCGCAGTTCGACGAGATTAAATCCAAGGTGTCCTCTGCACCGAGACGACGTGAAGTGATGTGCCAGACAGCCCGCGTGGCCACAGTCAAGGTCTCGGATGGTTCCGGTGACGAGTGCCCCCAGCATTGGTTCTGGGCCACGCGCACATCGAACGCAATTGTCGGTATGGTGAAGCACTCGTTGCGGTTTGATAGCACTATGCGGCACGGCGCGTGTACGACTTCAGCACGCCACCGAGTCGTGTCTCGCAGACCACGTCATTGATTCTGATCGTGCTGCGCGGCTCCGGATGCGAATCACATCCCGGCGGCAAATAGTCTCTGGCTGAGTGCGGGCGCAG
>CAZQUW010000085.1:0-23827 GCA_964596215.1 uncultured Planctomicrobium sp. | reverse complement strand
GACTGGGCTGCGGAGGGGGACCAACCGAGGAGCTGGTTTCGGTCAGCGGGACGGTGACGCTCGACGAGAAGCCTCTGGAAGGTGCGACCGTGGCCTTCATACCGGCGAAATCCACACAAACACAGCCGTCCTGGGGATTCTCAGATGCCGCCGGAAAGTATCAGCTAAAAACGGCCGAAGGACACGATGGCATCTGTCTTGGTGAGTATCGGATTGTGGTTTCCAAACTCACAATGCAGGACGGCTCACCGATCCCGAAGGGGAGTCAGACCGGCGGAGCCGATGGGCTGGAGATCGTCCCGTTTCCACATTGTGATCCCCGGCAGACGAAGAACGTCGCGGTTATCGAACATGGGGATGAAGTCTTCGATCTGGCAATCAAGTCCGGCGAAAACAAGAGTCCAGGGAAGAAGCGTTAGCCGCAAGCGGCCGAGCGGCGGGGTTGGCAACGTGCGATCACGAGAATATCCCCGTCTGTTGTCACGAGAGCCCAAGAGGCAAATGCGGCCGGTTCCAATACGGAGTCTGTGTCAATGTTGACTATTACGGGTGCCACGAGACGTTATTGCGATGGTGTCAGACGCAGGTCATTTTTGCAGATCGGCGGGTTGTCCCTGGGGGGGCTGACACTGGCCAGGATGCTGCAAGCTGACGAGCGGGCGCTGCCGTCGCAATCCAAAAAATCGATCATCATGGTCTACCTGGCGGGAGGCATCTCGCATATTGATTCGTTTGACCTGAAGCCGCATGCACCGAAAGAGGTCCGCGGTGAATTCAATCCAATCGATACCACTGTGCCGGGAATTCAAATTTGCGAGTTGCTGCCAAACCTCGCCACGCTCGCCGACAAATACACTCTGATTCGCTCGATTGTCGGACTGCGCGACGAACACAGTAGTTTTCAGACGAACACGGGGTACGTCCAGGACGAAACCGAGCGGGAGGGGTACCCGAATTTTGGCTCGATCGTATCGAAGGTGCAGGGCAGCACTCATCCCGTTGTCCCGCCATTCGTCGACCTCTCACCGACGATGCGTCACCGCCCCTATAACAGTGCGGGTCCCGGCAGACTGGGGACTCCGCATGCTGGCGTGAAGGCCGATAGCGAGGATCTGGCAGCCATGAAGCTGCGCTTTGTGTCACCGCAGCGGCTGGGAGACCGCCGGCAATTGCGGGAAGCGCTGGATGGATTTCGCCGCACGGTCGACAACCACCGGATGCTCGCCGTCGATGCGGCCTACGGGCGAGCTTACGATGTCTTGTCCTCGAGCCAGCTCGTGAATGCGCTGGATGTTGAACTGGAAGATCCGCAAATTCGTGAACGCTATGGCAAGACCTCGTCCCAGCACCAATCCGACGGTGCGCCGCTTTACAACGACCATCTGCTGCAAGCCCGGCGTCTAGTCGAAGCCGGTGTCCGGTGTGTGACGGTGGCCTACGGGTATTGGGACTACCATCGCAACAGCTTCAATCGGATGCGCAACAACATGCCCATGTTCGACCAGGGTATTGCAGCGCTCGTCCAGGACATCCATGAACGCGGACTCGACCAGGATGTGACAGTCATCGTCTGGGGGGAATTCGGTCGTACTCCCAAAATCAATGACAAACAGGGAGGGAGGGACCATTGGCCCAAAGTGAATGGCGCGCTCCTGGCGGGGGGAGCCATGCGAACCGGTCAAGTTATCGGTTCAACCGACAAGCTGGCCGATTCGGCCAGAGATCGACCGATCCCCTACCAGGATGTCCTGGCGACCCTCTATCACACCCTGGGAATTGATCCGCACGGACTGATTCGCGATACCTTCGATCGCCCCGCTCCCATCCTGCCGGGCACAACCAAGGTTATTCGCGAATTGTTTTGAAGTTCGGCTGATATTGCAGCCGGGCTAAACGACACTCGGCCTTGCTGGTCGATCGCGGGGCCAGGATTGCGGGTCTGAACAGCTCGCTGAAGACGAACCCCGAAGACGAACCCATGAGTCCCGGATTCTGTGGTCACGCCACAACCACAGAATCCGGAAAAGTCACTCATCGGGCCTTACCTGGCAGCCAGGTCTTACTTGCCGGCAATCTTAATCAGATGCCCGTGGCTGCGGACATACAGAGCGCCGTTGGAAATGGCCGGAGTGCAGAGAATCTGTTCCCCCAGTTCTCCGCTCCCCACGATTTCACCTTTCTCACCCCCGAGCTTCACCACGGTCGAACCACCTTCTTCATTGAAGAGGTAAATATTGCCGCCTGCGACGACGGGAGTCGCACAGAAGCCTCCCTTGCCGTTGACCCGCAGTTGCCAATCGGTCTTGCCATCGGCCACCGAAGCACAGGTCAGGACGCCAGCCTTATTCAGCACATAAACGTGGCCATCCACCACGACCGGTGAAGGTGTTCCGGGGCTGAGTTTCCCTTCGTTCCACAACTTCTGCGGGTTCTTGCTGGTGCTGTCAATTTTCAAGGCGGTCAGTCCATTCGACGGCACGAGCAGATATTCGCCCCCCACGCCCGTGGAAGGAATCGTTGAACATCCTTCGTCGAAGGTCCAGACCTGTTTGCCCGTTTGTGGGTGATAGGCTGCGAGCCCCTTCCCCGACTGCAGCACGACAACATCATCGGCAGGCGTCTTCCCCAGCATGACGGCGGGCGAAGTCCAGTTGGACATTTTCGGACGGTCAATCTTCCAGCGTTGTACTCCCGTAGCCACATCCAAACCGATGGCGAACGACTCGCTGTCGCTCTCCACCTGGGCGATTACGGTATCACCGATGACGACTGGTGAAGAGGACATTCCCAGGCTGTTACTGGCATTGGGATAGTCGTGCGTCAGACCGCGGAACCAAAGCAGGTTACCGTCCAGGTCAAGGCAGGCCAGATCATTACTGGAATAGAGAGCAAAAATGCGTTGCCCGTCGCTGGCGGGTTGGGGCGTGGCCACTGCCATTTTATCGTGACACATCGTGCGACCGGTGGCCCAGAACTGACGTTCCCACAACTGCTTGCCCGTGCCTGCATCGAACCCCAGCACATGCAGGCGGTCCTGATGATGGCCACTGCTGGCAGTCACGTAGACACGGTCACCCACGACGATCGGCCCTGACAAACCACGTCCTGGCAGCTTCACCTTCCAGGCAATATTCTCTTTGTCGCTCCAGCTCGTCGGCAGCGTTTCATTGCTGGCGACTGAGGAACTATCGGTACCACGGAACTGGCGCCAGTCGGCACCGGCCAGCACGGCCAGGGCACAGATCAGACCACCAATTTTCCAGGTTGAACGCAGCATGATTATTTTCCCTCCGCAGTTGAGAGAGCGGCAGTTTGAACGGGGGCCGGGCGGGTCGTCGAGAGAATCGCGGTGCCGGTGGCATCACAGATCCGCAGCTGGTATTGCCAGCGTTGGGCCCACTCTTCCGTCTGTTCGTTCTGGCAAACTTTCAGCAGAATCTGATTCTTGCCCTTCTTCAGTTTCGCCGTCATCCGGTACTGATCGATCGACATGCCACGATGGTATTCTTCGCGGCCAAACACCAGCTCACCATTGACCCAAACCTTGTAGGCATTCGGGGTTCCCAGCCGCACGTCGACAGTCTGGTCCTTATCGCTGACGAACTCGGTAAAGGCATAGGTCACCGCCCCCTTGTGCGGAGCCGTCACTTTACTGAGATCCACCAGTCCGTATTTCTCTTCGCAGACGTGCTTCGCCCAGGCGACTTCCCCCTTCTGGCCGGCATACTTGGCATCGAGTTTGATTTCTGTTTCGGGAGGATAAGAAACCGCAAAGCCTTTCTTCCCCGAGTTATCGAAGGGACCGATCAAGTACCAGTCCAGAATGAATCCAAAGTGACGTGCCAGATCCACTTTCACACCCAGTTTGTCGAGCGGCTTGACGATGGCTTCGATCTGGTCTTCATCGCGTGCCCCGCTCAATGCTTTTTCAAACGTGGTCTTGGCTTGATCGTTCTGGTTGTCTGCCAGTTGTTTTGTCCCCGCATCAATCAGCCGGGCCACGGCGTCACGGCGGAACTCAACACTCGGATCATTCAGCATTCCGGGAATCAGTCGATCGGCAGCGGACGGATCGACTTGCAGCACCCATTCATACGCCATTCGCCGGGCTCGCGGATTGTGCTCCGTGGCGGCAATGAACTTCTCGAGTTCCCCCTGCGGCAGCTTGCCGGTGGCTTTCAACTCGCGGGCGGCAACCGTCTCCGCTGCACTTCGCAGCCAATTGGCCGCCAGCGGATTGGCCTGATCAAACGCTGCCAGCAGACGCGGCAAGTCTCCAACGGGACTCTGGGCCAGCTCCTTCCAGGCTGCCGAAGCCTCGGGATTACCTTTGCCTTCGGATCCCACGTTGAGAATGGTCTTCACCGCAGCGTCGAAGTCGGCAGCTTCGGCGATACTTATTGATAACGTGGTCACAACCAGCAACAGGGCCGGTATGACTCTGCACCAAACAGGTTTCATAGTCTCGCAAATCCTTTCCGGGAAACAGATGGCTCGTCGCGCGAATCGCATTTTAACGCCTGCAGCGAATCCGCGGAATGTAACGCCGGGATTGAATTCCCCGGCTGTCCAGATTGCCGTCCAGCATGGTTTCCCTGGCTGAGAGCAACACCAGGAAACACAGTGGTGAAATTTCACCCTATGCTTTCGATGATCTTGCCGTACGGCAGTCTACTTATTTTGCCTCCGACAGATCGCCGACTGCGAATGCAGTCCGTGTAATTTGACCCGGCCAGCGGTCTTCTTTCAAGAACGCGGATCAACTTTGCACAAGGTACTTCCCTGCGATGGGAAGACAGAAAGATTCCTAATCATGTTCGGTCATACTAATCACGATTCAAGTCCGACATCAATCTTCCACGAACCAGACGCCAGCTCAGGCCCATCCAAAGCAGAACTTAAACTACCACAATTGCAAAATCGCGATGCAGAGTTCTTGCTGGGATTAAACGAAATCCTCGACGAATTGCACCCGTCTTCTGATCATGGCCCGTTGTCGGGGATCGGATTGCACCGACACATTTAAATTGTCACCGCAGTCCTCATTTGAGTCATGTTCAATGCGGAGGGAAAGTCACCACCGCGGTTCAGCGATTTCTCACTCATCCGCGGCAATCCGATCGATGATCTGCGGCATAGGCACGAATGGCATCCAGAGCGACCTTGCTCACCGTCATGTTACCGATGAGAATCTTACAGATCGAGCGTCGCCAGGGCTCCTTTTGAGTCGGCGAGTACGCTCGATTTTATTTCCCCACTTTGTTTGAGACGCGTCGACCGGTCGGGCGTTTCGCAGCGTTCGGACACTCTTGAAGTGCGGGGCCGAAGCCTGTCCGAAACGAGATTTCACCCACGTCGAGTTCTGGGTTTCGCACGCCGTAATGTTCATAGAGGAGTCGGCAACATGGCAAGGATCAACTGGCATCAGTGGTTGTCTGCGATGGCAGCTGGCGCAGTGGGTAATTCACGTCGTAGAACGCGGACTGGTCGTGATATGCGCGTGGAGGTTCTGGAAAATCGTGAGGTCCTGACCGCACCCGGAGTCGTGGATGGTTTCGGCAGCCCGCAGGAAGATATGGCTTTCCCCGGGACCGTCGCAACTCTCGGTAGCGATGCAGACGGCGACACTCTGACTTACTCGGTCGTCTCGGGGCCCGCTCATGGAACGTTGAACCTCAATGCGGATGGTACTTTCACGTACACCCCCGCGCTCAATTATAACGGCGACGACTCTTTTACATTTATGGCGAATGACGGTACCACGGATAGCAACGTGGGCACCTTCGCGCTGACCATCACTCCGATCAACGACCCACTCACGCTGGTACTCCCAAGTGCTGCGTTGCAGGTCAGCCGTACCACCAGCCCTGTGCGCATCGACCCCGCGGCCTCGGTGGATGATGTGGATACGGTGGTGAACTACGGCAAGACCCAGATCAGAACAACGATCTACACGGGGAATACGACCGCTGACAACGCGAAAGGCCGCATCGTTCTAAAGGTCCGTAGCGAAGCACCTGGCCCCGGAGCACTCAACGTGAAGGGGGCCAAGATCTTCCTCAACGGCAGCGATACTGCTATCGCGACATTCTCCGGCGGCAGCCTGGGACGTTCGCTGATTATCAATTTCACCAGTTCCGCCACACAGGCCGACGTGAATCAGGTCCTGCAGCAGATCAGCTTCCAAGCCAGCAAAAAAGCGACCTTGGGCATCCGCACGCTGAAGATGACGGTCTCCGCCGGCAATCAAAAAACCTCAGCCCCCAAGGTTGTGACGGTTGTGCCATAGAACCGCGGTTGGCAGTCAGATTATTGTCATATGCCGATCCGCATTGAAGTAACTCTCACTCTGGACTGCAGCGACAACGCGTGAACCCGATGGCCCCTTGGGGTTGACCAAAGCTTACGGTGCAGTCTTGGCTGGCTGAATTACGGGTGCCAGATCGTAATTCAGCGCCGGCCAGATGGCGGTCAGCCACATCAATGCGGCGCGGCGCTGCCCGATTCCCGAAAAGTGCCGGCGCGACTTGGGGCCGCCCCGATTCTCGCCATCCAGAATGTCGGTGTCAGGCCCTGGTCCAAAACCCGGTTGTTTCCACAGCTGATCAATGGCAGTCCTTATCGTTTGTTCCCGCTCGGGAAAATTGTAGACCGTGGGATGCAAAGTCGATTTCGCCAGCAGCCATCTCGGTTCGAACCCCCAGCGCTGGGCCAGTTCCTCGCGAATCTTTGTGAGATTCTTCACGTACGTGGCAGTGGTGACGTTCTCGATGACATCCGATTCACCCTGTTGCCACAGGACAAAGCGAAAACGCCCGACTGTCGCGCCGGCATCAGCCAATTTGTTATACAGTGCTTCTCCGGGCAGCCATTGCCGCGACGCTGTGCCGCCGACCGCCACATTCACAAAGCCCACCGGCACACGCAGCAGCGGAACCAGCATGTCCCCCAGAGGCGGCCAGATCGTTCCTCCATTTGCGGAATTCGGTTGCGGATCATGCGCGATCGCCCACGACTTCTTCGCCACACTGTAGGTGGAAACCCGCCCCTGAGACTCTTCCACTTTCAGTAGTTCATCGTTCGCACCATCAGCATAAGACTGACCGGCAATGACAAACACTTCGCCAACCCCCACTGGTTCTACCGCACCGGAGGCGACCGTCTGATCCTTCACGACGCTGCGAACTTCCAAACGATACCAGCCGCCTGCCGGAACCTTGGCTAATGCCGAGTAATTCGCCCCCAACTTTCCGCCTGTCAGCGGTTGCCACTCCGTACCTTTGCCAAACGCGCCGGGTAACACCACGACTCGGTATTCCACAACCGCGCCTTCAGTCACCGGGAGATCGCCGATGACCGGGACCATTGCAAAACCGAGAGCCGGCCCACCGATGGCATGCTCGTGGGCCTGCACCGAATTGAACCCGTCACGCTGGACGACCTGGTTAGGGACCGGGCTGGTAAGAGTGATCTTTTGCTCGTCGGCGAGGGCCGATTTCCAACAACTGACAAACATGAGCATTGACAAGGTGCAGGCAAGCGATCGATTCATGAAGCGCCTCATGATGAAGCCCGATTTATCCTATCAGGCAATTGAAAGACCCGTCTCAACAAGCCAGGCCGAAATTAGATCTTCTTCGACAGTCTCTCGGCCAGGCGTTCCAGCGCGGGGCTGATGTCGAGCTTTTCCAGGTGGATATTGATCAAGCTGAATGAATCGTGGTTCGCCAGCGCGGCAGTCAGGGCCAGTTCAAGCTCCCCTTCGGTACGCACTTCGAAGCCCCGGCCACCTCCCAGAAAATCTGGCAGGCGGTGGTAATTCCAGTTCAGAATGTCGTTGAAGGGACCTTCCTGCAGGAAACGCTCCGTCGTGTACCCTTTATTATTCAGCACCAGGATAATCGGACAAAATCCGTACCGCACCGCAGTCGACAGTTCCAGGCACGTCATCTGAAATGCGCCGTCACCCACCAATACCAATGGCCGCAACTTCAGGTTCCCAAACTGCGCACCAATCGACGCCGGCACTGCGAAGCCCATCGACGTATAGTACGCGGGGCTGATAAATTCCGTATGCTGGTAGATCGTCAAATCGGATGCACCAAACAGGCAATCGCCGACATCCGCGACGACGACCATATTCTCATCCAATAATTCATTGATCCGCGCAAAGAGCCGCTTATTGGTGACCGGAGCGTTCGACCGGGCTTTATACGGCGCGGTGACCTCCTTGCTCTTGGGTAACTTGGCCGACGGTGGATGCAGCTTGGCTTTCAGCAGGCCCTGCATAAAATCTTCTAGCAGCACGTCGTGAAAGTGATGATGCCGGATTCGCAGTTGCTCGCTGGTCACGTAGAGGCATTTTCCGGGGTCCAGATTCGCCGTAAAAATGCCGAGATTGATGTCGGTCATAAATGCGCCGAGCAGGATCACACAATCGCTCTCTTCGACATACTTGCGAACCGTTTCGCGGCCCATGGCCCCTTCGTAGACTCCCAGATACAGCGGATGCTTCTCGCTGACGACAGATTTGCCTAACAACGTCGAGCACATCGGTATGCCCACCTGCTCGGCCAGCTTGACGACTTCGTCGCCCAGACCAAACCGGTGCATCTCGACACCGGCAATGATGACCGGCCGACGACTGGCATTGATCATTGCCCGGGCTTCCGCGAGTGCTTCGTTCAACACGGCAGGATCGCTGACTGGTTCTTCGGTCGACGGCACATGCGGATAAACAGCCCGAGCCTGCACGCGGTCGCGTGGAATCTCCATGTAGACCGGCCGCTTGTAGCGCAAGGCCGCAGCCAGGCAGCGATCAATCTCCCGAAACGCCGTCAACGGATCATCCAGGGAAGCATTCGCGACCGTAATCTTTTCAAAGACCTCGCGCTGCGTATTGAAGTCGCGTACCTTGTGATGGAGCAGCGGGTTGTTGCGACGCTCATCCATCCCCGGCGCACCGCTGATCACGACAACCGGTGACTTTTCGGCATAAGCGCCGGCGATCGAATTCACCAGGCTCAGGCCCCCCACGCAGTAAGTGACACAACACGCCCCCAGGCCACGCACACGGGCATAGGCATCTGCAGCGTAACCGGCGCAGTCTTCACGAGTTGTCCCGATCACTTCAATCGGGCTGTCCTGCAGCATGCCATAGAACTGGAGGACAAAATCACCCGGGATCCCAAACACATGCTGCAGACCGTGGTCCTGCAAACGCTGAATCAGGTAGCCGCCAATCGTCTGCGGCGATTGCTCGGGTGTAAACGGCGGCGGAGGAGGGGGCGGGGAATTGGACGAGGTCTTCGATTTCTTGGCGGCCATGCCGGAAGTCTCCCCAGATTAGATGTACTGATCTCAGTTGAGTCGCGCAATGAGCAGACAGGCCATTCCATCAGAGTCTGCCGGTCAACAAAGGAATTCTGGTGCGTGTCGACCATCGGGTCAAGGCGTGATCGAGGGGGAAGAATGACGAATGAATGACCAAATCCCAATTACGAATCAAGATAGCGTCATTAGTTCGTTGCAGCCTCAAGGCCACGCTGTTGGTTTCGGTTGTCGACTATTGATCATTCGTCGTTCGACATTCTTTCGTCATTCTGGTTTCGTCATTCGTCATTTGCCTCGCTCCCAACGCCTACTGTTTCCTCCAATGATGCGGTACATTGCCCTACATCTCGCCCACGACTGGTCGCAAATCTGGAACATAACACTATGACGGTTCGCCGGACTGTTCCCCTGCATGTGAAGATTCTGATTGGCCTGGTTGCCGGCGCCACGCTGGGGCTAAGCGCCAACGCACTCAGTCTGTATGGCCAAGAGCATGGTTTTCCCCAAGCCCGAAACTATGTCGATGTGTGCGCTCGCATCGCTGACCCGCTTGGTCAGATCTTTCTGCGGCTGGTCTTCATGGTTGTCATCCCGTTGGTTTTCTCGGCCCTCGCCCTGGGTGTCGCAGGAATGAAGGACTGGGGGCGGCTGGGACGTGTCGGCCTGAAAACCCTGTTGTTTACCGCCATCTTGTCGACGAGTGCGGTCCTGATCGGAGTCGGGCTGACGAACACTCTGCAGCCGGGCCGCTGGCTGTCAGTCGAAAAGCAACAGGAATTGAGCGCCAGGTACAGCGATGATGCCAGCCAGAGCGTGGCCAAAGCCAAGAAGGCGAAAACACTCGAAGTCATCTTGCTCGACATCATTCCCAAGAATCCCCTTCAGGAAATGGTGGGAGCCCTCGACGGCACGTCGCCCGGCGGAGGGATGCTGTCGGTCATGTTTTTCTCCTTGATGTTCGGACTGGCCTTGACCCGAGTCCCAGAAAATTCCGACATCCTGGTGGGTTGGCTGGAAGGCCTGCAGGCAGTTTCGATGGTGATCATCGGCTGGGCGATGCGGATCGCGCCGCTCGCGGTCGCGTGCCTGGTATTCAGCCTGACCTCGAAGTTGGGGCTGTCGATCCTGCCCCCCTTGCTGGGCTTCGTCGGCACCGTTTTGCTGGGCTTGGGACTGCAGATGTTTGTGGTCTATCCGGCGCTACTGTGGTGGATCACCCGGCGATCGCCGATCCAGTTCTTCTCCCAGATCTCCGAAGCCATCTGGACTGCATTTGGAACTTCGTCGTCCAACGCCAGCCTGCCGACCGCCCTGCGGGTGGCGCGTGAAGAATTACTGCTCCCCGATGAGGAAGCCCGATTTGTGCTGACCATCGGAGCGACCGGAAATCAGAATGGAACGGCCCTCTACGAAGGGGTCGTCGTGCTGTTTCTGGCCCAGGTGTTTCATGTCGAATTGACCATGACACAACAGGTCATGGTCGTTTTAATGTCGGTACTGGCGGGAATTGGCACCGCCGGGGTCCCGGGAAGTTCACTGCCGATGATCGTAGTCGTCATGCAGTCAGTCGGCGTTCCGGGAGCCGGCATCGGGATCATTCTGGGCATTGACCGCATTCTTGATATGAGTCGCACAGTTCTGAATGTGTCTGGCGACCTGACCGTCGCCGCCTGCGTGGCCGGTCGACCACATCCGCCAGCCGGCGCTGAAATTGTCAATACACAGTGGACTGACAAATCGAACGACGCCAACGACGTCACCTAGAAAGGGTCTCTTGGAACTTCGAGCCTTTGCCGAGCGGATACTCCTGTCCGCAACGATCGCCGAGAAACTCCTGCCCCTCGATCCGCCTGCGACCGACACCGCCCCCGGTCCGGCCTGGCGGGCGGATGTACCGCGCCGTCCAGACAACTTGCGGTTTGCCGGGCGCAAACAGGCGCCGCCGATGCCCCCTCCAAAATCGTTTCACCAGCCAGAGAAACGAGCCCTCGCGCACCACATCATGGCCAACCATGAACTGCAGGCATTGGAAGTCATGGCCTTTACGCTGTGTGCGTTCCCCGATGCCCCGTCCGGGTTCCGCCTGGGAATGGCCGACATCATGGCCGACGAGCAACGGCATACGCGCATGCATATCGAACGCGCGGCAGTATTGGGCCTGGAATTCGGCGCCGTCCCCGTCAACGGATACTTCTGGGATAAGGCCCAAGCCTTCACGTCAGTCCTCGACTATCTCGCCGGCCTGCCGCTCACGTTTGAGGGGGGCAATCTCGACCATACGCTCGAGTTCGCAGACTACTTCGAGACTGCGGGGGACTCGCGCAGCGCAGCACTGATGCGGGTCATTCACCGCGACGAAATCGAACACGTACGATTCGGCATCGACTGGCTCCGCCAGCTGAAATCCCCGGACCAGTCCGAGTGGGACGCGTACGTTTCGCACTTGCATTTCCCGCTGAAGCCGGAAAAATCCAAGGGAAAATCCTTCCATCGCGAACCGCGGCTGGCAGCTGGACTCAGCGAAGAGTTCATCGCGGAATTAGCCAAAGTCGAACCGACGCCACCCGAGCAAATCAAACGAGGAACCTCGACGTAGCGGAAATCGTTAGAACTTCGCTCGAAGTCTGGCGACTGACGATCGCGTTGAGCAAGTACGCAATTCGCTAATTCACGACGCCAGAGGAAACTGGTGATGCTGATTGTCTCAGGGGGTCGATTCCGCGATGCAATACAGATTCTTGAACGTCCGCAAGAAGATCTGGCCATCAGAAAATGCGGGAGACGATCGCGAGCCTTCGTTCAAAATGTTCTCAGACAGGACCCGGCACGCGGTCGGATCGACCGCCAGCACAATCACATTGCCCCGCATATTCTGGACGTAGATTCGACCATCAACCAGGCACATAGATCCCCAGGATGTCCCATCTCCGACCCGCTGCTCCCATTTCTTGTCGCCGGTTTTGGCATCCAGGCACCACGCCACACCGTTCTCATTCAGAATGTAGAGATGACCATCGATCGCGATTCCTGAACCAATGCGTTGCGGATTCTTCTTATCATGCAACCAGAGCCGATGCGTCGCAGTAATATCGCCCTGGCCCCCCAGACGACACGCCAGCGCCGGCCCATGATACCCACACATGGCTACGACGATATCACCCGTGATGACCGGCGACGTGTAAACCAGATCGCTGAGACCATCGCAGGACCACACGACTTCACCAGTGGTCGGGGTGACTGCCAGCAGCTTCTTCGGCAGGCTGAGCAGCAAGAGCGCTGAGTTCCCTTCGCCGACCAGGACGGGGGTGCTCCACGAGCCTTTGAATTCGTCGGCCTTCGCCGTTTTCATCCCGGGATACGTGTGCCGCCAGACTTCTTCGCCTGTCTGTTTATTCAATGCCACGACGAACGACGATGTTCCTGGCCCGGCATTCAGGATGACGAGATCACCAACCATCACGGGGCTGGAGCCATAGCCCCAGATATGATCGAAGGCGCCCAAGTCCTTGTGCCAGAGTTCCGCGCCTGCGAGGTCATAACAATACAAACCCGCCGACCCAAACCATACGATCACTCGCGACTCGTCTGCCACCGGTGAGGACGAAGCTTGCGGATTCGTGCTGTGAGTGGCCTCGGGTTGCTCGTGGAGAACCGTCTTCCGCCAGAGTTCCTTCCCATTCGTGCGGTCCACACAGAGCAGCAATCGCTGCTTGCCCTTGTCTTGCTGGCACGTTAAGAAAACCTGGCCTCCAACGACGATCGGCGAGCTGTTGCCTTCCGCCGGCAGCGCCACTTTCCACTTCACATTCTTCGTCGCCGACCAATCCAGCGGTACCTGTTTCTCATCAGAGATGCCGGTTCCCAGCGGCCCGCGCCACTGGGGCCAGTTTCCGGCAAACACTTGTCCCGGAACCAGGCCCCCATCAATCCAGCCGCCAATGGCCGAGATGCCAAACAGGCTTAACGACAACACCAGTGTCACGACGATTCCGCGCGATAATCGAAGTCGTTGCATCTCAGCACCTGCTAAAAGAATGGGTGTCGGTGGCCCGGATGATGTGAGGTCTACTGGTGTGAGTATCGCTTCGTCGAGGCAATCGGTCTAGTGATTCAACCTCGCAACGTGTCAGAGTGTCGGACGAGCCCGGTGCCGGATGCCGGCACATCAGAAAAACGATAAGACGCCCGGAGTATACACACTTTGCGTTCTTCGCGGGAACAAGAACTCTGTGTGCTCCGAACCTCGATACTTCAAATTTGGCACCTTCTGTCCCGCAGTTAATTGACAGAGGCCAGCACCGGACTCACTCATTAACCTGGAATGGGCCGCACACTAGAATCGGCTGCCCAGCGACGGCATGTCATCGAGCGTCAGGCGGCGCATGTACTCGCGAAATTGAATCGCGCACCGGTCGAGATTCTCAAGACTCCCGCCCCCCCGCAACATCGAACACATCTCGTAGGCCACGTATCCCGTGTAACCGGTCGAGCGCAGCGCTTTAAAGAACGCAGCGTAGTCGATGAAGCCTTCGCCCATCGGCACGGCTCGAATGGAATCGGGCTCCGCGGCGTAATTGACCAGTTGCGGCAGATACTTAAAGCGGGGCCGCCGTACGTAATCGGCTACCGTCGTGTGGACGATGTGGCGCGCCAGTTCGCGGACGCCCGCGGCCGGATCGCACCCATGCAGTGCGGGAGCCCAGGCATCGAACATCACCTGGCAATGCGGGTGATCGATCTCCCGAATCAGATCCAGGAGCGCCTCGTGGTGGACGGCATTGTCATGATGATTCTGCACGCCAATTGTCACACCAAAGTCAGCCGCCTGCCGGGCACAGTCGCGCAAACTCTCGACGCACCAGCTCCATTGCTGGTCATAGGTAGCCTGCGAGATCGAGTAGCCGGTAAACACGCGAATGAGAGGGCATTGCAATTCCGACGCCAGCCGGGCGAGTTCGCGGACATATAAAATCTGCATTTCGCGAGTCGGAATGTCAGGACGTTCGGCCCCCAGCGTGAAGTCGGTATAACCTGCGAGACACGCGACCTTCAATCCATGATCCTGCAGCCGCTGTTTGATTTCGGCTTGCTGCGTGCGTGAGATATCCAGCACCGACAAGTGTGGCCGCTTGGCCATCAGCATGACGGCATCGAACCCCAGTTCAGCAGCCTTGTCGATGAATTCAAACAACGACAACTTCGCCTGACCGGCCCAGACCCCGGCGTAACTGACGGAGTGCAGGGCTAAGCGAAACATGGGCGACTTTCCATTTTCTTACTGAATATGGCAGGTCCGCGGTCAATTCGCGACGCTCTCAGCGAAAGTTGTGAGACCTCATGAGCACGCAACACCGCAGCAGGAACTGGGACCCGTGCACGGCATCATACTACTTCGCGGGCGCCGCGACAGCAGCAACTGGCTCTGCTGCCGGAGCGGGAGCGGGTACGGCCAGAACACGGCCCTTCTCGGAATTCAGCTTTTCAACAAGTTGCTTGGCAGGTGCCACCTTCGCGGCAGCCGCGGCGGCAGCCGCTTCAGCGTCCGCCAGCATTTTGCTGTATTCGGGAGTCACCTTGGCCACTTCCACAGCCTTGTCAGAAACCACTTTCAATGCCGCCGCCTGGTCAGCGGTGGTCTTAACCTTAACCGCCAGATCCGCCACCAGCTTTTCAGCGGCCACTTTGTCGGCAGTCGCGATATCACGCACAGCGGTCGCAGGAGCGAAACCCGCTTGAGCCGTCGTCAGTTCTGTGGTCTTGGTCGCCAGAACTTGCTCGGCAGCCGTCTTCTTGGTGGCGTCAGCGCCCGCGTCGACCACGGCTTTTTCAGCGGCGGCCTTTTCTGCAGTGGCCGTATCAACCTTGACCTTGGCCGCATTAAACACGACTTCCGCCGCAGCCAGCACGGCCACCTTTTCAGGCAAGGCCTTGTCCGCAGCAGCCTTCTCCGCCACAGCGGTCGCGGCAACGGCCTGAGCCGCCGCCGTCGCGGCATTCGCGGCCACAGCCGCCGCTTCGCGATCGGCCTGAGCTTTCTTCACACCGGCCACCACAGCAGCCGTCTGATTTGCGGCTGCTTCCAACGCCTGTGCATCCTTCACAGCCACTTCGATGCGGGCTGCCAGCGGGGCGGGATTGGTTTTCAGCGCGGTCAGCTCCGCCCCGTCCTTGGCATTCCAGGCACGGATCGTGCCAGCCCAGTCACCGGCAAATGCTCGGTCGTCTTCAGATGAGAAAGCGACTTCAAGTCCCAGGTCAGAGAGGGCCGGGAAGGCTCGTTGTTGAGCCCCGTTCTGATCCCACAACTTGGAGACCAGATCGCGCCCCGTCGAAAACAGCCGGCCATCGCGAGTGAACTGCACTGCGGCAGCTCCGCCACCATGCGCCCCCCAGCTCTTCACTAACCCGCCGTTGCCCATTTCCCACAACTTGATCGTGGTGTCTTCGCTCGCACTGGCCAGGATGTTGGCATCCAACCGCCAGCTGACGCTGGAAATGGCAGCCTGGTGTCCATTCAGAACGTAGAATTCGCGGCCGGTGAAGGCTTCCCACACAAACAGGCCGTTGCTGCGATCGCCGGTGGCCAGTAACACACCATCCGGGCTGAATTCGAGTGCCGTCACCCAGTCGGTGTGCTTCTTGATCTCATACATCAACTCGCCGTCCTTCGTCGAGTAGACGCGGACGATCTTGCGCGGACCACCTAAAGCAATCTGGCTGTTATCCGCACTGATGTCAGCCGCCATCACGGCGTCGTATTCATTCCCAACTTCGAACACCCGCTGCCCCGTCTTGACGTCCCAGACGACAACGCGACCCGATTGTCCGCCCCGGCCACCGCCAGCCAGCAACAGGCTGCTGTTGCGGCTGAACTTCAGCACGTAGGGCTGGCCTTCGGGAAAGGGAAGAATGCCAACCAGGCGCAGTTCCTGGGTGTTATAGAGCAGGACTTGCTTGTGGCTGGACACGGCAATCAACGGTGCCCACGGGCTGGCTGCCATCGCCGTCACCGCGTTACCACGAGCCAACACCAGTGCCGGATCGGTCGGCAGATTCTCAGGCATCGGGGGCGGCCCCTCGGGTTTGCCGTTCGAGATGACTGCGGTTCCCAATGTGAAGGCAGGCTTCTTGATCTTGGCCTTGCTGTCGAGGGTCTCGAGTGCTCCCCCTTCGATCCACTTCTTGAACAACGCGAGTTGATCGTCGGGCATCTTCGGTTCTTTGGGAGGCATCTTGGGCTCGGCCTTGTGTGTGATCAAGTCATACAACCGGCTGCCATCGACATCGCCCCCAGCAACAACTTCGCCCGACGCGCCACCTGCCATCAGGCCGGTATAGCTGTCGACCACCAGGCCCCCCTTGGCCTGATCCGCGCTGTGACACGCGGCACACTTGGCACGCAAGATCGGCAGGATGTGATCCGTGTACGTGATCTTTTCCATCTTGTCGGCGGGCTTGGCTTCTTGAGCCACGGCCACTCGAGCCGAACCGACCAGAACTCCGCACAACAGCGTGTAAGTCAGCAACTGACGCATGGTAGAAGGTTCCATATCCGCGATAACACTCTTTAAAGTATTACCTGAGCGAAAATCAGCAGCCCAGGTGAGCCGAAGTGCCGTAAATCCCCGGCTCGTCGGATTCGATTCACTTGTCGTACGTTTCAGTTTAGTGGTTAAACAGGAATTCGCGGCTGTTCAACAGGGCCCAGAAGGTATCTTCCAGAGCCTGTTGGACATTGCTTCCCTGGGTAAACAGCGGCTTCAAATTATTCAGTTCCGCTTCAGTGGGCTTACGGCCCAGGCAGGCGATATAGAGTCGTTCTACGATCTGCAGCGGTTCCACTTTCTCGGCCAGCAACTTGGTGATGACTCCACCTTGTTGAATCTTGGCGTTAACCGTATCACCATTCAGCAAGTGCAGAGCTTGTGACAACGATGGCTCCATCCGTACTTCACACGAGCAAACCGTTTCACGCTTGGCCCGGCCGAAGGTTTCCAGGAAGTACGTTGAAGTCGAACCGTCGGCAATTTGCGTCGCCCGGGCACCAAGGGGCAGGCCCTGGAACTTATCCTTCGTATTGGTCACTTCGCTGATGCAATCGAGCATCGATTCGGCCTTGATCCGGCGCAGATTGGCGTGAGCAAAGTTCAACTCGTCGGTCGTGTTGGTTTCGTTGCGTTGGGTCGCCCGCTGATAGGTCTGCGAACGGCAAATATCGCGTACGAGTTGCTTGAAGTCATAGTTGTAGCTGGTGAACTTGTTGGCCAACTCAAGGAGCAATTCCGGATTGCTGGCCGGATTCGAAATCCGCACGTCGTCGATCGGCTCGATGATTCCGATGCCGAAGAAGTGGTGCCAGACCCGGTTCGCAAAGTTGGACGCAAAGTACGGATTCTGCGGCGAGGCCAGCCACTTGGCGAGAATCTCGCGACGATCCTTGCCGGCGGTATCTGCAGGGCCGCCACCGAGGAAGGTCGGAGCCATCACGCGACCATCAATGGGATGACGAACATCGCCGCCACCGGCATTGAAGATGATCGTTTCGCGGTAGTCTTCGCCACCCTTCCGGCCGATCTGCGAAAAGAACGCGGCAAACCCGTAGTAGTCGTCCTGGGTCCAGCGGTCGAACGGATGGTTGTGGCACTGCGCACATTGAATCCGCATCCCCATGAAGACCTGGGCAACGTTCTCGGAAACCTTCAGCGTGTCGGTCTCATTCTGGAAGTAGTTGGTGGCCGGGACCTTGAATGTACCACCATTGGCACCCAGCAGTCCCTGGACCATCTTGTCCAGCGGAACGTTACTGGCGACCTGCTGGCTCAACCAGTTGTAGTACAACAACATGGCCTTGTAGCTGATGACGTTGTTCGAACGCATCATCAACCATTCCGCCCACTTCGACACCCAGATCTCGGTGAATTCCTTGCGGTTCAGCAATTCATCGATCAGCTTCTCGCGTTTGTCCGGAGCCGTATCAGCCATGAAGCGGTTGTATTCTTCAATGGTCGGCAGCAATCCGATCAGATCGATGTAGAGGCGTCGCACGAAGACTTCGTCCGTGCAAACCTCGGACGGCAGCATGCGGAGCTTATTCAGCTTGGCGTTAACCAGCGTATCGATGTAGTTCGTTTCCTTGGACTGGAACGGCGTGAAGTTCAGCCCCTTCGGCAATACGATGTACTGTGAGCCCACGGTATGGGTCGCGAAACGGGCCATCACATAGGCTTCGCCACGAGCACCGCCGGTCACGAGTCCCTGATCATTGATGGACGCGGAGTTATCGTTGTTCGTCAGAAACAGGGCGAGGTTCGTCACATCGCGGTCGGTACCGTCAGAGTACTTGGCCCGGACGGTGACCTGCTGAGTCGCCCCGGGACCATCCAGCACCGCTTGCTTCGGATAGATCTCCAGGCTGGTGCACGTGGGAATCGCCGCCGCGTCGATGGGGCAGCTATCTGCGATCCAGCGAACCAGATCCTGTCCGTATTCGGTATTCAATTCAAACCGCTTGCCACCCGTATGGGGTACGGCACCGATCGACTTCTCGAGCAACAAGCTGCTCTCGGGAACGGCCAGATCGATACGTCGGCCGCTCAATTCGCGTGTCAGCCGATAGTGGTCGCCGTTGGCATCAAATCCGAACAACGACAGGCGAAAGCCGTCTTTACCGCGTGCCGCACCATGGCAGCTACCACTGTTACAGCCAGCCTTCATGAAGATCGGCATGATGTCCAGCTTGAAGCTGATGGGCCGCGGCTCGACAGCCTTTTCCACCTTGACCGGCACGGTCATCGCCTTGCCGCCGAATTCAACCTTCAATTCTGTGACACCATCGGCAGCACCCCAGAACGTGTTGCCGTCGCGGCGACACAGAGCCGGATTGGCCAGTGTCATCGTGGCCTGCGACGTCACATCCTGTGTCAGTCCGCTGGCGTAAACCGCCTGTACCACCATCAATTGACGGTCTTTGGCCGTCAACAGATTGATGTCAGCCGGGAAGACCCGCAGCTCGGCGACAGGGTTGTCTTGAGCCCAAGCCGAACCCACACACCAACCGCTGATCAGCACACTCGCGAGTAAAAGTCGACTCACGTTCATGAAAGCATCCTTAGCCGGCAAATTCGTTTTGTAGCAGGACTCGCCTGAGTCCTGGCCGTTATTGAATTCTCACCCGAAGTCAGGTGACTTCGGCTCCTTGATCTTTTCGCTGACGGCAATTACTTGCCGCCACTCTTCAGTGCCTTTTCACGCTCCGCCTGTTCCAGCCGTAGTTGCTCCAGACGCGTCAAACGCTTCATTGGCGGGGCTGCAGCCGGGGCCGCAGCAGGCATCGGAGCCGCCGCGACAACTGGCATCGGGGGAGGCGCATCCTTTTTCGGGGGCAACGGCACATCAATACGCAATGCACCACCACTCAGGTTGTGCAAAATCGGTTCGCCGTTTTCCATCACGATCACCTGGCAGAACAGATTCTTATGATTGCCTGCGGGTGATTCCTTCTCTGTCTTGATCTTGAAGATCAGCTCAGCCAGATCCTTATTCACTTCCAGTGGTTCGGTGGTCACCTTGTTGGGCAGACCAATCAGGGTCACCTTGGCGGGACCGGCGTAGTCCTTAACCTTGGTCACTTTCACCACCAGTTCAGTCTCTTTGCCTTGCTCGACCGCAGATTGATCGTATGCAAAGGTCAGGTAACGTTCCGCAACCTTCAAATTGACTAAAGGCGAACTGATGAAGACCGGCCCGTTGCCCACAGTTGCGGACGCGGTGACGGCAATCTTCCACTCGGCAACTTGGGCATTCCCCGCGGCATTCATGGGGATTACAGCTTCCGTCTGATTTTCCGGAATCGAGACTTCGCGGCTGGCATTGATACCCGGCGGCAACCACAGCATGTCAATCTTAATCGGTGCCGTGAACCCTTCTTTCCGCTTGGCGACCACTTTCAAACCCATCTGCCCATCATGCACGATGGGCACCTTGGGTTCGACGATCTCCACCGAAAACGGTGCTTCGTTGGTCACGGCAGTGGCCAGACGCGGCACGCTTTCGGTCCAGAACGGAATATTGTTCTGACCCCGAATCAGGACCACATCTTGTTGCAGGTGGCCTTCGAGGACCGGCTTCTTTTCTGCATCTTCGAGCACACCTACCAGGTCGACCAGTTTGCCACTCAGCGGCGCGTCGGGTGCTGCCACGAAGATCACCGGCACACTGCTGAGATTGGCCGGCAGAACTGGCGTTTCAATGGTCACGCCGGGGGGCAGATCGAGCCCCTTAATGGTGATGGCGCCGCCGCAGTCAATACGTGATGCATTGATCATGACTGCCGTACGATTCCCCTTGGGAACCGCAACAGTGGGTTGAACGTATTGGACAAACTCACCCACCGACAACTTGAGTGCCGGCTTCACCGGCGTCAGTTCAACTCGATAAGCATACGTCGGACCACCATTCTTCAGGTGATCGCCGATATTGATAACAAAGTCACCATCAGCGGGAGCGGTAAATCGCAGGAAGCTGTCGGGTCCGCCACTGTCGTCATTTCCCGCCAGCGCTCCGCCACCGGCCGTAAAAATGTACAGGACCGGATCAAGCGGTGAACGAATACTGCGAGCATGCACCCGCACGTCAAATACCTGCCCCTTCTTGGCGGTAAAGCGGAAGTTGTCGGTATCACCGGGCTGCGACAACACGCCATTCAGGGCCATGGGCGCTTCAAACTTCGTTGCGTTGTCGTGCGTTTCGTTCGGTTCGGCCTCAATCACATTGCCAAACGGAGAAACTCGCAGCCAGTTCGGAGAAGGTGCCACGCCCTTTTCATCCTGGGCGAAGACGGGAAATTTATCCAAGCCATTCGCTGTCAGTGTGAAGGGCTGATCCTTGTCACCCGCAACGTCACCCAGGAACTTCACGGTGACCGGTTCGCCGATCTTGCCACCTGCGGGCAATGTTGCCAGCGGCCGGGGGAAGTTGCCGACATGCACGCGATACAGGCAGCCACCGTTTCCACCATAGGAACTCTCACGCACCTGAATGATGTACTTGCCATCTTCCGGGGCGATAATCGAAGCGATACCGTCTTGCCAGACGAGAGCGTTGTCGTCACTGGCTGCCAGTTCGAAGCGGGACGAATTCAAAATGGCCACGTAAACGTCGAACAGGCTGATGCCCAGGCGAATGGCTTCGACTTCCGCCGAAATCCGGTCACCCTTCTTCGCCTCGACAACGTAGTAGTCAACGTCCTCACTATTGGCCACACCCATGACCGTAACATTCATGGGAATCACTTGCGGCGTGCCGAAGTCGCTGTTGGGCTCGACTTCCGCGACACTCGGAAGATTACCAACCATGACATGCCGCAGGTCGCTGATGCCCGTCGCCGTCCGCAAGCGAAGGCGATGTGCCCCCAGCTGGCAATCGGGGGCAATCTTCAACATCACTTTCACGGTGTTGGTATTCACCGCTTCCAGCTTGGTGACTTCAATGCCGGGCTCGTAGAAGAGAACTTCTTGAGCATCTTCCAGGCGGGCACCACTGAAGACCACTTCGGTCTCAATGCCACGCTGGACTCCGCGGGGGGTCAGGCCACCCAACTGGGGAGCAGCCGCGAACACACACACGGGAGAGAGCAGAGCAAACAAAGCTGCAGCGAACAACGCACGACTCATGGGACGCCTCATGAAACACGTCGATTCACACAACTGGCGAATCGGCTGAGAATCTTGACTGGCCGCATCCCTGCGTCGCGGGCGAGCTTCCAGCCCACCCCGTAGCCTGACTCTCCAGAGTCGGGCGAACGAATTCATACATGCTGTCGATACACCCACTCGCAAGAGTCGGGGCACCACAGTCACCTATAAAAACCGCCGAGGCAGGAAGTCCTCCCACCTCGGCGTTCATCAATACTGCAGACGAACTTAGGCGAGAAGGTCCTTGCGGACTTCACCACCGTCGACGATTTCAATGGGACGGTCGCCCGGAGCCATCAGTTCCTGATCGGCGACAATTCCCATACAGTGATAGATGGTCGTGAACAGGTCTTCGACACCGATCGCGTTTTCTTCGGGTTCCGAAGCAACCGAGTTCGACGAGCCATAAACCGCCCCCTGCTTGATACCGCCACCGGCGAGCACCACACTGAACACCTTGGGCCAGTGATCGCGACCAGCCGTCTGGTTGATCTTCGGAGTACGACCGAATTCAGACGAGATCATGACCATCGTGTCTTTCAACAGGCCGGTCCGCTCGAGATCACGAATCAAGGTGGCGAACGCCTTGTCGAACTCGGGCATCTGCCCCTTGAAGCCACCGACGATTCCGGTGTGCATGTCCCAGCCACCGTAGGTCAGGTTGACCAGGCGAACGCCAGCGCCCACCAGGCGGCGAGCCAGCAACATGCGGGCACCGGCAGTGCCGCGACCGTACTCATCACGCACGGCGGCCGGTTCGGCGTCGATATTGAAAGCTTCGCGAGCTTCCGGCGAGCTGATCAGGCTGTAGGCGCGATCGTAGAACGTGTCCATCGCAGCCAACTCGTCCGACTTTTCCTTCTTCTGGAAGTAATCGTTAACGGCAGCCAGCACGTTGCGGCGTGTTGTGAAGCGGGAATCATCGATTCCGCCCGGCAGATTCAGGTCACGCACCTTGAATCCGCCCGCAGCCGGGTCAGAACCCAGGCTGAACGGTGCGAACGACGAACTCAGGTAACCCGTGCCGGCGAATTCGTTCGGCTGACCGGGAACACAGACGTACGGCGGCAGGTTATTGCGCGGACCGTATTCGTGGCTGATCACTGAACCGATACTGGGGAACTGCAGCGCGGGGCTCGGACGATAGCCCGTAAACATGTTGTGCGTGCCACGTTCATGAGCGGCTTCGCCATGCGTCATCGAGCGGATCACGCACAACTTGTCAGCAATCTGAGCGGTCTGCTGCAGAGTTTCGCCGAACAGAACGCCCGGGATCTTGGTCTGAACCGTACCCATTTCGCCGCGATATTCAATCGGGGCGAACGGATGCGGGTCGAACGATTCCTGATGAGCCATACCTCCAGGCAGGTAAATGTGAATCAGAGACTTGGCTGTCGCCGGCAGCTTCTCGTACTTCTTCAGCTCGGCCCGAGCTTCCTGAAGCCGGAACATATCGGACAGCGTCAACGCCGAAGCCCCTCCGACGGCACCGACCGTCAAGAACCCGCGTCGATTCATCTGCCGAAAGTAAGCGGGGTCGCAACAACCCCAGCTGGTTTGATCTGCCATCTTGAAAGACTCCAAAGGGTTACAATTCAGGCCGCGTGAGGGTTTAGTCAACTTATGGGGTTTGAACAACTCGACAAAGCTAAGCAACAATAGGGTACTACCCGACCGACAGCTCAGCAAGGCATTTGTTTATATGAGTTGTACTTCAGCTTGCAACGGTTATCACTCTATTGTGGCATTGTACCGTTTTACGGAGGGTCAACTGGCAGTTCTGGTTGACGCTTGCCTCACTG
>CAZQUW010000084.1:0-23846 GCA_964596215.1 uncultured Planctomicrobium sp. | reverse complement strand
CCGCCGCGAATCTGGCAGGACTTCGAGCTTGACCAAACGCGGCCCGGGGGCCGGACCGGGCTGACCGGGCTGGGGATTGGCCATGGGGGCCGCAGATACTGGCGAGGGGGGGCAGCCGGCATCAATCCAGGCGCGGATGATCTGGTATTCGGGGTCGGTACGACGGAACCGCCGGCCACCCTGGTGGGGAACTTCGGCCAGTCCCTTCTTCAAAATCAGGCTTTCATCCGCGGCAGAAGAATTCGTGCGGCGGCCGAAGTCCTCGTGGGTCAGCGTCATAAAATCGAGCTCGGGGTCAAAGCCCCGGAGGCTCAGTCGGAAGCCATTTTTGCCTTGTGGAGAACCGTGGCAGGAACCCTGGTTGCAGCCTGCCTTGCTGAGAGCCGCGATGACATCGGTATTAAAATCGATGGGATCGGGCCGATCATAATTTTGAACTTCGACAGGAACGCGGGTCTGGCGCTCACCGAGACGCACAATGATCTCGGTCGCGCCATGGGCGCGCGGCACAATCAGGCCATTGGATGTGACCAGCGCGACCGATGGAAATGTGCTTTCGTACGTCGCCACACGTGTCATGTCAGCCATGGCGCCAGCTGTAACTTCATCACTGACAATGAGTTGCTGCGAGGATCGATGGCCATGCAAGACAACCATTGGAGGCTGGACGAGCAGTGTGGCAGGGGTCTCGGCCGCCGGCGTCCACGCGGGGAAACAGAAGAGACAGACCAGCAAACTCGAAGCGCGCATCGCGATGGCCTCTCGAACCGATGGCTGCATGTAAACCATTTACCGTGTGCCTCTTGGAGTTGACGGAAATGGAGATTCGTTACGTGACGGAATTCGCATTGTAACCCGTTGAGAGGTCAAATGCTGCGGAAATTGTTGAGGGGCAGGGTTGAGAAATGAGGAACCACGGCATCAGGCTGTCGCTGGGAGAGTCCCCAATCGCGGTCACTGCCGAGGCGGCTGGTGTGTGGAGCGTCGCGGTTCCGCCGCTTAACGTCGTTCAAATTTCAGGGGATGGTCGGAATGCGGATCGGCCACGCGAAACGCGATTTTGCCATCCAGGACGTCCTGAAACAGTTGGCCGCAAACTTCCGCACGCCAGCCCAGCGTTAAGCGGGGTGGTTCTCCATCGCGCTCCCCGTAGACATGCCAGCGGACCAGATGTCGCAAGTCGGCGCTCGTGCCGATCAATTGCATGGCCACGTTTTCCTGCAGGCACAAGTTGGCCAGGGCGATGCTCAGCAGTTGCCCCAGGACCTGTTCTTCTTCCTTGCGTTCGGCCTTTTCGACCGGAGGCAACTGGGCATTCGGAACATCCAGCCCGCGCTGTACGGCGGCAGCAATGTCATGGGCCACGCGGCGATAGTCCGATCGATTCATGTCGCGCGTGGCGACGACATCATCGAGCGTCCGCGGCTGGCGTTTGGCCAGTTCCAGCAGCAAATCATCACGCAAGGTTCTCCGAGCTGGCCGATCACGCTGGAGGGATTCTTCCTCGCGCCAGGCATGCAGTTCGCGTAAGACCGCCAGTTCACGCTGGCTCAACCGCTGCAGTCCAGGGATCCGCCGCCAGTTTTCACGCGTCCGTTCTCCGGCAACCTCATCGACCATGCGCTGGAATTCGGACTGTGCCCAACCTAGCCGGCCGCGACTCGTCAAATCAGCCTTCTGGCGGTCCCAGATGCCCAGGACGTGTTCGACGTCTTCCAGGGCATATTCAATCTGTGAATCAGTCAGCGGCCGGCGTCGCCAGTCGGTCCGGGTTTCCTTGCCGGAAATCCGGATGCCCATCACACGCTGGACCAAGGCTGTATAGCCCAGCGGGAAACTGGGGCTGTGCATCCCTTCGGCGATCTGGACGTCGACAATCCCCGTCGGCGCCTGCAGCGTATTCGTCACGCAAAATCGAACCTCTTCGCGGCCCCCGTGAATGACCACGGTAATCGCGGGATCGAGCATGATGTCCCACCAGGGGGACAAATCTTCAATCTCAAAGGGATCGACGCAGACGCACCGTTCGCGCGTTGCAAACTGCATCAGGCACAGTTCTGGCCGGTAAGTGAATTCCGAGACAAATTCGGTGTCGAACGCGACCTCTCGGACTTCGCGAATGTGCGCGCACAAGTCGTTGAATGCAGACTGGGTGACAATGAAGCTGCGCGACATCCTGAACTTTCAACGACGGGAGATCTGAACGCCTGTCTTCCCGAAACAGGTGTGGTGTCAACGTTTGGAGTGGGAGCGTTCGCGAGGTCGCCAGATCTGCACGCTTCCCGTGAAGAAATGAGAATCCGGAGGGGGGCACCGCGAAGTATTGCCATACTCCCACGAGATCGTCCGGGTTGCAAGGGTATCCTTGCGAACAATTGGGGGATGACCTAGATTGCGCGCGGATTGTCGGCGTATCAAGAACGGTCATCGCTCTGCCAACAAGACCTGCAGACCATCCGCGGTCCTGAGCGACTATCATGATCGAATTGTTTCCTACTTAGGTGAGCACACGTGTTAACCCAGAAATCTCGACTGCCGCGAGTGGCACTGACGCTGGGGGATGTCGCGGGGATTGGCCCCGAGATCGTGGCTCGCGCCTGCGCTGATGGACGGCTGCATGCATGGTGCCAGCCGGTGGTGATTGGCCATCCAGAACTATTGCGACGGGCGTTGCAACAGATTGGATCGACATTGCAGGTTATACCGCTGGAGAACCTGGCGGGCCCGGTACCGGCAGCAGGCGGGCGGATTCCTGTCTTCAATCCCGGCGATGATACTGTTGTTGGCGTACCGCTGGGCCAGTTGGATGCCCGAGCAGGGAGGGCCGCCTATGAGTATCTGGTGGCCGCGGCGCGGGCCGCGCTGCGGGGCGAAATCGATGCCATCACTACGGCACCGTTGAACAAGGCCGCGTTGCACCTGGCTGGTTTGAATTATCCGGGACATACCGAGATCCTGGCCGAAGAATGTGGTGTGGTTGATTTCGGGATGATGCTCTACCTGCCGCACGGAGATCGAGTCTGCTCACCGTACGGACTGGGGGTTGTCCACGTCACATTACATACCTCGATCCGCAGCGTGCCCGATTTGCTGACTACGGCGGCCGTGCGTGAAAAGATCGGCTTGATCGATCGCTACCTGCGGCGCATCGGGTGCACCCAGCCGCGGGTCGCGGTCTGTGCCTTGAATCCGCATGGCGGCGAGTCCGGGTTGTTCGGCGACGAGGAAATCCGCATCATCGCCCCCGCGGTCGCAGAAGCTCGGGAGGCGGGCATTCAAGTGCAGGGGCCACTACCTGCGGATACATTGTTAAAACGGGCAGTGGCCGGTGAGTTTGATGGTGTTGTCGCGATGTATCACGACCAGGGGCACATTGCCTTAAAACTGATTGGGTTCGACACTGCAGTCAATATCACGCTGGGGCTGCCAATCATTCGGACGAGTCCCAGTCATGGCACGGCGTTCGATATCGCGGGGCAGAATCAGGCGGATTCCCAGGGCTTGATGCAGGCGGTCCGGATTGCAGCCCTGCTGGCTGAAAATCGTTGATATCCCCTCGAATGAATTTGAGCACAGAATATTTGGGCACAGAATAATCCAGTGAAATTGATCAAGGACTGATGCATGCGCACGAAGCCCCCTGCCGGGACAACATATCTTTACCTGGTTCGCCATGGTGCCACGTCGGCGAATGAACGGCGGCCCTACATTTTACAGGGTGATGGAATTGATCTGGGACTGAGTCCCTCGGGACAGCGGCAGGCCGCGGAAGTCGGGCAGTTCCTGAGCACATTTCCGCTGGATCACATCTATTGCAGTCCGATGATTCGTGCTCGGGAGACCGCGGCCGCGATCGCCGGGCATCATGATAAGGAGATCATCCCGATCGAGGATCTGGTGGAATGCTGCGTCGGCATGTGGGAAGGGCTGGATTGGGAAACTATCCAAGAACGCGATCCCGAGCAGGCCCGACTGTTCCTGGAAAACCCCGCGGTGAATCCCTATTTCGGGGGGGAATCATACGGCGACACGCTCCGCCGCGTGCGTCCGGCGTTCACAGAATTGTTGAACAAGCATCGTGGCGAAAGTATTGCCATTGTGGCTCATAATGTCGTGAATCGCGTGTTCTTGTCCGATTTGCTCGGTTTGGAATTGCGCCGGGCAAAAGAGCTGCGACAGCAGAATGCGTGCGTCAATTTGATTTCGCACGATGACAAGTTGACCTCCGTGGTTACGATGAACAGCGTGTTTCATCTGTCGGAACAACCACTTTAAGGCGCTCCGGCAGACGGCGATGGTCTCGGGCTGAGCGTCACACGTTAATTCGTTTCGGCTTGACCGGTTATCTAGTATGTCTGAAATGAAAACGGAGACTTTTCAAAAACGAACTCGTCTGGCCGCTCCGGCGGCGATGGTATTTGACTGGCACTTACGTGAGGGTGCATTTGAACGACTGAATCCTCCCTTTGAGCCGGCGACGGTCGTATCTCGGACTGGTGGAATTACCGACGGCGGTCGCGTGGTGCTGCAGGTGCCGATTGGTCCGTTTCATCAGACCTGGATTTCCGAGCATCGTGGTTATGTGCCTGGAGTTCAGTTTCAAGATGTGCAGATTCGGGGGCCGTTTGCCGAGTGTGTGCATACACATCGCGTGGAACCCGACGGGCCAGATGCCTGTTACCTGGATGACAAACTGGAATACCGGCTGCCGTTGGGCCCCTTGGGAGCATTAGGCAAATCATTCGTCGCCAGCAAGCTGCAACGAATGTTCGACTATCGCCATCGGTTAACGGCTGCGGATGTCGCCGCGCACCACAACGTGCCGGCAGGAGTGACTTCGATGAAGATCTTAGTAGTTGGAGCGACCGGGCTGGTGGGGTCGGCGCTGGTTCCGTTTTTGACAACCGGAGGCCACACGGTCTACAAACTGTCGCGACGCAATCCGAATAACGACTCAAAAACCATCGTCTGGGATCCCACCACCGGTAAGATTCCCGCCGCAGAGCTGGAAGGGTTTGACGCCGTCATTCATCTGGCCGGTGAGGGCATCGCGACACGGCGCTGGACGGCAGCTCAGAAGGAGAAGATTCGCGACAGTCGTGTCGGCGGGACCACTTTGCTGGCAGGTGCGCTAGCGAAGTTGTCTCATAAACCCAAGCACTTTCTATGTGCTTCCGCGATTGGATACTACGGAAATCGCGGCGACGAGATCTGTGCGGAAACGAGTGCTCCGGGGACCGATTTTCTCGCCGATGTTTGTCGAGACTGGGAGAAAGCCACTCAACCGGCTGCCGAAGCGGGGATTCGCGTGGTCAACATGCGGATTGGCGTGGTGATGTCGCCGCATGGCGGGGCGCTCGAAAAGATGCTGACGCCGTTCAAGATGGGTGTGGGTGGTGTGCTGGGAAGCGGCAAGCAGTATATGAGCTGCATTACCATCGACGACGTTGTGGGGGGAATTCATCACTGCCTGACCCACGAAGAATTGACCGGGCCAGTGAACCTGGTTGATCCCTACGCGGTCACGAACCGGGACTTCACGAAGACACTCGGGCGGATCCTGAATCGCCCGACGATTTTCCCCGCCCCGGCATTCGTATTGCGAATCGCGGTCGGTGAAATGGCTGACGCGCTGTTACTCTCGAGCACTCGCGTCGTCCCCAATCGCCTGCTGCAGAGCGGATATCAATTCCGATTCCCCAATCTCGAATCGGGTTTGAAACATGTCCTGGGATTGAAATGACTAGAGGGATCGCGCGGCCAGGACGCATCCAGTTCGCCCACGATCCTAGAATATTTCATGCAATTCCCGCCCCATTGTCCTGTTTATGATTCAGGGTCGAAATACGATGACACAGAAAGTCGATTGGAGCTACCACCGTAACGGCTGCAAAACGTGCGGCAAGACCGTGGCATATCTCGCCGAACATGACGTCGCAGTTGCGACTTTGGTTGACGCGAAGAAGACCGTACTGGCTGATCCTGAAGCACTGGGTTTACTGAGCCAGGTCGACGATTTGTATGCCACCAAAGGGACCAAGGTCGTGCATGTGAACCTGAAGTCAGAACGTCCTGACGATACAACGCTGTTAAGTCTGGTGATTGGACCCAGCGGCAAACTGCGGGCACCCACTTTAAAGAAGGGTCGCACGTTAATTGTTGGCTTCGACGAGGCCACCTATCAAAAAGTGTTTGAGTAACCGGTTCCGATCTGCCGAACATGCCGGTCTGCCAGCTGGATTAAAGTGAAGCAATTAAAGTGGCCGTGAATTCATTTTCACGGCCACTTTCATTTGAACGCCACTTAAGTCGCTAACGTCCCGCAAGTTCGTCACTGCCCGGTTCCGGTGGATTCACCTTGCGTCCGAAATCCAGATGGATCTGGGTGATGGCGCCACGGAAGCGAATTTTCCCCGCGGTCCGATCGTAGTCCATCAAAAAGAGCCGGTCATTGAATGCGTTGTGCTTGCTGGCCAGGGTTGCCCCCGTGGCGCCATCAATCACATCGATCCGTAACGAAGTCTGCGAGTTCCCGCGGGGGGATCCTCGTCCGCGGCTCAATGTGACCAGAAATGGCAGACGATAGTCGGCCAGATGGACGACGTTCTGCGGCAGCACTTTGGTCCGGGTCCACAACAGCTTTGAGGTGGCGGGATCGATGGCGTGCAGGTCGCCCGTGATTTGCTGCGTCGGGAAAATGGCATCGCTGTGGAAAGACGAGTTCGCCATCACCTGGAGTTGACGATGGACGTTCACGTAGTAACGCGTACCATCGGTGAAGGACTTGAGCATGGGGGGCTGCTGCGGTGGCTGGAAGTCGAGTGGATTCAGATTGATCTGGATCTTCACGCGGCCAGTTAATCCCTCAACAACGCGGACCTTGCCGAACGTATCGGCGACTGTGAATTCCGGATCGCGATCACTCACTCCGACAATCGATGCCATCCCGGACGCTTCAAACAGCACCTGATCATTTAGCGGATCCCAAAGCTGAATATTCCGCATCGTCTGATCGGTGGAAAACAACAGATTCCGACCGAACTGCTGGTGAATGTAGAAGCAATTGGCAAGTTTCCCCTGTCGTACAAAGCTGCCATCGGATGTCTTAAAGACGCGATAGTTCTTCGATTCTGATTCCAGCAGCACGATGGCTTCAGCGTCGCCCGGCACCGACGTGAGGGCGTTTGGAATGGCACGTCCCGTCTCTTCCAGATCACTGCGTTCCCACAGCAAGGTGCCACTTGCAGGTGCCAGGCCCAGTAAACGGTCTCGAGTACGGAAGATGCTGATCTGGGGGGTCGACGGCCCCACTCGCACAAGATTATTGAGCCGCAGCTCCGGGGTTGAACCACGATGCCAGGCCAGGGAACGCTCCAGCAGGGAAATCCCATAACAATTGGCGGCGCCCCCCAGCGGAAGATAATGTCCGATTCGATTCCGTGCGTCGAAGTGCGGAAAGAAGTTCTGCACTCCGCCCGACGGCAGCGTAATATCAGCGATTACAGCCCCAGTTTCGCTATCGATCTGTTGCAGCAAGTTGGCGGGGGATTGGCCTCGAATGATCAACTGTTGCGAACTCTGGGGGAAATGCACATACCTGGGCGCAGTGTTGAAGGTCCCTCGCAATTTCAGGTCAATCTCGTGCTCTTCACTGATCTGCACCGTATCAACTTGCCAGTTGGGCGGTACGAAACGCTGGGCGGCGGCCCAGGCGAGGCTATCGCGTGAATAATTGGTGTAGAAGTCGCGGCCCGAAATCCCATCCGCTCCTCGAACCGATTCCAGTCGAGTACCAATCCAGTGGAGTAACAGTCCCGATTCTTCATACAGTCCACCTGCATCCCACAGTTCCAGTAAAAATCGACACGCGGCCAACGCGGCGGGGTCCGTCCCTAGATGATCTTGCCACACCAATAGTTCGGCAGCTTGCCCTTGTCCGTCCTGAACCAATAATTTCGCAAGCAACAGCCGGACTTCAGCGGAACGTGGGGAACCTGGATATTGTTCCAGGAACTGCCCCAGGGCTCGGCGGTCCGTGCGGCGTAGTAGTTCATCAATTGCGCCGGTGGTCGGTGCTGCGAAGCCTGCACTTGCCTGATCGACCGCCGACTTCCTCACTAATTCACCGACCCAGACGGAGGCCGTCAAATGACGATCGGGATCGGCCAGCAACCGCAACGGCTTGTTCGCATCGACTTTCATCAGCTCCAGCGCGGTTTGTCGGGCTTGAGTCAGGTTTCCGCGACGCAACTCTTCCTCGGCCTTCAGCATGAGATGCTGGGCACGATGTTCGGGCAGTTCGCACAACTCGGCGAATTCATCCAGGATTCTGGGACGCTGGTCAGGTTGCTGGAGCAGTTCATGCCAGGCCAGGTCGCGCAACAATCCCCGAATCGTCGACTGGGTTGATGGGTCCGCAAGGCCCAGGGCTTTCAACAGGCTGGTTTTGGCCGGAATGATCTGTCCCATCCGGAATTGCAGTTCGCCCAGTTCATACCAGAATTGATACGCGGTTCGCTCGCTGTCGGGCTTGGCCTCCATGCTGGCCAGCAATTCGGCGGACTGCGGAAATACCTGCAGATCAAGACCATTCAGGGAAATCACGTCGGTCCCGGAGATCACCAGATTGCCCGGTCGGATTTCGGGGGCTTGCATCGCAAACCCGATCTCGCTGCCGTCTCGCAGATCCAGGCTCAGAACACGTCCGTCGGCAATGGGTAGCAAATAGACTCCGGGAATTGTTGCTCCCACGCCCGAAATCCGAGGCACGCGCCTCGACCAGACCGTAGCACCGGTCAGGGCGGACAAGCCCAACGCGTCACTTCCTCCAACACCTGCCACAAGATCCTGGCTGGCGACTGCCAGGTACCGCAATTCGACAGTCGTTTCAACCTGCCAGACCTTCTTACCTGAATTCAAATCAAGGCAAATAACGTGGTCGGACGAATTGTTTTCGCCGGGGGCCAGGAAATAAACGCGATCGTTATGGATCAACGGCGGATTCGGAAAATCCCCCTCGTTGAACTGCTCGTACGAATTGTGTGCCAGTCCGTACTGAAACTGAGGGCCCTTGCGACGGACGCGGTAGTCATAGGCCCACAGAATTTCGCCCGTTAACTGGTTTATCCCAACAAGAATTCCCGAGGCTAAAGGACAGACGAGAACACCGCGTGAGGCGGCCAGCAGGCAGGCCGGCGCCAGCCGCATTTTATCGGGAGGCAGGGGGGATTCGCGCGATGGCTGCGGAGCCAATGACAGCGTTTGACGCCACTCGATACTGCCATTATCAGGATGGACCGCGATCAACCAGATCTGCTTCTGGTACTCGGCAATACAATAGAGCAGACCTCCCAGCGGAACCGGTGGCGCGACGAAATAATGCCCCGCAAGCGATGCTTTCTGATCTTCAGTCGGGTGCCCGCCTAGTTTCCACGCGACAGTCTTACCCGCACCTGGCCCCTTGAGTTGCAGGGCAACGATACAGTTCCAAGGTACGGTGGGCATCTTGCCATCATTACGCTGGGCCAGGTCGCCTTGATCAAACAGATACTGTCCCTGCAGTCGATCTGGAATCGAGTTTTGATCGACGAAATAGACGTGCTGCCCGTCACTGGTTAATTGTTCGAGAACCGAATTCTGACGATAGGTCGACTGCCCGCCACGTATTGGAAACTCGGATTCGGTATTGAAGACCAGCAGGGAATGGAGCCGTGTCGCCGTCGGATATGCCCAGAGTGTTTGCCGGGTCTGCCGATCTATTGCCCGCAACCCAAACGAGTCACGCCAGATGATCGAGTTGTCTTTGACGATGGGCGTTCCTGCAAATCCCATCTCTCTGCCGGAATTCAGAGCATTCTCGAAGTCTTTTTCATATTGTGTCCGGCCATCCAGCAGCGCCCGACGATCCTCGGGGAGCGGCGTTGGTCGCGGCCCGGCGTCGAACATCGAGATCGTCACGCTGGGACGCAACAAGAATGGCGCACTTCCCTGATTCACGCGAGTCCGTTCGGTCGTGCCGCCGAACAGCCGCCAGTCAGTCGTCGGACGGGATGTCACCAGCGGCAGCAACTCCAGCTTCGCTCGCCATTCACTCGCCAATTGCGTTTGCCCGGCGATAGCGATCCGGGTTTTATCGAGGTACTCCGCTTCGCGCCGCGCGATGTCCGTCCGGCCGCTGCGATTGGCCGCGAAGAACAACTTCAACCGCTGCACCGTTGTCACACGCGGCGCATGCACAGGATTCGACAGCAGCTGCTCCCAGGACGTGACGGCGGATTCGTAGTCGCCACGACCTAATTGCCAGTTTGCCAGTCGGTCCAGAGCTGTCGCTCCGGCCAGAGAATGCTCATAACGACGGATCACACCTTGATAGGCCCCCGCCGGGCCTTCAGTTTCGAGCCGCTCCAGCGCCTGCCTGGCTTCTGCCCCAAACAGCCGTTCGTAGTTTTTCCAGGCGGGTTCTCCTGCGTCGCGCAGTAACTTCGCCGAAATACCTCGCACTGTCGGCGCAGTCCATTCCGGCCGCAGCACAAACGCATCTTCCGGAGCCTCAAAACAGCGTTGTAACAGTTCGACGGCCTCATCCAGACGATTGGATTGCAGCAGGGTCTCGGCATTGGTCAGCATCCGCTGCCATTTGCGGTCCCGCGAGACAATATCGCTGGGTGAGTAACGGTCTGTTTCGCTGGCAGAATTCACCTCGACGCGGCCCTTAGGGGCACCCGGCTGCGCCCAGGTGAGGGAATTCAAGGTGAGCGTGAGGCAACATGCCAGGAGGATCGTTCCGGCGATTTGGGCTGGCAGCGTTCGCTCCGATAAGGCGGAGTGGTGCCCGAAGCCAAAGCGACTGCTCGAGAAGCTGCCGTTCGCTCTCTGGCCGCTCTCCGCGGGTTCCCCTGCGGCATCCCTGCCGGCACATGGGAGACCTGCTAACACCGTGACTTTCGTCTGCGGTTTCCGCCGCATGGCATTCCCGCCTGGGTCGACATTGCCTGCTGACACGGCCGGGGGGCGACCCATTCCCCGAGCACGGAACGTTTAAACTGCTTCCAAGCCTCCAGGCTTACTCGCGATCAACCCCTGTCGCAACAACTTTGAGAGTGCATAACCTGCCGAGTCACTGAACGGGCCAAGTTCTCAATTCCGCGTTTCGAGCATTGATGCTTCCAGGTTCCTTTGATTTTAGAGTTTGAAATGGTGGCGTAAATAGGGACTGGTTAGTTGTGCGAAAACCTGTGCAGCGGATATTCTTAGATTGCTAATAGGATCCACAGGCTGGCGGGAGAGGAAATCGGACGCATGACGCCCTTCAAGACCGTCCATGCAACCTGACGCGATCGCTCGTTCCAGCCGAGAACATCCACAGTATTGCCCGCACCGGCCGTACGATTGGATCACTCGATGTTCCACCAGATTAAATGCTAACCCGGAATTGATGTCATAATGTCGCAACCGATTCGCTATATCATGGTCGGCGGTTTCCTCGGAGCCGGCAAAACCACCACCTTGGGGCGACTCGCCCGTCGCTATATGGATCAAGGACTGAAGGTGGGGATTGTCACCAACGATCAGGCCACCGATCTGGTCGATACGAATACCTTGCGTTCCCAGGGTTTTGACGTGGGTGAAGTCGCCGGGGCCTGCTTTTGCTGCAACTTCAACGAGCTGATGAGCTCCATGGAGCGACTGGGAGCAGCGGGTCGCCCGGATGTAATTCTCGCCGAACCCGTGGGCAGTTGCACCGACCTTGTCGCGACCGTCATTCAACCGATCAAGCGTTTGTTTGATGCCGATTTTCAGATTGGGCCGTACCCCGTCATTCTGAAACCAAGTCACGGGATTCGCATTTTGCGCGGTGAATCCGGTGCCGGGTTCTCCCCCAAGGCCGCCTACATCCTCAAGAAGCAACTCGAAGAAGCCGACGCCATCCTGATCAATCGCATGGACGAACTCGCCCCGGCGGAAGTCGAAGAATTAACCAGACTGCTGTCCGAGAATTTTCCGGGAATCCCCGTGATGCGAGTTTCCGCCCGCACGGGACAGGGGTTTGACGCCTTGCAGGAGCTGCTGGATCAGCAGGGTGATTTCGGTCGGCGGGTCCTCGACATCGACTACGATACGTATGCCGAAGGCGAAGCAGAATTGGGCTGGTTGAATTCCAGCCTGCATGTGTCGGCGTCGAAACCGTTTGATCTCGATCGCTTCCTGCTGGACGTCATTGCGCAGCTGCGTGTCGAACTGCATGATCTGGGGGCTGAGACGGCACATTTGAAGACGATCGGCCTGTGGGAAGGCTTTTTTGGAGTGGCAAACCTGATCAGCAGCGACACTCCGCCAGAACTGTCACTCCCCTCAAACTGCCGGGTTGAAGACTGCGACATCATCGTGAATGCCCGCGTGGCCTGTGATCCGCAAGTCCTGGAAGAGCGAGTAAAGAAGGTTCTCGCCGAGGTCTGTGCCCAACGCGAAGCAACTGCAGAGTTCCGCCAAACGCAAAGCTTCAGGCCCGGGAGGCCCGTTCCAACGCATAGATATGGCAAAGATAGTCGATGATCGCTCCGCGATCATAACGCAAATACCATTAGACCATCGCAATCATTCAAACGACAATAACTAAAGAAACAACTCGCGCAGCGAGACCCCAATTCGGGCCCCATCATGCTTGGCATGCCATTCGATCCCCAAGCCGATTTACTGATCGAAGAACGCATCCGCCCTCACTGGTCTCAGGCTGGCGCGATTGTGTTCGTGACTTTCCGAACGGTTGATTCCATCCCCAAAGAAGTGATTCAACGCTGGGATCACGAGAAAAACCATTGGATATGGCGTTTAGGATATCCACCGAAACATTGGTCCGAGTTGCTTTCAACTCTGTCAGAGAAAGAACAATCCGATTTTCGCCGACATTTCGTCCGCACCCGCGAGGACTTTCTCGACACTTGCCAAGGAAAGTGCTTGTTGAGTCAACAATCGCTGGCGGAAATCGTCAGCGATTCATTGTTACACTTTGATGGCGATCGATACCGCATGGGCGACTTTGTCGTGATGCCCAATCACGTGCATCTGTTGGCAGCGTTTGCCAACCCCGATCAAATGCGCACTCAGTTTGACTCATGGCTGCATTACACGGCCGTGCAAATCAATCGCGAAATCAGTGGGAGTGGTCGGTTCTGGCAGCCGGAACCATTCGACCATCTGGTCCGCAATTCTCAACAGTATGAATATTTGCGAGACTACATTGCCAAGAATCCTCAGAAGGCCAATTTGCCTCCTGGGCAATTTTTGTATCGACGATATGCGCGTTGATTTCGTTCGCTGCGCGAACGCTTTGTCTATGTTTATCGCATTTTGGTTGCTGGGTCTGATTCTGTGTAAATCTGGTGGCTTCGATGCGTTATGATCGCGGAGCGATCAACGACTATCTTTGACTCTACTCATCTCGCGGCGGCCGAACCATCAAATCGGTCGTCGCCTCGCGCGGCGGCTTGTTTTCGAACAGCACTCGATAGACCTCGGTGGAAATGGGCATATCGATCCCCCGCTGCTGAGCAAACTCGTAGATGCTGCGACTGGTGGGAACTCCCTCCGCGACCGATTGCATCGTCTGCAGGATTTGTGTCAGCGTTTCCCCGCGTCCGAGGCGTTCGCCAACTTTACGATTGCGACCGTAAGGGCTAATGCAGGTGGTGATCAAATCGCCCAATCCGGCGAGTCCGGAGAACGTGCTGGCGTCGGCCCCGGACAGGACTCCAAATCGAGTCATCTCGACGAGCGCCCGCGTGACGAGGGCCGCTTTGGCATTATCGCCAAACCCCAGTCCATCGCTGATTCCCGCAGCAATTGCCACCACGTTCTTCAACGCCCCGGCTAGTTCGACGCCGACGAGGTCGCGATTGGTGTAAACACGGAATCGGTCAGTCGAGAACAAGCTTTGCACCCGTTTGGCGAGCGTCGGATCCACACTGGCGACGACGACGCTGGCAGGTAGCCGGCGACAGATTTCTTCCGAATGGCTGGGGCCCGCCAATACGGCGACGGCATCATGTCCCAGAATTTCAGAAATGATCTGGCTGGGACGGTACTGCGTAGAATTCTCCATCCCTTTGACCACACTGACGACCGGCAAACCAGGGGGAATATGTGGCGCCAACCGCGTCAGTGTCTCACGCAAGTAGGCCGACGGAATCGCCACAACCAGCAAATCGGCACCACTGACGGCGCGTTCAATGTCTGCCGTCAGTTCAATGGTGTTCGGGATCTTGACTCCCGGCAGCAGCCGCACGTTCTCGCGCGTCGCAGCCATTTCTGCAACATGCGCAGCATCGCGGCCCCACAAGTTGACACGCTGACCGGGATGTTCAGACAACAGGTAGGAGCAGGCGATTCCCATCGCACCACTGCCGAGTACACAAGTCAGTTGATCCATCTTTGGGTTCGATTCTCGTTCCGTAGCCCGATGCACGGTGTCGGACATTGAGTGGGATTGCTTCCGCGCACTTTTGTCGGACTACGACATGGTCGCCAAGGCCCGCCTGGTTTCCTCGGCCATCTCCTGGATGGCCTGGCGGGCCATGTCATAGAGATCGGTCCGACGCACGAATCCGTGAATCATGCCATCGTAGCGTTTGAATGTCAGCGGCACCCCGGCGGCCTGCAACCGTTCGGCATAGGCCTCGCCCTCGTCCCGCAGGGGATCGTATTCTGCCGTGATGACATGAGCTGCCGGCAAGCCTGACAGGTCTTTAGCCTGCAATGGAGCTGCATAGTGATGAACGGCAGCGACGTCGGGCAGGTAGGCCTCCCAATACCATTGCATGGCCTTCCGAGTCAGCATATAGCCGGAGGCATTCTGCAGATAGGACGGTGTCTCGAAATCGCAATCGGTGACGGGGTAGATCAACAGTTGGTGGGCAATCGATGGACCTTGGCGATCCCGTGCCATGAGGCAGACGGCTGCCGCCAGATTTCCGCCGGCGCTATCACCGGAAACAATGATCCGGTACGGATCCGCTCCCAATGAGCGAGCATGTTCGAACGCCCAGGCAGTTGCTGCATAGCAGTCTTCCACGCCAACCGGAAACTTGTGTTCGGGCGACAAACGGTAATCGACCGATATCACGACACAGTCGAAGGCGTTAGCCAGCGTGCGAGCGAGATGCTCGTAGCTGTCGAGATCGGCCACCATCCACCCGCCGCCGTGATAAAACACCATCAGGGGGACCGGGCCGCGTCCTGTCTGCTGCACCGCGGAAAAAGGAGTGTAGATGCGCACGGGAACTTCACCGTGGGGGCCGGCAATGCGTCGATTCTCGACAGTTGCCACAGGTTCGGGGGGACCGGGAATCTGCGGAACCGTCCGGCGCGCCTGGTCGGGAGTCAGTGTATAGATTGGCGGGGCATTCAAATCTGCAACGCGTTGCAGGAATGCTGCAACCTGGGGATCAACCGGCATGATGTCTCGGAAACTTGGGGTGATGGAACTTATCTCTCCGTCCAGCTATCCTAACACGGTGCCCGGCCACCACAAAAGGGAACTCCTGGAACCAGGGTGGGCAAGGGCCGTTCACTTCCATTGACACAGGAAAACTGACATGCCGCGTCTCCTGCTCGCCGTATTGGGGCTGGTTATCTGCCTCAGTTGTACTTCCAGCAGCGCCGCGGCTGATCCAAATTACACGCGGCAGGAAGATGTGATCTACGGTCGCAAATTTGGCACGGCCCTGACCCTGGATGTCTTTACCCCCAAGGGACCGGCCAACGGCGCGGCAGTCGTGATGGTGGTCAGTGGCGGCTGGTTTTCGTCACATGAAGGGATCAATGTCGGCTTCTTTCAAGCGGTGTTGGATCGAGGTTACACGGTCTTCGCCGTTGTGCATGGCAGCAATCCCAAGTTCACGATTCGGGACGCGATCTCGGATCTGAACCGCGCCGTTCGATACATTCGACATCGAGCGGCCGACTTCAAAATTGATCCGCAGCGGATTGGCATCATGGGGGGCTCGGCCGGGGGCCATCTGTCGTTGATGCAAGGCCTGGCCGGAACCACCGGGAATCCTGATGCCAAGGACCCTGTGGAACGGGAATCGAGCCGCATCCAGGCAGTTGCGTGTTTCTTTCCCCCGACTGACTTTCTGAATTACGGTAAAGAGGGGGAGAATGCGATGGGGCGTGGAATCCTCGCCAACTACCGCGCCGCCTTCGACTTCCAGGAATTTGATGCGAAAGCCAAGGAATTTGTGCCCATTACCGATGAAGCCCGGTTGGTAGAAATCGCCAAGCAGATCTCGCCAGCCTACCACGTCACGGCCGAAGATCCTCCCACATTTATCATCCATGGGGACGCCGATTTCCTGGTGCCGATCCAGCAGGCTCAGCTGGTGATGGAGAAGCTGGAAGCCGTCAAGGTCCCCCATGAATTGGTCACCCGGCCCGGGGCCGCCCATGGCTGGAAAGACATTGTCAAAGACGTCGACCTGTTTGCCGACTGGTTCGACAAGCACCTCAAGAAATCTGAACCGACGAAGTAGACGTTGGCCGACTCAGACGGGCCGGAATCGATGCCCTCCGTATTGGCCTGTCCGATCTTTCATGTGTGTCATTCATCATTTCTAAATTGCGGCTACTGCAGAGAGTTTTTAACGACGAACTCTACGAGGGCCGGGCCGAAGCCGTATCCTAAGGCTGCGGCGGCATCGGATCGAGCACGGCTGCGGCCCCGGGATTGCGAGTGGCGGTCGCGATCCCATAGACATCCAGTCGCGTTCCATTTGGCAAGTCGAGCCCGGGAGGCAACGGAAAAGCTCCAATGCTCACCAGCGATGACTCATTAAAGTCGGGAACCGGGCCCTTCTTCTTCCGACGGTCGATGTACTGGTAAGTCACGCGATTCGAATAGACCAGGACATCATAGAATTTCTGTGGCGGCAGTGGGAACTCGCGAACTTGCTCGACCGGGCCTCCCGGGCCTGGTACGAGATACACCTCTTGCAGTGTTCCGCCGGCATCGCGGTCGGCATTCATCGCGACCGATCCTTGCGGAGGGATCGCGAATTCCTGCACTTTGCCAGGAATTCGAGCGTCCAGGACGCGTACGACCAGTTCCTCAGGAGTCGTGTTCTGGAGTTCGACTTTAATTGGATCGATCCGCCGGTTGACAATCGTCTTCCTCGAAATCAGCCGGGGCGCTAAGCCGATCGCCCCCCCTGGAAAATCGGCCGGCACGCAGATCACGCTGCGCCATTCGCTCCCTGTCCAGATCGCCGAGATCAATCGCCCGGTCACATCGCTGGCGAACAACATCGGGCCAAAACTGCTGAATGCCAGCGGTGCACGTGGGGGAAAACCCGCCGCGATGATTCGTTCCTGCCACTTACCGCCAGTTTCAAAAAACTCCATCCAGCGACCATCAGCCAGGACCGCAGTCAGGCTCAACCCGACAGTTGTTTCAAATGCCGTAAGCGGTGTCCCCGCGGGCAGCTTGATTCCGGGAACAGTCTCTTTTTTCCAGAGGCCACCCACGAATCGCAGCACCTGCAAGTGACCGTGATGGTCAACGGCTGCCACTTCGATGGTCGGTGTTCCGGGACGCATCCACGCCGTTACGAACCCCGCCGAAGTGAAGCCCGGTGACACAATCTCCGGGCCATGCCAGACACCCATGGCATCCTGTGAATAGACGACGATGGCCCCCTTGCGGTCCGTCAGGAAGAGTTCCGCTCCCTCCGCCATGATGGCAATCGGAGCGTTGGGCTCCAGAATTCCCAGATGTCCCTCGATCGACTGGGGAACGCCACCAGCCAGGTCAATCCTCCACAGGCGGCCATGGCGATCAGTTGCAAACAGCAGACTGCCCGTGGCCGATTGCGACACCGCAAATTGGCTGCCGGGCACAAACTTGATTCCCGGAGGCCCCCCAATTTCGCTCACTTCCCTCCCGGCGGTAATCTGCAGAAGTTTGCCAGTCGCCCCGACGGTAATCACGCGCGGCAAGGGTACCCCGGGCTGGGGGAGCAATTGGAGGGGGGCGCCCGGCACAAAGATTCCCGGTGGTAATTCAGACGGCACATATCGCCAGCGTTCACCATGACCAATGAAAAACTGCAGCTGACCGGCCGCATCAATCTGGGCCGCACAAATTGTATTTGGTCCCAACGGTAATGTGCCGATATGCAGCGGCCCACCGGGAATAAAAGTGCCACCCCCGACGGGCCCGCCAGCTGCGAGTCGGATTTGCATTCGGCTGAGGTTCCAGAGGAGATTTCCGCCGGTAATACGCCCGACTTGCATGCTTCCCGCGCCGCTGACGGGCCAGCGCAGGTATTGAGCTGCCGCTGCGGAGAAGAAGCCTTGAAACATCCCGTCGGGGGTGTCGAGATCGGGACGCCGCTGATACACGAACCGACGTCCGCCGGCATCCGTGATCACCAGGTCTGTGCCGATGATGTCGGCCACGGAGGATGCCGCCGGGTCTGCCGGGTTCTCCAGAATAAAATCCTGAGCGTTCGCTGTCGCTGTCAGACAGCATGCGGCGCAGGCCACAAGCAGAGAGCGAATGAAAAGCATGGACCGGTCCTCGCAACGGTTTCGGAAAGGTACTTTCGTTACACAGCCCACGTCCTCAATTGTCACGATTGCCCGGCGGATCGCAAGGTCGTTCTACGCGGGCTGTGGTACGCACGATGTACCAGCCAAGCCTCCCCAATGTCGCGATTGCAGCCCCGGCACCTACACTCCGGACAGTCAAAATTTTCCCGAAAAATCCAGCGAACTACGGCAATGACCGTCAGCGAAGATTGGCAAACAGGCTGTCGCGTGGGAAAATATTCTGCTTAACAAACGCGAAGTGAGTCGTTTTCCGCTAAGATGACCGTTCAAGCGATTGATCCCCAGCTGCCTGTCTGGCTGCGGGGTCGTGCATGTCATGTCACGGGGAGAATATATCGGATGGCCGCAGCGAGAAATGGGGTTTCAGAGTTGCACGGTTTGTATACCAAACTGCGCACCGTTCAAAACCAGTTGGAGTCCGCGCCGCGCCAAATGAAGGCACGACAGCAGATCACGGCTGCTAAACAAGCCGAGATTGACGCGACGAAAGAAAAAATCAAAAAACTGAAACTGTCCGCCGACCAGAGCAATCTGCAGGTGAAGACCAACGAGTCCAAAGTCCTCGGACTAAAGGTCAAGCTCAATCAAGCCGCTTCCAATCGTGAGTTCGATGCCTTGCGGGCTCAGGTGGAAGCCGACGAGATGGCCAACAGCGTGCTGGAAGATGAAATCCTTGCTGCGTACGAAAAACTCGACCGACTAAAGGAAGAGCTGGCTCAGTCCGAGCAGGAATTGATTACTCTGAAGGCAGCCGAAACCAAGCTGGCACAGGAGCTGGCTGCAGCGGAAGCGGGCTTGAAAGCCAAGGCCGTGGAATATCAGCGGTTCATCTCCCAGGCGGAATCGGTGATTCCCGGGGAAATCGAACTGGCCTATCGTCGCATGGTGCAGGCCCAGGGCCCCGACGCCTTTGCCGAGGTCGAGGGAAATCAGTGCCAGAACTGTTTCGTCACACTCCCGCCCCAGACGCTGGTTGAGTTGAAGTCGGGCAAGATCATGTTCTGCAAGTCCTGCAGTAAGCTGATGCACTTGATCCCCCGCGACGAAGATTACTAGCCGGTAACGCTGCATCGTCGAAGCTGAATGGTCGAATCCAGGAATTAATCTGTAATCCTGGAGTCGAGGGGGGCGTAAAAAAGGCTCGAAGCGCCGCGAACTGCAGATCATCGATCTCGAAGATCGATTGTCGTGCAGTCGCTTTCGCTTCGAGCTTGGATGCAGGGCTTACTGCAGATAGATGAACTCATTGGCCGCCAGGACAACCTGGCACAAGGTGGCCCACGCTCGCCGATGGCGATTTGCCGGGTCGGGTTCGATAGGCTGCAGCGCCTTTTCAATTTCCGTGACAAACGACTTGGATTGCTCGACCTCTTCGGGGGTGACATCCCGCCCATAAGCCAGTTGGTACATTTCGCTGATCCGCCTGGTGTCATCTGCCTGCTGTTGAGATAGCAGGCGCGTCGCCAGATCGGAACTCGCCTTGGCAACAAAATCACTGTTCATCATCAACAGGGCCTGCGGAGCCACCGTGGTTGTCGACCGGTCACCGGTCGGAATGGCAGCGTCGGGATAGTCCAGGAGCTGGAACAAGTCGTAGACATTGTTGCGCACGACGGGCAGGTAAATGGAGCGCCGTGGGCTCGAGTAGTCGGTCAGGTCTTTTGAAGTGTGATCGAAAAAGTAGGCTCGATTCTTAACATTTAACAGCGAGCCGCCCAGCGTCCGATCCAGCTGCCCGCTGACTGCCAGCATCGCATCCCGAACCTCTTCTGCCTCCAGCCGCTGGATATTCGCACGGCCGTATAACAAATTCTCGGGATCGCGTTCGACAATCGCCGGATCGACACGACTGCCCAGCTGATAGGTACTCGACAGCATGATCAGTCGATGCAGCTTCTTGATCGACCAGCCCTGTTCCATGAATCGGTGTGCCAGCCAGTCCAGCAATTCCGGATGAGTTGCCGCTTCGCCGAGTAAACCAAAGTTGTCGACGGTACGGACCAGGCCTTTCCCGAAATGCCAGCGCCAGACCCGATTGACCATGACGCGGCTGGTCAGCGGATGGCGCTTCTCGACCAGAGACTGGGCCAGTTCCAGCCTGCCGCTGCTGTGGGATGTAAATTGACGCCCGGCAGATCCCTCCAGAACGGTGGGGACATGCCGCGCCACAACGTCTCCGAGTTTCTGCGGATTGCCGCGAATGTGAATCGCAACATCGGCCACCGCATCGTCCTGCACACCCATGGCGGTGGGCATCTCGGGGGCCTGCTTCTCGATCTTCGCCAATTCTTCCCGGAGTCGCTTGAGTTCAGTTTTTGTCTCTTCCGGATAGAGCGTCTCCAATTTTTCGGGCAGCTTATCGCCCTTCGTGTTGGCCGCTTTGATTTTGGCATCGGCGGCGTCGGTCAGTTGTTGAATCGCACCTTTGGCGGTCGTCAACTGGGCCTCAAACGCCGCCTTCTGGGCGAGAGCCTCGGGGGTCGGCACCGGGTTCTCATGCCACTTGGCGACCTTCTTGAAACTGTCCATGGTCTTCGTGCTCTTGAAGATCCCAGCCAGTCCGTAGTAGTCGGCCGTTTGAATCGGATCAAACTTGTGGTCGTGGCATCGCGCACATCCAAACGTCATGCCTAAAACCGCGCGCCCCAGAGTGTCAATCTGTTCGTCGACAATATCCATTTGCATCTTGGACTCATCGACTTCAGCCAGTACTTTGGGGCCGATCGCCAGGAAACCGGTGGCGATCAATCGCTCATTACGCACCGCGCTATCGTCGGTTGCCGGCAGCAAGTCGCCCGCGATCTGTTCGATCAGGAATTGATCGTAGGGCTTGTCATTATTGAATGCATTGACCACATAATCCCGATAGCGCCAGGCATTGCCCTGGGCGATATTTTCGTCCAGACCGTTCGAGTCTGCATAGCGGGCGACGTCCAGCCAATGCCGGCCCCAGCGTTCGCCGTAGGCGGAGGATGCCAGTAAACGATCAACGACCTTCGTAAAGGCATCGGGAGACTTGTCCGCGAGAAACTCGCTGATCTCCGCGGGCGTCGGCGGCAATCCGGTCAAATCGAATGTGGCCCGTCGGATCAGCGTGCGCCGGTCGGCCTGTGCCGCAGGGGCCAGGTGTTCGGTTTCCAGCTTGGCCAGAATAAAGTGATCCAGCTCGGATTTCGGCCAGGCCTTATCCTGGATTGCAGGGAGTGGCGGATCGACAGGAGTTTTGAATGACCAGTGGTTCGGGTCGCGTGAGCGAGTCTTTCCGGTTTCGGCCGCGGCGGGAAAGTGAGCCCCCTGTTTGATCCAGAGAATGAAGTCCGCGACCTGCTTGTCGGACAGCTTGCCCTTGGGGGGCATCTTCAAATCTTCGTCCTGTTGCCGAATCGCGCGAATCAGGAGGCTCTTCTCCGGCTGGCCCGGAACGATTGCGGCGCCCGAATCGCCGCCTTCCAGCAGGGCCTTGGAGGAATCCAGGCGGAGACTGCCCCACTGCTTGGCTTCACCATGGCACTTCAGGCAATGTTCGACCAGCACCGGGCGGATCGAAGATTCAAAGAATTGCAGTTGTTCCGCGGTTGGCTTGTCGTCTGCAACTGCCAATTCGACCTGGCAGCAGGACACAGCAACAACCAGAACCAACTTGAGTAACCAGTAGCGTCCCATCTTATTCCTCAAACACAAATCCCCAAACATCAGACACATATGCGTGTCTTTAATTGTGACCGAAAAGTCAGCGTTACGGAACCTCGAACAGGTCCTGTTTTCACAGCAAAAAAAATTCACGCGTTCAGACGCACGGGCGATCAAGAAAATTGTGGCGCCTTGCAGTCTGAACGGGGATCTCTATTCTAGCCGTCAGCGACGTTCTTCACATTGCGACGGGTCTCAATCACGGACTGGTATCGACTCTATGAGCATTTACGCGGATTGGGGCTTGCGCCCGATTATCAACGCCTCGGGCGCAGTCACCCGTCTCGGCGGTGCCCCCATGCCGTCGGCTGTGCTGGATGCCTTTTGCGCAGCCGCGCAGGAATGTGTACCGCTTGATCAGCTCCAGGGCCTGGCCTCACGGGAGATCGCGCTGCACACCGGAGCGGAAGCCGGCTGCATCACCAGTGGTGCGGCGGCCGCCTTGCTATTGGGAACCGCGGCGATGCTGACCGGCGATCATCTGGGGCGGATGGAACGATTGCCGGATTGCACTGGTTTTCCCAACGAAATGGTCGTGGCGCGCGAACATCGAAATGGTTACGACCACGCCGTGCGCGCTGCCGGCGCCAGGTTTGTGGAAGTGGGATTTCACGAACCAATCGCGGGAGCAGGTGTCCGCCGAGTCGAAGCCTGGGAGTACGCGGCGGCCTGTGGACCTCAAACTGCGGGCATTTTTTATGTCTATCAAGCCGGTTCACAGCCGCCACTGAAAGACGTCGTCGAAGTCGCGCATCAGAAGGGTCTGCCGGTCCTCGTCGATGCAGCCGGACAATTGCCCCCGCGGTCCAATCTGCGGGACATCTTATTAACGGGAGCCGATCTCGTCTGTTTCAGTGGTGGCAAATCGATCCGGGGGCCGCAGGCGACCGGTCTGCTATGTGGCCGCCGCGATCTTGTCGCTGCGGCTGCCATCCAAATGCTCGATATGGATGACTACTTCGAACTGTGGGATCCACCCGTGGAACTGATCGACAAAGCCCAGTTCCGCGGACTACCGCGGCATGGCATCGGTCGCACCCTGAAGGTCTCCAAAGAACAGATCATGGCGGTACTGACGGCGCTCCGTCTGTTTGCCAGTGGAGCCTATGACCACGAACTCGCAGAAAAGCGGCTGTTGTTGCAGCAGATCACCGCAGCGCTGTCTGGGCATCCCGTGCACTGCCGCCTGATCGAACCCGGCGACCAACAGGGCCTGCCGTCACTCGAGATCACCTTGGACGAGCAGGCCCTGGGCCGCTCGGCCTTCGAAATTTGCCGCAGCCTGCGATCTGGGACACCCGCTGTCTATGTCGGGCACTGGGGGCTGGAGCAGCACCAGTTGATCGTGCATCCGCTGCACCTCACTGCGGCCAACACAGCAGTGCTCGCACAGCGACTTTCAGCAGAGCTGCAGCCGAAGGGGGCGATTCAACGTTAATTTGCGGCAACTGGCGTGAACTTGGCAACAGACCGTTCTCACTGAATGGGCAAGCGATGCTCCCCGTCGGTGTTCGCCCGCATTGAACTCTTTCGACACCTTCCGCCAATCCTCT
>CAZQUW010000083.1:18873-24012 GCA_964596215.1 uncultured Planctomicrobium sp. | reverse complement strand
CCCTTCACCAAGCGGTCTCGAGCCGACCAGAAGCGGCCCTCGGCATCGTACCGTTGCTGGGTGACCAGTTGGTCCTGATAGGCCTGATAGAGAGACCCCAGTTCCTGGTCCGAGCGACTCGCTCCACGTTTCGTACAAGCCTCGCGGAAATCTTCGGGCCAGGCCTCTTCCCGCTTCAATTCGGCGATCAATCCCAGCACGACATCCAGGAAGCCGGACGTGTGAGCAATTCCGGCAAAGTATTGCACCTGGCCCGCACGCGTGTGGTTGTCGATCAGATGCCGGACCAGCACGCGTTGCATGACAGGCGGCAGCGGGCGCGTGACGGTATCGGAGAACTGCAGGATGCGGTCTGCGAAGCCGTCAAACGTCATGACCTGCGGGGCCAGAATGGCCGTCCCCGCAGCGGTCCACAGTTGCTGCTTCACCTGTTCGCAAACGCGATGCGTGGGGCTCAGCCACAGCGTCCGCCCGGGACGCTGTGCAAATTGTGACTGGGCCAGCGCCGCGCGATACCACTGCAGCAAAGCCGATGTCTTACCCGAGCCAGCAGGCCCGGTGAGGATTTCCATGTGTGGCCCTCCGTGACGGCGCGATAGTTCTCCGTACTGGCGAGGCATGTCGCCTGAGGCCAATGGTACTTAACTGGTGAGCGGCATGGCGCCGGCCACCGATTGGAGGGAGCAATTTCCCTGAAAAACCGGCGGCTGGCTCTGTGCCGCTCACGCGTCCCACTACAAGCCGAGTACCAGCTGGCGTCAGCCACCGGGTTCGTCGGATGTCTGCGAACGGCTTACATTTCAGTCGTCGTCGTTTCCGCCTTTTTCGCGGCCTTCTTCGTCGCCGCCTTCTTCTTGGGCGCAGCCTTCTCGGCGGTCTTCTTCGCGACCGTCGTTACCGACTTTTTCGCTCCCCGGCCCTTCTTCTTGGCTGGTCCCTTGGCGAGACGTTCCGCGAGCCAGGCGAGCGCTTCGTCCATCGTGACTTGCTCGATTTCCTTCTCTTTGGGAATCGTCGCGTTGTTGTCACCGTGTTTGACGTAGGGACCGTAGCGGCCTTCGAAGATCGAGACCGGCTGACCGTCGGTCGGATGGTTGCCCAGTTCCTTCAGAGGTGCCACGACCGCGCGCCCCTTGACTTGCTTCAGCAATTCGACGGCCTGATCCATCGTGATCGTCAGAACGCTTTGTTCCTTCGGGATCGCCTTGTACTTCTTATCGTGCAGCACATAGGGGCCGTACATGCCGACACCGGCATTGACGACCTTGCCCGTTTCCGGGTGTTTTCCCAGGCTGCGCGGCAGGTTGATCAACGCGACTGCGGTATCGAAGGTCAATTCCTGGATCGGAATATTCTTGGGGACCGAGACGCGCTTCGGCTTGGGTTCGCCTTCGACGACCTGCCCCAGCTGCAGATAGACCCCATAGGGGCCGGTCATGACATACACCGGCTTGCCCGTCTCGGGGTCTTCGCCGAGGGCCTGGGGGCCCTGTTGCTTGCGGAGAATCAGATCTTCAACGATCTCGTTCGTAATATCTGCAGGAGTCAGATCGGCGGGCAGCGAAGCCTTCAAAGTCTCTTCGCCTTCTTGCCGCTCCGCGTAGGCCCCAAAGCGACCGATCCGGATTTTTGACGTCAGGCCTTCGAATTCCAGCGTACAGGCCGTACGCGGGTCGATCTCTTCTTCGTGTTGCTTAACCTGGTTTTCCAGGCCACTCGGATCGGAGAAGAATGCCTTCAGATAGGGCAGCCGTTCCGCTTCACCGAGGGCGATATCGTCGAGCGTCTGCTCCATCTTCGCGGTAAAGGCCAAGTCCACGAGCTGAGGGAAATGCGTTTCCAGCAGCTTGGTGACCGCCATCGCGGTGAAGGTCGGAACGAGTTGATTTCCAGTCTTGACCGCATAATTGCGGTCCTGGATGGTGCTGATGATGCTCGCGTAGGTACTCGGACGGCCAATCCCTTCCGCTTCCAGCGTGCGGACCAGTGTGGCTTCGGTGTACCGGGCCGGGGGCTTGGTTTCGTGTCCGACCGAATCGAGCTGCGTGCAGCCGAGCTGTTCCTGCTCCTTCAACGGAGGGAGTGCGGCTTCCTGATCGTCCAGGGCCGCTTCGGGATCATCGACACCTTCCACATAAGCGCGGAAGAAGCCGGGGAACTCGACATGCCGGCCGGTGGCGCGAAATTCGGCATCCCCGACGCTGATGACCGCCGTGACGAACTGCAGACGGGCTTCGGCCATCTGCGACGCGACGGTACGCATCCAGATCAGCGAATAGAGCCGGGCTTCACGAGCCCCCAGCCCCAGTTCGTCGGCGGTTTTCATCTCGGTACCGGCGGGGCGAATGGCTTCGTGGGCCTCCTGCGCCCCCTTGGATTTCGTCGTGTACTGCCGCGGTTCCGGGCTCAGGTAAGCGTCGCCGTAACGATCCTTCACGCAGCCTCGTGAGGCGTTGATCGCCTCGTTCGACAGGTGCACTGAATCGGTACGCATGTAGGTGATATAGCCGTCTTCATACAGTCGCTGGGCGATCTGCATCGTCTCGCGGGCCGACAGCCCCAGCTTGCGGTTGGCTTCCTGCTGCAGCGTACTGGTGGTGAATGGCGGATAAGGCCGGCGAACCTGTTGGCGCTGTTCGAGCGACGCGACCTGCCAGGGGCCGGTTTGGAGGCGATCCTGCAGATTGCGGGCCGTGGCTTCGTCCAGCAACAAGACATCGGCGTCGGCCTTCAGGCGTCCGGTGTGCTCGTCAAAATCTTTGCCTGATGCAACTTTGCGTCCGCCCACGGTCGCCAGTTCGGCGGTGAACCTGGCCTGTTCGGTCGTTTCCAGCTGGGCCTTCAGATCCCAGTAGGTTCCCTTTTTGAATGCCAGGCGTTCCAGCTCGCGAGTCACCAGCAGCCGGACGGCCACCGATTGCACGCGGCCGGCGGACAGCTTGGGGGCGATCTTTTTCCACAGCAGCGGGCTGAGGGTGTAGCCGTACAAACGGTCGACGACGCGGCGCGTTTCCTGGGCGGCGACCAGATTCTCATCAATGATGCGCGGGTTGGCGATGGCTTCGCGGATCGCTTCCTTCGTGATTTCCGAGAACACCATCCGCTTGACTGGCAATTTGGACTTAGGGTCCAGTAACCGCTTCAGGTGCCAGCCAATGCTTTCTCCTTCGCGGTCTTCGTCAGTTGCGATGATGAGGTCGTCGGCATCTTTCAGGGCGGCCTTCAGTTCGCGAACCGTTTTTTCCTTTTCTTTGGGGACGACATAATAGGGTTCAAAATCGTTGTCGACGTTGACCCCGAGCTTGGTCCACGGTTGAGCTTTCTTGACATCGTCAGGAATCTGATCGGCCCCTTGAGGCAGATCGCAAACGTGTCCCATGCTGGCCAGGACTGTATAGTCCGACCCCAGGAAACTGTTGATCTTTTTCGCCTTGGCCGGTGATTCCACGATCACCAGACCCTTTTTCTTGTTCGCCACTAGCGAAGCTCCCCCGCGATTTACTTCCCTGGAACTGACCCAAGTTGCAACCGCATCCGTGTTGTTATGTCCATTGCCTGTCACCGATTGGTAACAGGTGAGTCTCAATTCGTGCAATGCATTCGGTGTCTACTTCATCTACTGAGCCGCCGTCCGGGCCGCGTCGGCGCTCATTCCCCGGTTGTCCGGAGACTACAACTTACCTGACCGCTGGGTGGTTTTCTGACGGGTTCGCTTCGGGGATCGTTCCCTGATCGAAACGGCTTCGGCCCTGTTGGAATCACCAGACAGCCTGTTAGTCTTGCTAGAGAAATCATCCCAGCTACAATCGGCGCCGCGACTTCGGACGCGAAAGATCCAGCTAGGGATACCGGATGTTTCTCCGCTCTGTCAAGTCGGCTCCCAGAGATCACAGCCTTCAAAGGATGAAAATTGTCGGCGCAACTTGCGTCAATTGAAGACTTTGGAGAACATGTACGGCAAATGGTCAGGCACGGCTGCCTGCCCCGGTCAGTGTCAGGCTGAACAGCCTCACCCCTCATTTGCAGCAGAGAACCCTCGACTCAGGATTTCGGTGATGAAGAATTCTCCATTTGCATTTTTTCGCAAGTACCAACGGGTTGGGATGGTCGCGCTGACCGTGATGGCGATGTTTTCGTTCGTGTTTATGGACACGTTTACGGGACGCGGTGGCGGTGGAAACGTCCAGGCCGACCAGATCGCCGTCAAAGTCGCCGGCGGCAACCTGACGGCCATGCAGTTGTCGGAACTGCGAATGAAACGTGGTGCGATCAATGAGTTTATCGCCCGGATGCTGGTCACGGTCTACACGGCTGACGAGAAAGAGAAGCCCAACGATCAGCAGTTGAGCCAGCGGGTCCGCATGAATCAGTTCGGCATCGAATGGCCCGGCGAACCCGAGAGTGATCACAATATCGTCTGGGGACACCTCATGCGGCTGGAGGCCAAACGCCTCGGTCTCGTGGTGACCGATGCCATGGTGACCTCGCACATTACACGGATGACCGAAAACAAGCTGACCCCCGACCAGTTTCGGGACATCCTCAGCTCGTCGAATATGCGTGAGAAGCAACTCTATGATCTGTTCCGCGACGAGTTGCTGGCACGCAACGCGTGGATGATCACGCGGCCGATGATCGATCACACCCCCGAGCAGTACTGGGAATACTACCGCCGGATGAAAGTGCGGCAGAACCTGGAAGTCGCCGCGTTGCCGGTCAGCGAGTTTGCCAAGCTGATCAAGGATCCGGCCGATTCCGTCCTGCAGCCGTTCTTCGAAGCGCACAAACAACGCTTTGCCGAACAAGGGCCGGATTACGCCACTCCCGGTTTCCGCCAGCCGTACAAAGTTCGGGTGCAATACCTGACTGCCAATTACGACGATCTCGAAAAGACGATCCCTGCCATCAGCGATAAGGATGTCACCGACTTCTACGAGAAGAACAAGGATTCACTCTATCGCGCCATCGAAAAGCCGGATGCCCCGACAGCGGGTGAGAATGACCCGTTGAATCCGGAACTGGCTCCGGAGAGCCCCGCGGCGCCGGCATTGCCCGAGAATGACACCCCCAAGTCCGACGCACCAGCCAAGGATACGCCAGCCAAGGATGCCACCGAAAAGCCCGCCGCTGACAAGCCGG
>CAZQUW010000083.1:1427-18773 GCA_964596215.1 uncultured Planctomicrobium sp. | reverse complement strand
AAGAAGCCAGAAGAAAAGTCTGAAACTGAAGCCAAGCCGGAAAAGTCCTGTGAAGATCAGCCGGCCTCCGACAAAGCCGCTGTTGAAGAAAAGAAGCCTGCCACAGAGAAGCCGGCGGATGCCAAGCCAGAAGAACCGAAGCCGGCTGCCGAGAAGCCTGCCGATGCCAAACCGGCTGACCCGAAGCCGGCTGCGGAAAAACCCGCTGCTGACAAGCCGGCCACTGAGAAATCGAATGATGAGAAACCGGCCGCTGACAAGCCAGCCGGAGAGAAGCCAGCGGCGGATGCTCCGGCATTGGAAAAGCCCGTCACCGCGCCTGTTAAGTATCAGCCGTTGACGGATGATCTGAAAGAAAACATCCGCGATGAATTGTTGCGGCAGCGGACGCAGGAAGCCCTGAAAAAGGCCAGCACCGACGCGCTTCAAATCCTGGATGACCGGAAGTTGCGTTACAACATGCCGGTGTCAGTGATCGACAATAAGGCCTACATCGACTTCGACGAAGACACGGAACTCGATGGCGACGAACCGTTCGTGGAATCGAAGACGAAGCTCGATCCCGATGCAACCGAAAAAATTCCGGCTGAAATCACCAATGAGCTCCGCGAAAAGGTCATCAGCCTTGCGGCCAATGATCTGAAGAATGTGGGTAAGAAGCTGGGGATGAAGTTCTCCGCTACCGAACTCGTGTCGGCCAAGGAAATCGACGAGACCCCCGGGTTGGGTAAGGTCATCGACGAAGGTGACAATCCCTTCCAGCCGGGTGGTGCAGGACGCATTCTGAACGTGCTGTTCGGCAAAGAGCAGCTCTATAGTGCCGAGATGGGTAAGGATTCCGAGACCCAGGACGTGTATGTCTACTGGAAGGCGGAGCAAGTGAAGTCACACGTGCCGAAGTTTACCGACCCGGGGATTAAGGAGCAGGTCCTCGCTGCCTGGAAGTTGCAGGAAGCGTACCCCGTGGCGACCAAGCGGGCCGCTGAGCTGGCGAAGTTGACCGGCAATAAGGAAAAGCTGGAAGTGGCCTTGAAGGGGCAGACCGTCACCAACGACAAGGCCGGCTTGCCCGTCCTGGTCCACGAAACGGCTGACTTCAGCTGGATGACCCCCGCGACCCCGTCGCCCAACATGTGGGAAACCCAGCCGCCGACATTGTCGACCATCGCTTTTGTGGAAGATGCCGACGAAGAGTTCATGCAGGTGGCCTGTGACGAACTGGGAATTGGCGAAGCGGGATTTGCTCCGAATCGTGATCACAGCATTGTCTACGTGATCCGCGTGATTAACCGTGAGCCCAAGCCGGGTGAAGAAACCGACCGCCTCCGTGAGACCTTCATGAAGGAACGCCTGTTTGGAATTATTCCGGGGGTGATTCCGAGTGCCTACAGCCACATTGCATCGCAGGACGATGTGAAGCTGGCCTACGAATGGATGGAAGGCCTGAAGCAGAAGTATCACGTTTCGTTTACCGACGAAGAGAAGAATTTCTAGTACTCTGCGAACGCGAAAATCAGGGGTACCACTGGCTCTGCCAGTGTGTGGCTGGCGAGTCGCCTGGCGATGGCATTCGCAGAGCCGGTGGTACCCCACCCCAGTTTTTGAAGGCACGAATCAGTCGAGATGGACTGCCGACTGCCGGGTGCGAGTTTTTCAGATATTGAAGGTCCCCGGTTCCTGAAACCGGGCTTCGACTAACCCATTCGCGATGTAAAAATCCATGGCTGACCGCGAGTATTCCAAGTATCAAAAGAAGGTCATTTCGCGGTTCTACGACAACCGCGAGCAGATGGACGAGCAACGGCTCGCCGAACTGGTGACCAATCTGTTCCTGGCGTCGGGCAAGAAACGGGCCAATTTCTGGGTCACCGCCCGGGAAGCCATGGAGCGCATGGAAGTCCCGCAGAGCCGGATTGACCACATCGTCGCCAGTGACGATCCCGCACTTCTGGCGGAAGTCGTCAAAGACATTCAGACGGGCAAAATCGTTAAAAAGGCTCCGAAGACTGCGGAACCGAAAGATCCGTGAAACACTAAATCGAGCCCCTGTGGGGCGCGCCGGGCCAGCCCAGGACCAGGCCCTGGGTTTCCAACACAGACTTGCATCTAAGCCCTGAGGGGGCGTGCCCCTTCGGGGCTTAGCCGCTCCCTGTGACTGGTCGATCCAAGGAGTTGTCTTGGGCTGGCTCAGCGCACTTCTGGGGACTGAGGAGCAGCCTTGCTCTCGGGCTTGCTCCTCGAATCAGACTCGTAGCATCTGCGCCGTGGCCGAACTCACTCCCAATTCTTAATCTTGAGCAACACGCATGAAAATCACCGGTGTTACCGTTTGTCCTCTCACAGGTGGAACTGTGGACGGAGGCTGGCCGCAGGGGCATGAGCCGCAAGAGAATCTGCACACGCTCGTGCAAGTCCACACCGATGCCGGGCTGACCGGTGCCGGCAGTGTCTTTACTTCGGGACAACTGGTGGCCGGATCCATCCAGTTGCTCTGGCCGCTGTTGAAGAACGAGTCGGCGGTGGAACCGGAACGTGTCAGTGAAACGCTCCGTCAGTCGTCGTTCTGGCAAGGCCGCGGCGGTGCGGTCGAACATGCCATCAGCGGCATCGATATCGCCTTGTGGGATCTCTTCGGGCAGGCTTGCGGCCAGCCCATTTCCCGCCTGATGGGGGGAAACTACCGGCAGCGGATCAAGCCCTATGGATCGATGTTGTTCAACGAACCCGAACCACTGGCCCAGGAGCTGAAGGCGACCGTGGCCCGTGGCTTCAAGGCCATCAAGCTCGGTTGGCGTCCGTTTGGCCGGCGTAACCGTAAGTTCGATGAACTGCTGGTCCGAACGGCCCGGGAAACCGTTGGTCCGGACGTCGAACTGATGGTCGACGCGGGGGGCAGCGAGCAATTCTGGCCGCACGGCGTGAATTGGGCCCGCAATACCGCCGACATGCTGGCCAAGTACGACATCGTCTGGTTCGAAGAAGCCCTGCCGCCGGATGACATCGAAGGCTACATCGAGCTGACGCGCAATTCGCCGGTACCGATTGCCAGCTGCGAAGTGCTGACCCGCCGGCAATCCTTCATGCCGTGGATTGAACGCCGTGCCGTCGACATCATTCAGCCCGACGTCACCAAGAACGGGGGACTCACCGAGTCCCGCCGCATTGCCTGGATGGCCCACGATCACAACGTGCAGATGGTCTCGCACGGCTGGAACACGGCGATCGGTCTGGCGGCCGATCTGCAACTGGCCGCAGCGGTCCCGGTGGCCCGCTTTGTCGAACATTTGACGCCGTGCGTTTACATCGAAGATTTGACCAAAGAGCCGTTTATCATCGATAAAGAGGGCTTCCTGGAAATCCCGACGCGGCCCGGATTGGGAGTGACTCTCGATCCCGTCAAGCTGGCGAAGTACAGCCCCGTGGCGAGCCGGACCATCTTTAAGGTGTAAGCGATGATCAGTCGGGGGCGGGCACATCGTTGGGCTTCAGGCCTGTCGGTGCCCGCCGAGTCCCCCGAACTTCGCATGGCGCCCGAGTGGCGAGGCGAACTGAATTCGAAGAAGAGATACTGCCTGCCCAGCTTCCCTGAACTTCCTCGGATTGACGGAAACCGGGTTCCGGTTTATATAGCGCCGGTGATCAGCAGGAATGGTCTGGGAGGCCAGTCATGTCGAATTCAGTGACACCGCCAGAGAACGTTATCGAGTCCGTCTCGGAACCGGAGGCGGTGCAACTGACGATCGAACTGGGCCAGACCGCACTGGACCGGGAAGTTGCGGAGCAACTGCGCCCCGGGGCACTGATCGCACTGGACGAATTCTCGGACGACCCCGTGGCCATTTATCGTGGCACGAAACTGGTCGGCCGGGGTGAAGTGTTGCTGATTGATGGCCAAATGGGGGTGCGCATTACGGAGCTTTATCACTCCGCGGTGCAGCGAGACTTCTCCTGAAGTCCACCCGCTGCGAAAGGAATCGCCTCGTGTCGCGCTGGCAGGGAAGCTGGCTGGTGTGGGCTTGGTTGTTGCTGCCGGGCATGGCCTGGGGGCAGGAGCCTTTGCTGATTCCCCGCGCGCAGGATGCCGCGCCGATTTCCTCGGCCGACGCACCGCTGAAACTGGGCCGCTCGCCGAACGCAGTACGGGGGGCCGCCCCCAGTTCGGCGAAAGCTTCATCCGGATGGAGCACGACGCTGGGCAGCCTGCTGTTCGTACTGGCTATCGTGGTTGCGGCGGGCTATGCATTTTCCCGCCATGGAACCCGCTTGCCCGGCATGTTGCCTGCGGACGTGGTGCAGGTCCTGGGCAAACGGTATGTGGATTCGCGAAACAGCCTGCAGCTGATCCGCTGCGGTTCGAAGATTCTGGTGGTTGCCAATTCGACTCAACATGGTTTGACGACCCTGGCGGAGATCACCGATCCGTTGGAAGTGGAACAGATCACCGGCCAATGTTTGCCGGGGGCCGTGTCGGGGACGCCGTTGAGTGGTCCACATCTCGGGAAACTGTCTCGCACGACTGCTGGACCGACCGGCACGGGAGGTCACCGTGGCTGATCAGGAACGGGACACCGGAGAACCAGCGCGCGGGGGGAGGGCGTTGCGGGCAATTCGTGCCGCGATGTATCGATCGCTCTCGAACGTCACTGCCGAGGCTGGTCGCTGGCGCATGCTGACTGTTGCGGCGCTCCTGGTGGTCATCTGCGGACAGCTCTGGTGGCCACGTCCGGTGACGGCTCAGGCACAGTCGGGGGCTCCACGGGCTCAAAAGACCCGTTTTGCAGCCAATCCGAACAAGCCTCCCGTCAACGAATTGCGGCCGGAATTCAATATCGATCAGCGTCGAAATCCACCTGCTCTGCGACAGGCCGAGGCCGCGCCGCAACAACCCGCTACGCCGTTGATGCCGGGGTTGCCGAACTTGAATGTCGACCAGTTTGTTTCTCCCCAGGGATTGTCATCCAGTATCAACGTGTGGCTCGCGGTGACCGTGCTGAGCCTGGCACCCGCCATCCTGATGATGTCGACCTGCTTCGTGCGATTTATCGTCGTACTCAGTTTGTTAAGGCAGGCCTTGGGCACACCGAATCTGCCCCCGAATCAGGTTTTGATGGGCTTGAGCTTGTTCCTGACGCTGCTCGTGATGGCACCGGTGTGGAACGAAAGTTATCAACAGGGCATTCGACCTTATACAGATCCCCCTGCCGGGGCCTCGCGACCATCCTTCCCGGTGGTGTTCGAGAACACGGTCAGACCACTGCGTCGTTTTATGAGCCAGCAGATTGAGAAGGCGCATAATCCTGATGCGGTGTGGATGTTCGTCGAATACCAGCGCCCCCCGGCCGGTTCCATTGATGCCGAAAACTGGCAGGAGCCGGAGACGTACGATGAGGTCTCGCTGACGGTCCTCCTGCCCGCGTATTTGCTGAGCGAATTGAAGACCGCCTTTCTGATCGGTTTTCAGATCTATCTGCCGTTCCTGATTATCGACCTCGTGGTGGCGGCGGTGTTGATGAGCATGGGGCTGTCGATGTTGCCGCCGACGCAGATTTCCTTGCCGTTCAAATTGTTGTTGTTCGTGTTGATTGACGGTTGGACACTCACCGTCGGAATGTTAATTGAGAGCGTCCGGGCGGTGACTTGAATCACGACCTGTTCCATTGGATCAGGTGTGCCGGGTACCGTCAGGCCCTGACTTCTGGGACTCTCTGACGACGAGTTTTTGTGAATCGAAGAATGCCATCATGACTGCCGATCAGGCCATCGAACTCGCCCGACATGCACTGCTGATCGCCCTGGTCCTGGCGGCTCCGGTGTTGGGCGTGGCGTTGCTGATCGGGCTGATCACGAGTGCCTTGCAGACCGCGACCCAGTTGCATGATCAGAGTCTTAGCTTTGTGCCGCGGCTGGTGGTCATCATGTTCATCGCGTTGGTCACGTTGCCCTGGGGCCTGGAAATGCTGGTAGATTATTCATCAGAACTGTTTCGCAATATTCCGTCCAACCTCTGAATCCGGTTAGTTCAACAAGTGTATCCCGGATCCTGACGAGTTACTCATGCCGTCCGCTTTGGAAAATTCGTTCGCGGACGCCTCGCTGGTGGCCTATGGAGTAACGCTGCTGGCCTTACTGGCGGACCATCTGCTGGTTGGCTGCCGGTTGCTGGGGTTGCTCGTGGCCCTGCCCGGCTGTAATCCCGCGACGATCCCCTGGCAACTGCGGGCAATGTTACTGGTGGTGATGGCCGGCATGATCACGCCCAACGTGTCACTGTCGGCGCGCGGGGCGCTTCGACCGGCCGCTACTACGTCCGCCAGTCGCGAGATCCAGCCAGTCAGTCATGACCGGCAGTTGCTGCAGGAAAAGCCCGCTGTGGAGCTTGATTCCACGTCTCGCTCGCATTCTGTGCCGGCGGCCGGAGAGTTGGCTGCGATGGTGCGCTTTCTGGGGCTGGGGGCTGGCGAACTCTGCCTGGGATTTCTGCTGGGAATTGGGGCGAATCTGATTTTGCAGGGGTTCCGCATGGCGGGTCAACTGATTGATCAACAGACCGGTCTCGGGATCACTTCGTCAGCGGGCATCGATAGCGAAGAGGGGGGCTCGGCGATGGGAGAACTGCTCTTCTGGATCGGGAATTTGCTCCTGATTCTGCTGGGCGGTCATCTGTTGCTGGTGTCGACCCTCCTGGAGACTTTTCGGGCATTCCCCCCCGGTTGTGGTGCGGCACCGCTGGACATCCTGCCGGTGGCTGCGGAGTTGATTCAGCAGTCCTTAAGCCTGGCCCTGCAGCTCTCGGCCCCGGTGATCGCCGCGCAGATCCTGGTGGGATTAATCGTGGCTCATGCGAGCAGCGTGGCTCCCCAGTTCCAGGGCGTGGGCACAAGTGCCATGTTAAAGGTCGGAATTGCCATGGGAGTCCTGGCGTTAGCACTCAGCGGGACGACCGAGCGTTTGATAGAACTGATTCCGGGGACTCAACAGATCGTGCTGCAGGCCCTTCGCCATTAGAGTTGGATTCGCGTCCATGTGGCAGCCCTGGACTGGACTGCGGCGCGATAATGACGAGATTCCGCGACAGAAATTGTTATGGCACTTGAGGTCGACGATAAGACCGAGCAGCCCACCGAACGTCGCCGACGTCAAGCGCGCGAGGAGGGGCTCGGTCCGCGCAGTGTCGATCTGGGGACCGCGTGCCGGCTGGTAGGGGTTGCTCTGGCATTGCAATTATTTGGCGGACGCCTGGTGGTGGAGCTGACACAGTTTCTGACCGATACACTGCAACGGCCGCCAGTCAGCGAACTGACGATGGACTCAGTTGGAGCCCTGACCTGGGATGTCATTTCCCGGATCGGGCTTTCGTTTCTGGGTGGTTGCGGTTGCCTGTGGGTGTGCTGTCTGGCCGCCCACTTTCTGCAGGTTGGTTTTCGATTTCAGGCGCAGGACGTTCTCCCCGATTTTTCGCGCCTGAGTTTGCCGCACGGGATGGCCAGGCTGTGGCAACTGGAGAATGTCAATCAGGCCGGCTGGGGGCTGGTCAAATACCTTGCGATTGTCTCGCTGGGGGTCTGGTACCTGTGGACGAACCTGGGACGGATTGCCACCTTGTCCGAGTACGACCTGGCGACGTGTGCCCAGATCGTCGGCACCAGTTTTGTGACACTCGCCTGGTTACTGGCCGCAGTATTTCTGGTGTTTGGAATGGGTGACTACGGATATCAGCTCTGGAAGTTCGAGCAATCCTTGAAGATGTCGCCTGCCGAACTGCGCGAGGAACTGCGAAACGAAGGCGGCAGTGCCAATTGGAAGCAGCAGCGTCGCGACACGGCGGCGGCGCGAGCCGACGCAAAATCGACGTAGTGCTTTGTCACAGATCGATTTTGCGGCTGGGTGCCGCTGACTCTGCCAGTGCGACCGTGGATTTCGCAGTTCTGCAGAGCACTGGCAGATCCAGGGGCACACGGTTTTCTATGTTTGACAGAGCCGTAGCGGTGTGCCGCGGACTCGAACTTTCTGCCGTCAAAAATCCCCTGATCGCTGCTGCGGGTGGTGATTTGGCCCGGGCCGGCTGTGGGACGCAATTCCCTTCAACGCCACCGGAATCTCGCGCCGATGAAGCATCTATCCCTATTTATGTATGGCATTCGCGTTTGGCATTTGTCAAAATAGACCAGATGTAACGAGTAACCGTCGACAGCGTTTCTGAATCGGAATTCCCATTCTGGATTCGCCGTCGATGCGTTGTTGAGTTTGCCGCGTAGCATTGCCCGCACAAATTGCCTGCCCGCCCCACGACGTCTTTCCTGCAAATCACGATAAATTGAGGGAGTTCACTGCGATGGTGACATGCCGCTGGATGCTGATCCCATTGTGGGCAGTGACTTGTTTCTGCCCCGCCATGCTGTCCGCCGCCGATTTTGTCGTTGTGCCTCCGAAGGTGGAGCTGAAGGAAGAGTTCGCCCGCACGCAACTCGTCGTCACGCAGTCCGATCCCCAGGGGGCCGTGACCAATAAGTCTCCCGACCTGACTCCCCAGGCCAAGTTCGTCTCGGCCGATCCCAGCATCGTGACGGTCAGTCCGGCCGGCGGCTTGCTGGCGATGAAGAACGGCCAGACGGTGGTGACCGTCACGGTGGGCGAAACGGCGAAGCCGGTGGAAGTCGTGGTGACTGGAATTGAAGCCACCTCCAAAGTCAGCTTTACGGAACATGTCCAGCCGATTCTCAGCAAGAGTGGCTGCAACGCGGGTGCTTGTCACGCCAGCCAGCACGGCAAGGGTGGGTTCATCCTGTCGGTCTTTGGTTATGCTCCCGATCAGGATCTGGCCGCAATCGTCCGTGATCGCCAGCAACGACGTGTTAACTTTGTGGAACCGGAACAAAGCCTGTTATTGCTGAAGCCGACCATGATCGTACCGCATGGTGGCAGCCGGCGTCTGGAAAAAGGAAGTGTCGATTATCAGTACCTGGCGAAGTGGATCGCCGCTGGTGCGCCCGGTCCTGATAAAGACGCCCCCAAGGTGGTCAGCCTGGCGGTATACCCCGCACATCGCGTCGGAGAAATTGGCATGCAGCAACAGTTGCGGGCTGAAGCTACCTACAGCAATGGTGTGGTCCGCGATGTTACGCATTGGGCGAAATTTGATTCGCTGGATGATGGCGTATTGTCGGTGACGCCAACCGGCATGGTGACGACCCGGGGGCGTGGCCAGGCACCGGCGATGGTGCGGTTTGAAGGCCAGGGGGCGATCTCGATGGTGGTCGTCCCATATGCGAATTCGGCCGATCTGTCGCAATGGACCGAGAACACCTTCATCGATAAATTTGCCGCCGAAAAGTATCGTGAACTGGGAATCACACCGTCGGGATTGTGCGACGATGCGACCTTCCTGCGACGTGCTTTTCTCGACGCCATCGGTACGCTCCCCACCGCGGCCGAAGCGACTGCGTTCATCGACTCCACCGATCCCGACAAGCGTAAAAAACTCGTCGATCGGCTGCTGGGTCTGACCGGTGACCCCGCACAGGATATCTACAACGACCAGTACGCCGCCTTGTGGTCACTGAAGTGGTCCGACCTCATTCGCTCCAATAGCTCCGACCTGGGTGCCCAGGGAATGTGGGCCATGCACAACTGGATCAAGAGTTCGTTCCAGGTGAATAAGCCCATGGACAAGTTCACTCGCGAACTGGTCACGGCCAAGGGCTCCATTTTCTCAAACGGTCCTGCCAACTACTTCCGCCTGGCGAATAACCCGCCCGATCTGGCAGAGACCACGGCGCAGCTGTTTCTGGGGGTCCGGTTGCAGTGTGCGAAGTGTCATCATCACCCCTTCGAGAAGTATGGCCAGGAAGATTACTACGGCTTCGCGGCGTTCTTCTCGCAGATTGGTAACAAGACCAGCCAGGAGTTTGGTCTGTTTGGGGGTGAAGCGGTCGTCGTGGTCCGCAACGGGGGCGAAGTCAGCCATCCGCGCACCGGCAAGATTATTCCGCCAACCCCATTGGATGGGCCGTCCGTCACCGATCCGCTCGACCGGCGACTGGCTCTGGCCAAGTGGCTGACCGCGGGCGACAACAAGATGTTTTCGCGGAATATCGTCAATCGCTATATGGGCTACCTGCTGGGCCGCGGCCTGGTGGAACCCATCGACGACATGCGCGCGACGAATCCGCCCAGCAACCCCGCCTTGCTGGACGCCCTGGCCGATGACTTTGTGAAGAACGGCTACAACCTGAAGCATCTGATGCGGACCATCATGACGTCCCGGCTGTATCAGCTCGATTCCCAGCCGACTCCCTCAAATGCGTCGGACCGCCGCTTCTACAGTCACTTCCGCGTCAAGCGGCTGACGGCCGAACCGTTGCTCGATGCGATCGATACGGTCGCTGGCACGCAGACCAAGTTTAAGGATCTGCCGCTGGGGACGCGGGCCATCGAGTTGCCTGACGCGATCTATCCCGATTACTTCCTGACCACGTTTGCCAAGCCGCAACGTGCGTCGGTCTGTGAGTGTGAACGAACTCCCGACGAGAACCTCGCCCAGGCCCTGCACACGCTGAATGGCGACATCATCACCAACAAGATCGCTGACGGCAAAGGCCGGATTGCGAAGTTGCTGGAACAGAAGAAGCCGCACGAGGAAATCGTCGCCGATATTTATCTGGCGACATTGTCACGGCGCCCGTCGGCCGCGGAACTCGAATCGACTCGGACGTTCCTGGCCAGCAGCCCGAGCCCCAAGGAGTTCTACGAGGACCTGTTGTGGGCGCTGATTAACTCCAAGCAGTTTTTGTTTGTGAACTAAGACTCCGTCAAACCAAAGATTAAGATGTTGGGTGCCACTGGCTCTGCCAGTGCTGTGCAGCACGGCGAAATCTGGGACTACTGGAGAGAGATCGATGACCCGACTGAAAATCGTCTTGAGCGTTGGCCTGATGCTGTGTTGCGGCTCGGCTGCGGTGGCTCAGAAGTCGTATCCCATGGTCATGAGCCTGCATCCGGTTGCTGCGCAGGTGGGGCAGACGTCCGAGCATGAAGTCAGCGCCCGGTACGATCTCTCGGGTGCGTATCAGATTTTTGTGACCGGCCAGGGGGTGACTGGGGAGGTTGTCCCGCCCGAAGTGAAGCCGGGTGAGAAGCCCGCCGAGCCCAAGCCGAACGAAAAAAAGCGGGGCAAGCGGCCCCCTGCTGCCAAGTTGAAGGTCAAGTTTACGGTGGCTCCGGAGGCCTTGCCGGGTGTGCGTGAATTTCGCATCGCGACACCCCAGGGGGCCAGCACGATCGGTCAACTGGTGATCGTCAAGGATCCCGTCGTCGTCGAGAAAGACCCGAACGATTCGCGTCTGGTCGCCCAGGAAATCACCCTGCCTGCGACCGTGTGTGGCACGATCGAAAAGGGGGAAGATGTCGACTGGTATAAGTTCAAAGTCGAAGCCGGTACGTCGCTCTCATTCCTGGTGCAGTCGTCGCGCCTGCAGAACAAAATTCATGACCTGCAAACCCATTCGGACCCGATCATCACGGTTCGAAATGTGTCCGGTACGACATTGGCGCAGGCGGACAACGAGTTCTACGCCGATCCTTGTTTACGCTACCGGTTCGAGCAGGCGGGCGAGTACTTCCTCGAGATCCGCGATGTCCGCTACCAGGGCAACGTCGATTGGCGGTACAGCATTGAAATCAACTCGCGGCCGCTGGTGACCCAGGTCTTTCCGCTGGCCCTGACTCCCGGTGCCGACAGTAAGCTGGATTTGGTCGGCTTCCAGCTTCCCGCGCAGCCTGTCAGTCAGTTGAAGGTGCCGATGGAAACCCCGGAAGGTCCGATGTCTGTCGGCGTTCCGATGGGCGATCAACTCAGTAATCCCGTCACTGTCTTCGCCAGCACCCTGCCCGCCGTGACTGAGGTGGCTGGTGAGAACAACACCCCCGAAAAAGCCCTTGCAGTCACGATTCCGGCCGGAATCTCGGGACGCATCGAAGCCGAGGCAGATATTGATTACTACAGTTTCGAGGCCAAGAAGGGAGAGACTTTCGCCGTGGAAGTCGTCGCCCGGCAGCTGCAATCGAGCCTCGATTCCATCGTCCGGATTACCAACGATAAAGCGGGAACGCTTGCTGAGAATGACGATGCCAGATCCGGCCGGTTAACCATTGCCGATTCGCGGATCGATACCTGGACCGCTCCGGCTGACGGCAAATTTTATATTGAAATTCGCGACCTCCATTTGCGCGGCGGACCGGAATTTGTGTACTTCCTGAAGGTGACCCGGACCGCACCGACCTTTGAATTGTCGCTCGACAGTGACAAGACGATCCTGACCCCCGGCACCAACGGAACGATCTTCTGCCGGGTCGATCGCAAGCACGGTTTTGCCGGCGAAGTTCAATTGAGCGTCGAGGGTCTGCCCGCGGGCGTCACCGCGACTTGCGGACGGATCCTGGCCACCGGAAATGACGGCTGCATCATTCTGCAGGCCGCGGCGGATGCGCCCATGGTGGCGAGCAACATTCGCATCATCGGTACGGGCACGCATCCTCAAGCAGAAGGCCAGCCGCCGCTGACGATCACCCGTGAAGCCAATCCGCTGCAGGAAGTGTATTTCCCCGGCGGCGGCCGCGGGCACTATCCCGTCACCACACACACGGTGTCCGTGGGTGAGACCCTCGATATTATCTCGGTCAAGTTAAGCACCAACGACATCACTTTGAAGCCGGGGGAATCGAAGAAGATCGATGTCACGATTGTCCGCGCCGAGGGTTTCACGCAGAATATCACTCTTGATGTGATCTACCGGCATCTCGGCTCGATCTTCGGAGACAGCCTGCCGAAGGGGGTGACTCTTGATGAGAAGAACAGCCAGACCCTGCTGACTGCCGGGCAAAGCACGGGGAGCATAGTGCTGGTGGCAGCCAAAGATGCCGCCCCTGTGGAGAAACAACTGGTGTCGGTGATGGCGAACGTCTCACTGAATTTCGTCATGAAGCTGGCTTATTCGGCCGAGCCGCTGACGGTGACGGTGGTTAAGCCGTAGACCGACTCTGCAGAGTCGGGTGAGTTTTTGCTGATCCAGCAGTCCTGACAGTCTGTTCGCGATGTTCGCTCGACTCTGGAGAGTCAAGCTACGTAGTCGCAGGCTGGAAACTGATCCTGCGGTGCGTTGGCTCAATGCTCTTGTTTTGTGTACGATTTGATCCGTTGGATGTCTCAAATCACGTCACACAACCGGGAGAACAACATGCGCCATGGGGTTTGCTGTCTGGCCGTCGTCCTGTTTGCGAATCTGCCAGCATTTGCTGAGCTGCCCAAGCCAACGGGTGAGTCCATCGTGGCTCCCGACGCGAAGTTGGAATTGCTGTTTACCCGGTCGGCAAAAATCAAAGGAGGGCTGACCGAAGGCCCGACGGTTGCCCCCGATGGAACGATCTATTTTTCTGACATTCCCTTCGGTGAAGACAAGGGGATGATCCTGCAGTTCCATCCCAAGACCAAGGAAACCACGGTTTTCAAGGCCGACAGCATGAAGTCCAACGGCCTGAAGTTTGACACGCAGGGCCGCTTGAATGCGTGTGAAGGGTCTGATTTTGGTGGCCGTGCCATCGTGCGTTACGACCTCAAGACGGGGGTGCGAACGGTCCTGGCCGACAAGTTTGAGGGTAAGCGATTCAACGCTCCGAACGACCTGGTCATCGATCGCCACGACCGTATTTATTTCTCCGATCCCAAGTACCTGGGTGTCGAGACGCGGGAGCTGGAACACCGGGCCGTCTACCGCGTTGATCCGAATGGCAGCGTGATCGAGATCACCCATGATGTCGAGAAGCCCAACGGAGTGGCTCTCAGTCCCGACGGCAAGACGTTGTATGTGGCGGATCACAACAACGGGACCGACAGGATTGGTATTGAACCAGTCACCAAGAAAGGTGCGATGAAAGTCTACGCCTTCCCCCTGGGAGCTGACGGCAAGGTCCATGGCCCCCGTAAGGTGCTGTACGACTTCGGCACCCAGAATGGCTGCGACGGGATGACGGTCGATGCCTTGGGGCGTATCTACCTGACATCGCGCGGCCTGAAGCGCCCCGGAGTACTGGTGCTGAATCCCGATGGCCAGGAAGTGGCGTTCATTCCGACCGGTGCTCCGCAGCCTGACGATACTGCCGAGCCGGTGGGAGTGCCCAGTAACGTCACGTTCGGCAGTGGTGCCGAGAGTAAGACTCTGTATATCACTGTCGATAAGAGTCTATATCGGATCGCCTTGAAGGCCGAGGGTTTCCGCCTGTCTGCGGCGAAATAATTCTTCATGACTAAATGTCGTCTTCTGCATTGTCAGTGCCCTAAGTGATTATGAATTAATGCCTTGTGCCCGGGCATTGGTTTCTAAAGGGTTATTAATCGAGTTGCCAGTGCGAGCTGCGCATCTTGATGAATAGAGTAACTGACATTGATCAGTTTGACCGGTTTCCGTTTGAGACCGGCCGAACTGTCACCAGGGGACACAAACATGAAATCTTCCACGTTGTGGATCTGCGGAGCCGTCGTTTTCACGAGCTTGGTTAACTTGCCGACGGCGCAGGCGCAGCGCCGCGGCAACTTGTCGGGCCTGATGCGACGTTACCAGCAGGTGCAGCAGCAACAGCTGAAGCAGGCGCAGGCGGCGCACAAGGCGTACCTGGAGCGGCAGCAAAAGGTCCAGGCGGAAGCCGCGGCGAAGAAGGCGGCCCATATTGCCGACCTGCAACGCAAGAAGGCCGAGGCCGAAGTCGAACGCCAGGCCCGCATCGAAAAGAACAAGGAACACAACGCCGAATTGGCATCGCATTCGAAAACCAGGACCCGCACTGCGGGTAAGACTGCCGACGGAGCAAAATTCGAACAAAAACAGGAACAGGGAAGTCCGTTGAAGTCAGGTGACGGTAAGTCTGCAAAAGGTTCCGACACGACAGATTCCGACTAAAGACAGCAGCAGTGGAGCTGGATTCCGAGTCGGGCGAAAAAGAAACTGGTGAGCCTGCGAAATCAGTCACGGACACCGCCGCCCCCCTAACAGCGGACGGGAAGAAAGTCCCGACATCTCGGCCTGGCAAGCCTTCCAAGGCAAGCTTGATCGTCAAGAAATAAGTCCGCAGAACTGTGGTGTGCGTGCAGTTCTATTCTCAAACTATGCAGGCCCGGCATTCCCCCTGAGGTAATGCCGGGCCTGTTGCGTTGTGTCGCGTCATCCGCGGATGAGGCTCGGCGAGCATCCTTTTTCCGCTTGCCAAATGTGAGCCAGACGACTCGCAAGGTCCAGCCCTGCTAAGACTTTCGCCGGCCAGCTGCCCCCCTGGACTTGATCTTAATGTGCCAATCCGCTTCAATCCGCGACAGGCGCGCCTATAATTCCGACGACTTGGCCTGACTGCCAAGTTTACGGGGCGACGGAGCTGTCAGCTCACGTGAGACGCTCTTTTAAGAACCTCGTACACACGATTGATCGCTGGTGGGAAGGGAATTCAGCATGTTCGACCCGCTGATGGCAGCACAGTATTCGCCTCAGTTGCAGCGTCCTCGAGATTATTCGCGGCAGCGACAAATGGGGATTGGCGATCTTCTTCTGGAAAATCGCATCATTTTTCTGGATGGCCCGATCCATGATGGCAGCGCGAACTTGATCGTCATGAAGCTGCTGTTTCTGCAGTCGGAAAATCGGCATCAGGACATCCACATGTATGTCAATTCGCCGGGCGGTTCGGTCACCGCCACGATGGCGATCTACGACACCATGCAGTTCATGGAATGCAATGTCGCGACGTACTGCGTGGGCCTGGCAGCCAGCGGCGGCGCGATCGTTCTCGCCGGCGGGACCAAAGGCAAACGTTATGCGTTGCCCCATTCCAAGATGATGATTCATCAACCTTACGGTCAAGTGGGCGGCCAGGTTTCGGATATCGAGATCCAAGCGAAGGATATCCTGGACACGCGTGAGATTCTGAACGCGATTCTGGCCAAGCACACCGGTCAGCCGTTGGAAGTGATTGCGAAAGATACCGATCGCGATCGATATATGTCAGCCGAACAAGCCCGGGTTTATGGCCTGGTGGATGAAGTTCTTGTCGCGGCTCCGAAGAAGACGGAAATTATTACGCCGGCGACGTAAGTCGATTTCAGTTTCGATCTCGGCTGTCGAAGTCGTTTGAGGGCAACAGAGGGCGAGGACCACGGAGCATGAGAGAATGGTCAGGTCAGAATCGGCTGGCCTCTCGCTCACCGCAACCCTCAGACTCTCGCAGGGCTTAAGATTTGATCGAAATACGAGCGTTCATGACGCTTTGTCTCGGAACTGCGATTGAAGAGTTTTCGGAGATCTGGTATTGACCCCCCACGGTCAGTGGCGCGTATTGTTGTTGATCCAGCGCGAGGCTTAAACCTCGCCTGATTGCTGTCTGGTTCAACTGCTTCGTCATCACTGCCGGACATCACAAATGAGCATACTATGACGACCCTCGTCCCCTACGTAATTGAGAAAAACGGCCGCGAAGAGCGGGCGATGGATATCTACAGCCGGCTGCTCAAGGACCGCATTGTGTTCATGGGCACGCAGGTGAACGATGTCGTATCGAACAGTATCGTCGCGCAGCTGTTGTATTTGCAGTTTGAAGATCCGAAGGCCGACATTCACTTTTATATTAATTCGCCAGGCGGTTCGATCACGGCCGGCATGGCAATTTACGACACGATGCAGATCATTTCCTGCGACGTGGCGACCTACTGCATCGGCCAGGCCGCCAGTATGGGGGCCATGTTGTTGACCGCGGGAGCCAAGGGAAAACGTTACGGGCTGCCGAATGCCCGGATCATGATCCACCAGCCTCTGGCTGGCATGGAAGGCACCGCGACCGAACTCGAGATTCACGCGAAGGAAGTCATTCGCATCAAGCGCAGCATGAACGAATTGATGGTCAAGCACACCGGCCGGACGCTGGATGAAATTGAACGCGATACCGATCGTGACAATTTCATGTCGTCGGAAGAAGCCAAGGCCTATGGCTTGATCGACAACGTGCTGGACAAACTGCCCAGTACGATTTCAAACTTAGCCTGAGCATACCTGACAAAACCGGATGTGAGCAGTTCCTGACCGCGATCGTTCAAGCAGTTCTGAACTGCCGCAGAGGTAATGTCCGCATTTGTAAGTTGACGTGTCACGACGGAAGATCAGGGTGTGGTTCACCGGCATGGCCGGTACCAGAGCTGAACAACATGCCGCAAAGCACTGGCGCCCCAAATCTCCGCAGTGGAACAAAGTTCGGAAGATCCAGTCAGTATTAAGTGCAGTCCGGCGGAAGTCAGGATGACTTTCGCCGGCAGTTCTT
>CAZQUW010000083.1:0-1327 GCA_964596215.1 uncultured Planctomicrobium sp. | reverse complement strand
GTCAGTATTAAGTGCAGTCCGGCGGAAGTCAGGATGACTTTCGCCGGCAGTTCTTCGATCTCTTGTCACAAACCCTTTCCAACAGCTCGGCAGCCGGCCCCATTTTGGCCAGGATTCCTATGCGATTGGTTCACCAGACATGGATGTCGGTGGTCATGGCGTTGTCCGTGGTGGGCGGTTGCGCCTCACGCGGCGGGCAGGAAGTCCTCGAATCCGCATTGCGCCAGCAGGAAGACCGCCTCGCCGGCCTCCAGCAGCAGCTGACCGCGACGCAGGGTGAATTGCAGATCTCGCAGAACGAGATTGCTCAATTGCGAGCCCAACTGGCCGCGAATGGCCAGCAGTCGCACTCGCCCGAACACTTCGAGAACGAATTCAAAGCGGTCGGCTTGCGTTTCAACGGGTACCTCACCAGCAGTATTGATCGCGACGGCCAGCCGGGCGATGAAATGCTCAGCGTTCTGTTATATCCCCACGATGATCAAGGTGGCCTGGTCAAGTTGCCCGGCACCATTGAACTGCGGGCTGTTGACCTGTCTGCACCAGAAGGGATGCAGGAAGTGGGGAGCTGGACGTTTACTCCCGAACAGACGAAAGAGGCCTGGCACACCGGTTTCCTGGCCGCGGGTTTCCTGTTTGAAGAAGCCTGGGAGCGGATGCCGCACGGCACGGATGTGACGTTGCATGCCCGCTTCAGAACGATCGATGGCCGGCAGTTCGACGCCGTCCAGCCGCTGAAGGTCAGTTCGCCGGCGAATGCCCCGGTGGCCCAGGTGCCCCCCTCGGTGACGTCCGTGCGGGCCGGCAAGCCGACTGTCAAACCCGTCGGCTTTGAGGACCGTGAAGCCGCGGATGACGCCGAGCTGGATCTCGATTTCGAAGACGACGACCAGCAGGCCAAGCCGGGAGTCATCGAGACTTCCGATCGCTATCGCGAACACGATCTCCCCGTGATTCGCTAAGACACGCCCAAAGCCCGTGGGACGGGTCTCCCGGCCCGTCAGTCGCTCCTCCGGTCAGCGCCGTTATGGGCTTCTGTTTGTGACGAAAAATGGCACCACGGAGACACGGAGAGCACGGAGAAGAGTATTTTGCGTGCGATGTAGCAGGTTTTAATTCATTTAATGACGGGGGGAGTTCTGGGGATCGAAGCCGAGCATGTCAGTGTTTGCGTGAAGCGCCCGGTTCCAAGTTCGATCGCGATTCTCACCTGTGTGTCTCCCCTGGTCAAAACAGCCTCTCTGTATTTTTCTCGGTGTTCTCGGTGTTCTCGGTGTCTCCGTGGTGCCACTCTTCGTAGAACTAAGGGCCAAACCGGCGTTGCGCG
>CAZQUW010000082.1:0-24259 GCA_964596215.1 uncultured Planctomicrobium sp. | reverse complement strand
TTCCTAAGTAACGGTGCAAAATAAACTGCTCAGGCGAGCCGGGCGGCGTAAGCCCCCGGATTCTTAATCGCTTGGAACATCTCAGGGTTTACGAGGAATCCCGGGGCTTACGCCGTCCGGCTCGCCTACACAGTTAATTCTGGTTACCTACTGAGACCCGCGCAGCGCCTATTCAGCGCCGGTACCTGAATGCCAAAAACTCCGCCACTCCCTGATGGAGCCGCGGAGTTTTTGTACTTTAAACGAGATACTCGCTGGAAACTCACCGCCGCGAAATCTTGTACCAGTTCCGCCGCCGCCCGGAAAGTATTATTAAGTCCTAACGCTGAGCGGCCGATGTCCCCGCCACGGCGCTGGTGGGTCCTTCGTACGGCACCGGGCGACCAAAGATCATGCGGCCCGCACTGTTCTGCAGGACGCTGGTGACAATGATGCCCGTTTCGCGACCGACCAGGTGGCTTCCCTGTTCGCAGACGACCATCGTGCCATCATCCAGATAGCCCACGCCCTGGCCGGGACCTTCGCCCATCTTGATAATCTTCAAATTCAGCTGTTCGCCGGGCAGATAACGCGGCTTCAGAGCATTGGCGACGTCGTTCAAATTGACGACATGCACGCCCTGCACGCTGGCCACCTTATTCAGGTTGAAGTCGTTGGTGACCACTCGGCCACCGAGTTCCTTCGCTAACGCAACCAGCCGCTGGTCGACCGAAACACCCTTCATGTCTTTCTGATCCGCTTCGTACAGCCGGACTTCAACATCCTGCGTATTCGCCTGCAGCTTGCTGAGCACATCCAGGCCACGCCGGCCGCGGTTACGTCGCATCTTGTCCGAGCTGTCTGCAATATCCTGCAGTTCCTGCAAAATAAAGTTGGGAACGATCAGCTCGGAATCGATGATCTTGGTTTCCAGAATATCGGCGATACGACCATCGATCAGCGAACTGGTATCCAGCAGGAAGGGCCGCCCCCCCTTCACTTCACGCGAAAACTCCACGTAAGGGATGATGAAGCGGAAGTCGTCTTTCGTCTGCATCAACAGCGAAATACAGATGTAAGGCAGAGAAACCGACAGAATGATCTGCACAAACCCGCGCCAGGGTGTCTGACTGAGGAAGGGGTCCAGACCGAGGATCAGCATCAGGCTCAACAACCAGCCAACCAGCAACCCGAAATAGACAGCTGAAATGACTTCCAGCCGCTTCTTCGGGATCAAGATATCAATAAATGTGATGATCTGAGTCAGAAGCAACAGCACCACGAACGAAGGCAGCGGATAGTTCACCACCATGCGCGGGAACGCCGTCGAATTGGGATCTGCACCGGCCGCAGCCCCGCAATACGCGGCGACCGCCCCCGCACAGATGAATGCAAACAAGGTCCGCAAAACAGTTAACAGCATTAGCCGAAAGCTCCTATATAAGCCCGCGTCATGCGCGAGGATCCAGATTCCGTGGTACGGAGTCGCGTCGGGTTCTCAAGCCAGGGGATCAAAACTGGGCAGGCTCAATCAGCGGACATACTCCGTAGCTTCCTCACATTATACGAGGAGAACGGCGTTGAAGCCCTCTACTGACCGAAGTTTTGGACAAGAAGACACCACATCCTGCCGAAGACGCGAAATAGAGCGTCTCTTGCAGTGAGTCACGCATGTCACAACTTGTTTGCGAATCCTCGACCCATTGCGAATTGCTGGTCGGATCTCACAGTGTTAATGACATCTCTCATCCAAACTGCCCACCCGCGCCTCAGCCATAGCGAGGCACACATCAGTCATCCCATCTCGCCGGGGTCCATTCCGCCGTAAACTTCGGCCTGAGGATGCCCCTGCTCTCCTGCAGAAAACCCAACAACTACTATCACTTCTACCAACCTATTGCTCGCCGCGAGAAAGAGAAATGCGGCCATGAATCTCCGGTGCATCTTAAAACAATCTGTCTGGGAATTCCAGACTTCCCATGCCAGAAGATCGTTCCACGGCAGGGAGAATTGAGTGCTGCAATCTGCAACGGACGTCGCACCACCGATGAGGACGTTCAATTCTGCGGCGGCCAGGGATAATTCACCGATATCTGGAAATTTGTGACCGCAGATAACTCACAGACAGAACGACCGGAGATGCGACTGAGCCCGCGACTGGCAGGTCGGGAACTGTGGTCTCGAACTACAAACCGGAATTCAGCAACGCCGATAACTCCAGGTCACCCGGCGTAAGACGCTTTTGCAGAATGATCGGTTCGGTCTTCCCTTTACCCGTGCCATTGGCATGCGGATCCGGGGGAATGTTGAGAATGCACAGGTTCTCTGTGAAGTTCAACGTGAATCCCTCACCCTTGATGATCCGTCCCGGGGGATGATTTCCCAGGCTGGGACGCCAGCCGCGCCGATTGGCCTCGAGCCACCGCGCGATGACCTGCTCTTCACTGGACAGGGCCACCACGTCGCGGCCGCCCACTGGCTGACCATGATCGTAGGCCACAATCTGATACGGCGGCCCCATGCGGGTGATATTCAAATTCAGCGGCTTCGCAAAACAACCAGTCAGGCTGCCACTCACCACAGCAATGAGCAACAGAAGTAATTGCGCGCGGTTTCTCATGGCAAGTGCCACCTCAAAAACCAATAGGATGACAGGCTCCGCAAACCGGTGTCTGTCTGTGATGGGGAATGTCATGCGAACGTGAAGATCAATGCCGGGACCGACACCGCCGAGGAGCATTCCATCAGCGACGGCTGTCACGCAGTGATTTCAGATCAGGACTAGGGAGGGGCGAATTGAAGGGAGGACTGATATCCCCTGACAAAACCGGCTGCGGGAAGTTCAGGACGGTGGTATTAGCACCGTTCCAGACTGAAGCAGAGGTTTTATCAGCGTGTTAGATCAGCGTGTTATTAGTCGGCAGGCAAACGGAACGACAAATCTCTTAACCCAGGATCGGCAGCAATGAGGATTCACTGCCGTGCTGGACTTCGTGCGTGACGATATGGCCAATCAATGATGTGCGGGTCAGGTCGTGAATCTCGATCTTCGTCAGCGAACCGATCAGGCGACGGTTCCCTTCGAAGACGACGATACGATCGCAACGCGTCCGGCCGACCAGTTGCGTCGTCGGGCTGTCGGGATCGGTTTCATGTTTCAGCGATGTCTTACTGGGGCCCTCGACCAGGACTTCCTGTTCGGTACCGATGAACGCCACGTTATCTTCTTCGCTGATCTCGTTCTGCAGATCCAGCATCAGATTATTGCGTTCCTTCTTGACCTCTTCGGGAATATCGTCGGGCAGCAAGTCGTCAGCCTTGGTGCCGGGACGCGGGCTGTATTTGAAGATGAAGCTGTTCTTAAAGCGGAATTCGCGAATCAGGTCCATGCTCTTCTGGAACTGCTCGTCGGTCTCACCGCAGAACCCTACGATGAAGTCGCTGGAGACGGCACAACCCGGCACGATGTCATTGATGCGGTGCATCATGTCGCGGTAGTCTTCGACCGTATAACCACGCTTCATCCGCTTGAGGATGTCGTTGCAACCCGACTGTGCCGGCACGTGCAGGTAGCGGGCGACCTTCGGCAGATCGCGGACCACTTCCAGCAAGTCGTCGGTCATGTCCTTCGGGTAGTTCGTGACGAATTTGATGCGGTCCAGCCCCGGCGTGTCATGCATCGCCGTGATCAAATCGGACAGCCGCCACAGCTTGCCGTCCTGGGTCACCTTGTAGCTGTTCACCGTCTGGCCGAGGAGCGTGACCTCTTTGACCCCTTCGTTGGCCAGCTGCGTCACTTCGCGCAGAATATCGCGCGGCGGGCGGCTTTGTTCGGGACCGCGGGTCATCGGCACGACGCAATACGTACAAAACTTGTCGCAGCCAATCATGATTCGCACAAACGCCTGGTAGGGCGAAGGCCGCATCTCGGGATCGCGGAGCGGATCGTAACTTTGAAAGCTGTCGCTGATCTCCTGACGCGTCGCATCCCGACGGTCCAGGCTGATCGCCAGGCGATGTTCACGCTTGTCGCGCGCCGCCCGGATCATTTCGGGAATTTGAGCCAGCTGGCCTGTGCCCACAACCATGTCCACATGTGGTGCCCGCTGAAAAATCAGCTCCTGATCTTTCTGGGCCATGCAGCCGATCACGCCGATCACCTGATTAGGTCGGCCCCGCTTGCTGAACCGCAACCGGCCCAGCGCACTGTAGATCTTATGCTCAGCATGCTCACGAACGCTGCACGTATTAAACAGAATCGTGTCGGCGTCGGCCGCTTCTGCCGTGAGTTGATAGCCCTCTTTACGCAGCGCAGCAACGACCAGTTCGCTGTCCAGCATATTCATCTGGCAGCCTACGGTCTCAATAAACAGTTTCTGATTGTGCGGCGTATCGGACATAGCTTCGTGTACAGCAGTCGGTAACAGGAGTGATTTCACTTTGCAGGCAGCCCTCACGTTCCGCGTGAGGAATTGCCGCATGTCTGGCGGCCCGTTTTGCAGGCACACCGTGGCCTTTTATCAATATCAACTCGCATCCGGCCCGCTTCACGCGGAGCTTACAGGCGATATTAATCTCGCACACGTTCGAGGTAGGTCTCGTTCCACGTATCAATCTTGATGACTTCGCCAATTTCGATAAATGCAGGCACGCTGACAATCGCGCCGCATTCGACGGTCGCGGGTTTCGACAGGCTGGAGGCCGTATTTCCGCGAACTGCCGGTTCCGTATAGGTCACTTTCATGGTGACATATTGCGGCGGCGTCATCCCGATAATCTGGTCGTTCCAATACAGCAGGCTGCAGATGGCTCCATCCTGGAGAAACTTCGCACCGTCGCCGACCGCATCCAGGGGGAGCGTGTATTGATCGAACGTCTCCTGATCCATGAAGACGTAGCCCGTTGCGTCCTTATAGAGAAATTGAGCATCGCCCTTACGAATGTCAGCCGCTTCAACACTTTCACCGCTCTTAAAGGTGCGATCGTAGATCGCGCCCCGGGTGAGGTGCCGCAACCGCGTCTTATACAGTGCCGACCCCTTCCCCGGCTTCACGAAGTTCACTTCGAGCATGTCGTACGGTTCGCCGTCCAGCAGGATCTTGGAGCCTTTTTTGAAATCTCCGGCATTGATTTGGGGCATGGACTTTCTCTTCGACTCAAAAACGAGGACTCAACGCCAGCGAAGGCGGCAATCGGAATATTCGGCAGGCTTAACCCAAAGGGGGGAATTTTTTAAAGAATATCAGATCCCCCCAAGGGTTGCTATCCCGAGTCAATTCCGGATCGCAATACTCTACCCTGAAAGGAGTTAAGACTCCCCTGGCGTCCTGAGAGCAATCCTGCAATTCGTCGGCGAGAGTCAGTTTTAAAATGACGTTTCCACCAACGTCATTTTGGCACGCGTTTGGCGATCTGATCCAAACCCACAATCCGGGCGCGCGGTCCGGCGGCCTGCACCAGATCGCAAATCAACTGGATCGATTCGAGCTGCGGGTCTTCCACCACCAGGCACGACGGGTGAGCCAGAAAATCGAAGACTCCACCGGTCTCAATCGCCCAGGTCACACTTTCGCGAATGGCCCTTAAAAAATACTCGCGCTTCCAATAATTGCTGCGAAAGGCCGTGACGTCACTGATGGGACTCATCGGGATTTCAATCAGTCCAGACGGATAAACAAACGGCTGCGATTCCTGTTGAGCTCGTGCGATATCTGCGAAGACTTCATCGCCGGGGGCCTCTTTAGGTTTACCGGTCTGATGGGCCGCATACTTGGAACTCACCCAGCTGAACCCCAGTTCGAGCAGCATTTTTTGCAGGTCCGGCCGGTCCGCCAGACCATTCGCAAAGCCCCCCGGTGTGCGAAAGCCATTGGGGGTGATTCCCGCGGCCGTCGTCATCGCCCTGGTGGTCACGGCAATGTTGTCGCGAATCAGCTCGGGAAGACTTTTGTCACCCGTCAACCAGGGAGCCCGCTTGAAACGAAACTGCAACTCTTCGAGCTTCGCCGCTTTGAGGGAAATGTGGTCGTAGGTGTGATTACCGATGGGGTGCCCGGTTGCGGCGAGTTGCTTCAGCCAGTCGACGCTGGGTTGCTCTAATACCTGCCCCACACAGAAGAAATGCAGCACTCCGCCGGACTTCTTGACCAACTCGCCAGCCTGCAACGCGTACCGCTTGGTGGCCTCATCCAGATCCCCCTTGCGATAGTTCCACTCGGTCATGCCCCGCCGGGGATACTCGGCACTCATTTCCAGATCCAGAGTGATCGCAATCTGGGCGACGCGCTGAGTCTCATCCGCGCGGGACATCCACCCACACATAGCCGCAGCCGCCACCGCGGCCGATCCCGCCAGAAATTGACGGCGGCTAGTGCAAGTTTGATTGTTGATAGGAATTGTCATTGACTCGACATTCTTTCAGGCCGAAACGCTCCGTTCGGACAGTGGATAGAATGTGGCTCCATCGACGCTAAGCCCCCCTAGATTTGCCCCATTGAACCGCGTCATTCCTGGGAATGGTTTAGGGGGCTTCACCGCAAATGGGTCACTGGAAACCTTGGGCTTCATGAGAGCCATCCCGGCCGTGGTGAGCGAATCATCCAAACTAAGTACTTTGATGTCGAAGAAATCGATCCACAAGTCTGGAAGGTTCCCGATCACTTCCAGTACGAAGCGATAAGCTTCCAGGGGGCCCTTCTGACTCACGAACGGCGAAGCCAGATACAAATACCATTTCCCTTCATCTGAAGGTTTTGCCCAAAATGCCAATCGGATCTCAAAACCCTTCGCTTCCAACGCCGCCATCAGTCGTTTGCCAGCGTCAACCTGATCGACTACCACACTGTCTTGATCCATGAAAGCACCCCGTGTCCATTATCGGCAATAGCGGTGTATAGCCCTTCTGCCTCGTTCTGTTCGATCATGTGATAGCGCTTCTGTTCTGACCAGTCTTTCACGAGCCCCCAATGGGCCTTAAGTAACGGATCCGCGTCGGTTGCGGCTTCCTCTGCCTCGCGGAGCCGCGACACCTTGATGAGTGTCGAGACGGAGTGAGTGTAGCAGTCCCTGGATAACTCTTTGTCTGGGAATGCGTCTGTCGCTAAAAGCATCTTAATAATACAAGCTTTAAGGCCAAGTTCGACGGCATAACCGGCGAGATAATACGCGCCGTCCCAAAATCCTAAGTTCAAGAGGGCCTTTGCTTCTACCAGACGTCTTTCAGCCAACTGCTGAAATTCGATCCTGGTTTCGATCAACTTGCTCAACGAGAAGTCCCCCTGAACACCTATTGGCAATTATACGCTCTGCTCCGAACACCCGACGCCGGTATTTCCGAGTCGGAACCGAAGTATCGAAAGTACACCAAACTTCATCCCAAATCCAATCTATTTCACTCAAAAACGATTCGATAGACCGTCATTTACTTGTCCTCCAGTACATGGATATCACCCGACCAGCCGCGGGCGCACATCGCCCCATGGACTCGTTCCGCACGGCCCAATGAGCGCACCAGCAACATGCCGATCATCTGGGCATTCGACTTCCAGCTCGACCACCACGAGCCGCCCCCAAAATGACGGGCCTGACGCGCCGTCCGCATGCGATCCAGTTCATCAAATACCACGTACGAATAGCGGTACATGAATGCCAGAATCGCGATCAATAACTTGGGGACGCCCCACGCTCGTAACGTATAGAGCAGCTTGTCAAACGGGGTCACATTCACCAGCCACAGACCCGTCAGAAAACCCAGCGTGCTCTGCATCAGAATCGTCGCGGCCAGATCCCAGCCGGCTCGAAAGCCCTGCCCGGCCGGAATACTGATCGTCAGCATGATCGCAAACAGCCAGAAGCCCAGCAGGCGATGCCACAAGTAACTCAGCGGAATGCCGGCCACGCTGAGGCCCGCAAATACCAGGCACAGCAACAATCCGTGCAGCGGCCAGGCGTCACCCCGGATAAACAGCCCCGCTGTGATCACCGAAATTGCCAGCACCAGTTTCAACGACACCGGCCAGCGATGTATGACCGAGTTACCGCGGCTGTATCGATCAAGAAAATCGAGCGCCATAGGGACACACACCTTCTGGCCGGATTGGGGATTGATGAGGACGAGGTTCTCAACGAACAGCCAGGCGGGCGGCCTATGCCCAAAAGGACTCAGTTCGGCCGCTGATCTCAGCTGAAGGGGGGCAAATCAGCGTCGCGGCGAGTGATAATAGCGGTTCTTTAAGAACCCCAGCAAGCCGGTCGTGTAAGTCACCGTCCGGCCGCCGATCACGATCACTGATGTTCCATGCAGTGGAACGAATGAAAAGAGAACCAGGCCCGCAGCGGCCAGCAGCAACCCCGTATTCACATTGCGGTATTCAACGACGAGCTTTAACAGCGGCGTATACCACGGCCACGGGGGTTCTTCCACATCCAGTTGTGGGGCCAGCGCGTGGGGCTCTTGCGTCAGATGCGGCTCGACGGCGATCCGTTGCTCACCCGGTCGATCGGCCGAAAATTCCACCCGGGCCATCGCGGCAGCGAAATCCGGGTCGTCCTCCAGCGCCTTCGCCATGTGGCCCAGTGTCTGCAGCTGATTCTCCAGCGACACCAGCCGCAAATGATTCGTGTCGTACTCGTGCTGCAGCTTCACCATCGTCAGCAGCCGCGGCGAAAGATGGACCGCCCCATAGAATCCGGCCGCCAGAAATAGACACAACCACCCCACCACCGAGCTGATCCAGCTGGCCTGCGATTCCGCCTGAGCAGCAAAATGGGATGATGAGGTTCTCATACGGTAGTCAGACGAATGCAACTCCTGGGCGAGCGTTGGGCGTCAGCCCAATGGTTGTCAGCGACTCTCTATCTACCCTAGAACTATCTACCTTGGAAATCGACTTCCATTGTGGAAATCGGCCAATTGGGTGCGATCTCAGACCAGTTCAAAAAGGGCCGAACAATTTTGGCAAGCTTTAATGTCCCCTCGACTGCCTGAAAACCATCCGGCTGACGCCGGACGCTCGCCTCTTTCAAGTATGCTTAAAATCGTCATCTGCGCAGCACACAGCCCGGCAATTCTGCAATTGCCGGGCTGTGTCGATTTCATCGCAATATCGTCATGAGCTCAAGACTCGACGAACTCTACTTACGCGACCACAATTCGCCGCCATAACGCGCTTCGCTGCCGAGCATCTCTTCGATCCGCAACAGCTGATTGTACTTGCAGATACGATCGGTACGGCTGGCCGAACCGGTCTTGATCTGCCCCGTGCCCAGGGCGACTGCCAGATCGGCAATTGTCGTATCTTCAGTCTCGCCGCTGCGATGGCTCATCACGGCGGTGTAGCCGTTACGATGGGCGAGTTGCACGGCGTTAATGGTTTCAGTGAGCGTTCCGATCTGGTTCACTTTAACGAGAATGCTGTTCGCAATCCCCTCTTCGATCCCCTTGGCCAGGCGCGTCGAATTGGTGACGAACAGGTCGTCGCCGACCAGTTGCACCTTCTTGCCAATGCGGTCGGTCAGCTGCTTCCAGCCATCCCAATCGTCCTCCGAGCAACCATCTTCAATAGAACAGATCGGGTACTTCGCTGACATCGATTCCAGCCAGCCGACCATCTCAGCGGGGGTCAGCTGCTTGCCTTCGAATGTGTACTTGCCGTTCTTGAAGAACTCGGTCGAAGCCACGTCGAGGCCCAGCTTCACTTGCTCGCCAACCTTGTAGCCAGCCTTTTCGATGGCGGTCAAAATGACCTGAATGGCCGCTTCGTTGTTGTCGAGCTTCGGGGCAAATCCACCTTCGTCGCCGACAGCCGTGCTGAGTCCCTTGGACGCGAGCACTGACTTCAGGCTGTGGAAGATTTCCACACCGCACCGCAGGCCGTCGCTGAAGCTGTCGAAGCCCAACGGCAGGACCATGAATTCCTGGATATCGATGCCGTTGTTGGCATGGGCGCCACCGTTGATGATGTTCATCATCGGGACCGGCAGGTACTTCGCACCCACACCGCCCAGGTAGCGGAACAAGGGGAGGAAGCTGACGCGTGACGCGGCATGGGCCGCCGCCAACGAGCATCCCAGAATCGCATTGGCACCCAGCCGCGACTTGTTGGGAGTGCCGTCGATTTCGATCAACGTCTTATCGATCGTCGCCTGATCGGTAACGTCCAGGCCTTCCAGCGCGGGCCCGAGTTGCAGGTTGACGTTTTCCACGGCCTTCAACACACCCTTACCCAGGAACACCTTCTTCTCGCCGTCGCGGAGTTCACAGGCCTCGTGAGCACCCGTGCTGGCACCGCTCGGGACTGCAGCCCGGCCCAGGGTGCCGTCTTCCAGTTCCACATCCACTTCCACCGTCGGATTGCCACGGCTGTCGAGAATCTGCCGTGCATGCACAGACGAAATCAAAATTGCCATCGTCGCCAGTTCCTTAATATGCAAATTGGGCCACGTCGTACGGATTCCAGCACCCACTGCTGGAGCGACCCACCCATAAACAATCGGTCATGTATCGCCACTGATATCGCCGCGTATTGTGACAACTTTCCGCGAAAATGTCACCCAGTCCAGATTGTGACGAAAGCCGATCAACCGCGCACCCGCAAGACGGCGCGCCAAAGAAATGCGGCAGGTGAGCCCCGTCCTGTACGAGCGGGAGTGAATGGGACTCAATCGTGCGATCTCATCTGAATAACCCCGAGCCCCACGGCACTAGACTCACCCGGATCCTGGTTGATCCGCTACGACCTGTTTGACGTCCTCATCACCCGCGTACCTGTATCACCCGCGTACCTGCCCGTCGCCGTAAACCACATACTTATAGGAAGTCAACTCGCGCAATCCGCAAGGCCCCCGCGCGTGCAGTTTATCGGTGCTGATGCCGATCTCGGCCCCCAGGCCCAGTTCGCCCCCGTCGTTGAACCGGGTACTGGCATTCACGATCACCGCGGACGAGTCCACCCGGGCTACAAACTGCCGGGCCGTCCGCAATTCGCTCGTCACGATCGTTTCCGTATGCCCCGAACTGTAATGCGAAATATGCTCGACAGCCCCATCCAGGTCCGCGACCACTTTGACCGACAGGATCAGGTCGGAATACTCCGTGTGATAATCCTCATCGGTGGCTAGGCGGCTGCCGGGCATCAACGGCTGCGATTGGGGGCAACATCGCAACTGGACGTTTCTCGAAGTCAGCTCGGCGGCCAGTTTCGGCAACCAGGCGGCGGCTAGGCTGGCGTGAATCAGCAGGCATTCCGCGGCATTGCACACACCGGGGCGCTGGCACTTGCTGTTAATCAGAATGTTACAGGCCATCTCCCATTCAGCCGACTGATCGATATAAACATGACAGACGCCGTCATAGTGCTTAATGACCGGCATCGTGGCTTCCGCGACCACACGTTCAATCAAGGATTTTCCACCACGCGGAATCGTGACGCTGATCTCCTGATGCCGCTTCAAAAACTCGCCCACAGCCGCCCGATCGGTCGTTCCGACCAGCTGCACCGCGTGTGGCGGCAAGCCTGAATCGCGCAGCGTACCCTGCAGCAAACCATACAATGCCTGGTTGCTGTGGAAGGCTTCTTTGCCGCCGCGCAAGATTACCGCGTTGCCACTTTTCACACACAGCGCGGCAGCATCCATCGTCACATTGGGCCGCGATTCATAGATAAAAAAGACCACCCCCAGCGGAACGCGGACACGCATCACCTGCAGGCCGTTCGGGCGGATCGAACTATCGAGAATCTCCCCCACCGGATCCGGCAGCGCAACGATTTCCTCGAGGGCTTTCGCCAGGCTTTCCAGCCGCGCCGGCGTTAGCGTCAACCGGTCGATCGCCGCGGCGTTCAATCCATAGCCCGGGGCCAGCTCAACGTCACGGGCATTGGCGGCCAGCACTTCGGCCTGACGCGCCCGCAGCGCCGCAGCGGCAGCCCGCAGCCAGAGGTTCTTCTGACTTCCCGTGATGGTCGACAACGCCTGTCCGGCCTTCGCCGCCTGACCGGCCACCTGTTGAGCATAGGCCGCGAAATCAGTGATCTTAGTAACGGTTGAATCTGCAGCGACTGTTGACATAACTTCCAAGTCTTATTTCCAACGGGGACTCTGGTCCCTGACATGACATTTTGCGGTGCAGTCCGCCGTCAGGCAAATGGCACTCACTGTGCGGTCGGACTCGTGAGCGGCACCTCGCCAGCAGCCGGTTCTGATCGGGGAATAATGACAGAACAGTTAGTTAATGGCATTCGGCTCACAAAATAACGACCTGATTCTTCACTCCACTCGGCACACCTGCATCATTGAAACAATTTTCAGTGCATTAAACCCCGGCTGTCGCCAGGATCAGGCCCACGCGGCAGGCCGCCAAAAATGACGGGATGTGCAACGTTTCTTTCACGGTATGCACATCCTGCTGGCCACACCCCAAGGTCACCGTTGGCAAACCGCGGGAACTCAGCCAGTTGGCATCCAATCCACCATTGCTGATCCGAATCGACGGCTGCAACCCGATCAGTTGAATCGCACGCTGCGCTTCCTGCACGGCCGGTTCAGATTCATCCAGCTTAAACGATTCATATTTTAGCTCCGCCTGGAACTCAATTCGACCCGACAGTCCCGTATCCGTCTTAACTTGTTTGGCCGCCCGCTCGAATGCCTTGCGGAATTCGTTCACCAACCGTTCGCGAAATTTCGGATCATGACTCCGAACTTCCGCAGCCACGCGAACGCTCGACGTCACGACATTGGTTGCATCACCACCGGAAATGATGCCGATATTGCTGGTCCCCGTCTTGCGTCCCTTTTTAATCAGCCCATGCCAGCCGTTTTGCTGCAAATCGGCAATCGCCAGGCCCGCGATCGCAATGGCACTGGCGCCATGCTCGGGATGCACGCCCGCGTGGCTGGCAATCCCCGAAATATGGACCTCAATGTGATAGGCACCGGTCGCACCGATGCAGGCCATCTGCGGCGAACCCCCGTCCCAGTTGAAACACAGCTTCGGATTTCCGAGGTCCGCCACCTTCACATGACGAGCCCCCAGCAGGCCGATTTCTTCCTGAATTGGCCAGAAGAAAGTCACCGGCGGGTGGGCCAGGTCCTGTCGCAGAATTTCCAGCAATGAATACAGCAGCACGGCCACGCCACCCCGATTGTCCGCCCCCAGGGCCGTGGCCGGGTTCGCCGAACGAAAGACATCGTGATCGCGCACCGGCTGGCAACCGACACACAACGGCACGGTATCCAGGTGCGCCATCAACAGGCGCCGCGGCCCACGTTTGCGACCCGCCAATTTGACGATCAAGCTGCCCGTATTACCACCATAGGGACTGCGGGTCTGTGAATCGTCGATCATGATCGACGATTCGGACAAGCCGGCGGCCAGCAGCCGCTGGCGGATAAAGTCCACGACTTCCCGTTCCAGGCAACTTTTGCCGGGGATCGCCATCAGTTCCTGAACGAGTTGTAGCGCTTCCGATTCCATCGCAGACTTCCAGTCTGTTTCAAGTGCGACTCAAGATTGATCCACGCCGCACAAGTATAGACATCCCATCAGAGCCGACCAAGCCATTCAGGGTTCGGTCTCACGGATGCCTGAAGCCGGGCGCAGCCGCATTCTCACGCCAGCAGGAGTAACAAAGTTTCGTCTCGGATCTGCCAGCGGGCGAAGTCCTGCGCGAAGTTCGTCTGAATATCCCCGCAAAAATAACAGAAGCCGGTTCAGGAACTCGTCCCAAACCGGCTTCTGAGTTATTTATTGCCCCCCCTCAGGCCGACGCTCCAAAGGTGCGTCTACAGTTCAGGGGAATCGGGAACCTTCCTGCTCGCCCGGGGCGAATCAGCAGAATTACTTGGTTCCCAGCTTGTAGGTCTTGGTCTTCTTATCGAGTACAAATGCCTTTTCGTTGTGATAGAGGCATTGATACAGCGTATTCTTGAAGTTCGCACTGTTGGTCGTATAACCACTCTTCAGCACGGCTTCCTGAATCTCGCCAATCGTCAGCCCCTTCTTGCTGGCAGCCAGCACTTCTTCCACATAGGTCTTGAGCGATTTGTCGTTCTGTGCACGTTGCACAGCGGCACCTCGGCGTTTGGCAACCGCAGCGGCTTTGGTGAAGTGAGCCGGACGACCACGGGTCGCGCCGACTGAAGTACCTTCCGCAGCAGCGATTTCGCCATTGATGGCGTCCAACTGCTTTGCCAGGTGATCACGCCGTTCATACAGCGAGCTCAACTTGCTCTTACGGCTATTAATCAACGCCTCGAGTTGCGCAATAGACAAATTCCCTAAATCCGCTGCCATCGATCACCTGACTTCAATAGAGACACAGGAAGCAGTGGCCTGCGACGCAATCCGGAGCGTCTCAGAAGATTAAAACCACAGCCACCTTATTGTTTGTTTTAGAATGATTCGAAATCTTAGAACTCAAAGTCCGTCATTTCAAGCAACGAGAGTCCAATATTAGCGAATTCAAACCCCTCAGTTTGAAATCTACTGAATGCAGGACCCTATGTATTGCAGGATCGTCAGCAGTCACCGCTGTCGGATGCATCGCATGAACTCATGCCGTTACAGCCTCAAATTAACACTCGTGAGCTGATTGTGAAGCCCAAAACGCACTCACTGTATAAGAATTGTCGATATTATTTGACTAATAGAGTCCATCTTAAAGAGATGGTACTAATCATTTGTGACGTTTTACATCCCACCTTAACCAAGACAAATCAACTAATTCGACTGGTTTGTAGATCTGATTAGTTTCGATCCGGGCGGATCTCCTGCCGCCAGCCGTATCTATCTGCAGCGCCAGCGACCGGAGTCGGGGATCATCAAAGCAAATTCACTGACCCGCAGCGGACAGCTGGAATTTCAGGATATCACAGCCACACGTCCGAGCCCCGGTCAACGACTGTTACCCCTGCAATGCATTCACGCGTCAGCGTCGGCAGCTAACATCATGGGGAGGGCCGCAATATCCGCGATTCGCGACAGATTAAAGACTTCCACCGAAACTCCGGGGCTGTAGATCACGTGACACGGGTCGCCCGTCACGGGCAGCTGATTCGCTGCCAGGAGCCCCTGATTGAGATTCAGCAACTGGGCCGAACGTAACGGATAGGGACGATGATGGACCTGTCCCCGATAGAGTTTTCCGTAACGCCGGGCATATAACAGATACCTCTCCACCAGAAAATGCTCTAAGGAGCCAGGCCGCGCGACCATGGTGTCGCCCTGGGCTCTCCCGTTCGCGAATCCCTCGCCGATTTCCGCATCCACATCACATCGGACACCGCTGGTGACCCGGCGACTTCGATAAGCGATTCGCGACCCGTCCCGCTGGACACTCATTCGAGCCCAATGGTAGTTCAGACCCCACCCATAGCGGGCCAGACTCACGGCCAGCAGCTTCGCGGCATCCAGACTAAAGAACCAGACCCCGGGATCACGCCCTTGAAAATGGACGTAAGTCCGCACATTGGTCTCGGGAAAGTCTGAAATTCCCCACACCGAACATGACCACCAGGGCCGCACGCCATACATACGAAACGGCACCAGCCCCAGCCAGGCACTCCCGTCATAGGTATCGATCGTGAGTTCCGCCGGCAACCACGGACGCAACACGCTGACCGGCACCCGCCAGTGAATAAACAGCAGATCGGACCAGGTGTGATAACCGGCCGCGGCGGTCGGGGGACGCTGGCTGGGCGAGATACGATCAAGCAGGTCGGTCATGTCACATTCCACGTCACACTCAGAGGCAATACCTTGGTATCCGCCAATGGAATGCGAGATTTAACATTTCCCATAACCACCCGGCAGCACTGCAGACTGACCTTTAGCCACCCGGGGGCCGTTCTTGATGCTTTACGAGATCCTGCACAGCTCAACCAGGGCGACAACGCTCGGGCAGTCTAAAGACTCTCCAAAAACGCCGTCAGATCTTCCAGGTCCCCAGCCGGCCATTCCGCTGTTTCAGGATGATTAAACTTCGTAAACACCTCCTGCAGACTTGCCGCCCGATGGTCGTGAAAGTACGGACTGCGATACCGCACACCACGTAACGAGGGAGGATTGAACTTCGTACGGCCATGTTGATCCTTCAGCCCGACGTCGTACACATCCGCCGATGTATAGGCCGGCGGCGCATGGCAGGTCGCACAGCCCCGTGAGTCAAATACCCTGGCGCCGCGCGCCAACTGCGCTTGATCCGCAGTCGTCATCCGGGGTGGTGGCGGCAGGGCTCGCATATAAGCCACCAGTGCCTTTAATTGCCCCTCGTCCGGATCCGCACCGTGCATCGTGGTGGTGATCGATTTACGAGTTTGCTCCGTTAGATCGTCACGACGCCCGCTCCACAAGTAAGGTGCCGTCGCATCAACTCCCAACAACGACGGAATTCGCTTCGGAGCCCCATAATTTCCGTCTCCCAGATTATCATTCAATAACCCGACAGTATGCCCGGAACTATGGCAACTATGACAGCTGTACCAGCCATCCAGCGACAAACTGGCATCGTGAAACAGGATTTCCCCCCGCTGAGCCAGCGTCATTTCCCCGGTCAATTGCGTGTCCTGCAGCGGAATTTCCTGCAGCACTTTCCGGGTATTAATCTCAATCACCGATACAGAATCGCTAAATTGATTGGCCACATAGGCCAGCTTGCCAGTCGTGTCAGTGACCACGGCCACAGGCCGCCGGCCAACCTTAATGCGGTCAAAACTATGGTCAAGATGGACCCCCACCGCGAGCTCGTCCACGCCACCCAGTGTCGTCAGCATCGTCTCAAACCGGCCGACGGTGACCGAGGTCGGGTCGGCCGCACCATGTTTGGTTTCACCAAGAAAATGAATATCCGCGTCCTCTAATGGCTCACGCGAATCGGTTAAAAAGTTCTCCAGAGGGATTAATCGCAGATTGTTTGTCATGACGATGCCCCAGAACACACCGTCATGCGAAGTTTCCGCGACGGGATTTAAAATCTGATGAGCGACGATGACTCGGCGATTGTCGGACATCATCCCCAGACCATGCAGATTATGGCCCGGCAGCTGCTTCGTACGCTCCAGTATGCCGCCATCGCATTTAATTACGCTGATTGAGCCACCAAATGCATCCGCGACCAGCAACCGTGCTCCATCCTGCACGGGCAGCATCCGGCGAGGTGCATGCGGCACCGATACGGATTGCCTGACGATCAGTCGTGAACCCGATGCGGCTTCAGGGGCCACCTTGACGAAGACAATCTTCCGAGCCCACTGGCAGGCGATTGTGACTTCCCCGTTGAGCGTCGTTCCTGCCGGCAACCAGCTGAGCCCGACCGGCCCAATGGGGACGGACAGGGTCTCGAGTACCGCAAACTCCTGGTCATTAAGCCGCTTGAGCAGCCACACGCGATTCTGCGTGGTACTGCAGGTCAGCAGGTACTGGCCATCCTGCGACACAATGAAATCGGCAAGTTGCTCGGCTCCCGGAATCGGCCAGGTACTGACAACTTGTCGTGTTTGCGGATGAATGGTCGTTATCGTCCCCGAGTCACGGTTCGCGACCAGTAATCGCTGCGCAGCGTGCAAATAAGCCAGACCAATCGGCCGGGCCAGCCGTCGCGTGACCGCCACCGCCGGTTCCTCCGCCACGAGCCGTGCCGTCGGAACTTCGATCAGTCCCCAGGCCAACAGGGCCGGCAACGCACAAACCGCAATACGCACCAGCATTCCGCCAAATCGACTCATCATCTCACCCTGCATCAAGAGCGCTCGCAGCAAATCTCCGTCATCAACCTATAAACTAACGTCTTATCGAACCTGAGTCATCACAAGCTGACCAACTCCGGTCGCCGACATCCTGAATCAACGCCCCGGCTGCACATGATTGCCAAGGATCAGACATTCGCGATAATCAGCATCGAAAAGTCTTGATCGCCACAACCCGGTCAGGCACGCCGGGTGGCTGAAGCAGAGCGTGCCCGTTTCCCATTGATACAAAACTCCTGAGAACCACATGTCCGAGCCGCCCCTGTCGGGATTATTGAATATTTACAAGCCCCCGGGCTGGACGTCGCGCGACGTCGTCAATCGCGTCGAACGTGTCGCGAAGGCAGCCAAAGCGGGACACGCCGGTACGCTCGATCCCCTCGCAGAGGGTGTTCTCGTCGTCGCCATCGGCGCGGCCACGCGGTTAATCAGCGGAGCCCAGGAACGAGAAAAAGAATATCACGCGGTCTTCCAGCTGGGTTGCCGCAGCGATACCGACGACTGCACCGGTGAGATTACTCCCGTCGAAGTGCCCCAGCCCCCAACTCGAGACCAGATCGAAGTCCTGCTGCCGCAATTCACAGGTGATATCTGGCAGGTACCGCCGAAATTTTCTGCCGTGCATATCGATGGCCAGCGCGCCTATGCGCTGGCGCGACAAGGCCAGGCGGTCGACATCGCTCCGCGGCAAGTCCACGTATCCCGTCTGGAAATTGTGGACTATGAGTGGCCGAGGCTGGAACTGTTGATGGAATGCGGATCGGGGACCTATGTCCGTTCCATCGGCCGGGATCTAGGCGAGCTGCTGGGCTGCGGTGCCATGATGACCGCCCTGCTTCGCAGTCGAATTGGATCGTTCCTGGCGACGGAAGCTCTCCCCATTGACGATCTGCAGCGCGACAATGTCGCCACCCATCTGCATCCGCCAGTACGTGCCGTCGAACATTGGCCCCAACACCGCTGCTCGGCGCTGGAACTGTGGGACGTTGCCCACGGTCGCCTGGTTGTGCTGCCACATCTGGCCGCCAGCACCCGGGTCGCCCTGCTGACTCCCACCGGAGAACTGGCCGCACTCGGCGAGATGCGATCTCTCGGCCGGGTTCGCCCCACGCAGGTCTTCGTGGATCGTTACACCCTGACGAATCCCCTGAGCGGCGAAATTTGAGACGCACGGAATCACTGCCCGTGCGCTAAACACAACTCCGACTTCACGCCGGCATCCGCTTCTGTTTGAATGTGAAGTATTAATTGATCAGGCCGGACTGGGCCTGTACGTCTCGACCACGGACTTTCGATGCTTTTGCCGACCACCAGCCAGGAATGGGAAACACTACTCGCCGACATCGGGCTCGCCGATCTCCGCCGCGGGGCGGAACATCTCGCTGATGCCGCCGGATCAGATATCGCGGCCGAACAGTTTGCCGATGTTCTGCCGGCATTGCTGCGGTTACTGGCCGAGTCAGCCAATCCCGATCAGGCGGTAATCCAGTTCGCGCGGTTCGCACAGGGGGTGCCAGACCGCGTGGAACTCTTCCGGTTCCTCAACAATACCCCGCGGGCGACTGAAATCCTGCTGCGGCTGTTTGTCTCCAGCCAGTTTCTGGCCGAAATTCTGATCGCCAATCCCGACTATTTAGCGCGGCTGACCCAGCATCAAAAACTGGCCGAACTGAAGTGTCGTGAAGAGTTCTATGCTGAAGCCCTCGCCAGCACCAATGCGGCGCTGGACGAAGCCACCCAGCTGGATGCCCTGCGACGCTATCAGCGCTGGGAACTGCTGCGCATCGGTGCCTGCGATGCGTTCGGGATTGTCGACCTGCGGGCCGTCACGATCCAGCTCTCCCTGCTGGCCGACGGACTCGTCCAGGCCTGTCTTGAACTGTCGGCCCAGCGCTCTCAACAGTCAACCAAAGGTTTGGCGATTCTCGCCCTGGGCAAACTGGGTGGCGAGGAACTGAACTATAGCTCGGATATTGACCTGATTTTTCTGGCCGATTCTGATCCGCAGGACTTTTGGCAGGTCTGCCAGCGACTGATCCAGGGCCTGAACCGTCAAACCGGCGCGGGCTTCTTATATCGCGTCGATATGCGACTAAGACCCTGGGGCAAAGCTGGACCGCTCGTCTCTTCATTAGAGAGCTACTCCGAGTATCTAAAACATAATGCGGCTTTATGGGAGCTGCAAGCACTGTTAAAGGCCCGCGTGATCGCCGGTGACTTTGGCGTCGGCAAGAAGTTCCTGGCCTCCCTGCCCCCGTTCTTGTTCCACACCGCGCCGGACGTACTACAGAAGAATGTCCGTGAAACGAAGGAAAGCATCGAAGCCGGAGTTATCGGACATGGTTCCACGTGGGGTAATGTCAAATCGGGTGTCGGCTCCATCCGCGACGTCGAGTTCGTCGCTCAATACCTGCAACTGCGACACGGCGGCCAACGCCCCGAGATCCGTACGTTTAATACGCTTGAAGCCCTGGTGCGGCTGGCGGAAACAGATCTGCTGCAGGCTGACGAATATCGCATTCTGACTGATGGTTATGTCTTCTTAAGAAAGGTCGAACACGCGCTGCAGTTACTGCACTATAAGCAGTCACACCAGCTCCCCACTGATCCTGACGAACTGGAATACCTCGCGCGACGCCTCGATTTTCCGACGATCAACTCGTTCCTCGGTCACTTCGAGCAGCATTGCGTCCACATCCGCGAAGTCTACCAGCGTTATCTCGATCCGCTCCCGGAAGTCCCGCCCCTGCAATCGCGACCCGTGTCAGCCGTCGAACGCCACCTGGCACGCATGGTCCATTCCTACTCGCAGGCTTTTTCCCCGCTGGAAATCGTCCATCATTCGGAGCTGGCCCAGTTGATCAGCGACGACAACCTGGTCGTTCTCGAACCGATTGCACTGGGGCCTGATGAGTGGAAAATTACGATCATCGCGTACGACTATCACGGCGAACTGTCATTAATTTGCGGGTTACTGTTCGAGTACGGCTTTGACATCCTGTCGGGACAGGTCTTCACCTACCACGGTTCAGACAGCCCCGCCGATGAAGTCCGCCCCAAGATCGTCGACGTCTTCCGGGTCCGCCGATCTTCTGCCGAGACCGGCGGTCACGCCCCCGCTATACCGATTAAAGACGACACGGTCTGGAAACAATACCGCGACGATCTCCACGGCTATCTCCGGCGGCTCCATCGTGGAGAATGGCATCTCACCCAGGGGGATCTGGCCAAGCGCGTCGCCGCCTCCATCGAGCACACTTCCACATCCGAAGCCCCGCTCTATCCGGTCGAGCTCAATTTCGATAATACCCTGTCCGAACGCTATACCGTCTTCACGATCCGCGGTCGCGACACCGAAGGTTTTTTATATGAACTCACCCATGCTCTCGCCTTGAACGGGGTGAGCATTGGCTGTGTCGAGCTGCAAACGGTACAGGGAATCGCCAATGATACGCTCTATGTCACCGATGAAGCCGGCAAGAAGATCACCGATCCCGATGCCTTACAAAAGCTGCGCACGACCACCGTCTTAATTAAACATTTTACGCATCTATTGCCCCACAGCCCGAACCCCGTGGCGGCCCTGCTGCACTTTCGCGAGTTTCTCGCGCAGTTGACCACACGCCCCGATTGGCCCAGCGAGATCGCATCACTTGAGCAAAGCGATGTCCTGGACGCCCTGGCACGGCTGCTGGGGGTCAGCGACTTTCTGTGGAACGATTTTCTACGCATGCAGTACGCCAATTTGTTTCCCGTGGTACGGGATGTGGCGCAGCAATCGCGGCGGATCTCTCAGGCGGAACTGGCCGAACAGCTGGCCCAGGAACTGCTGGACTACAAAGGCCATGCCCAGCGGATCGGCGTGCTGGAAGCCTTCCGCGATCGCGAAATGTTTCGGGTCGACATGCGGCACATTCTGGGACAAATCGGCGAGTTCGGCGATTTCTCCAGCGAATTGACCGATGTCGCAGATGTTGTCGTCCGCGGCTCGATGCAACTCTGCCTGGAAGAACTCCAGGCGCGATTTGGCGTCCCGCAACTAGGCCCCGACGAAGATGACCCGGCTCCCCTGCCAGCCGGACCTGATTCCAGTCCCGCGCTCCCCTGCCCCATCAGTTTGTGCGCCCTGGGAAAATGTGGCGGACGTGAATTGGGATTTGCCTCCGATATCGAGCTCATGCTCCTCTTCGCCGGCCCGGGCGAAACCACCGGCCCCGAAAAGATCTCCAATAAAGAATACTGCCTGAAGCTGATCGAAAAGTTATCGCTGATCTTGCGCACGCGACGCAAAGGGATTTTTGAAATCGACTGGCGTCTAAGACCTTACGGTCGCGCGGGGGATCTGCCAGTGTCAATTGCCACGTTTCAAACCTATTTTCAACCTGGCGGTCCCGCCTGGCCGTTTGAACGTCAAGCCCTGGTAAAACTTCGCCCCATCGCCGGAGACCCCGAATTTGGTCAGCGGATCGTCGCCGTCCGCGATGCCCTGCTGTATCACGGCGAAGCGTTCGACCTGCGAGCCATGCGCGGCATGCGCGAACGGCAAGTCCAGCAACTCGTCACGGCCGGTACGGTGAATGCCAAATTTAGCCCCGGCGGTCTGGTCGATGTGGAGTACTACATTCAAGGACTGCAGATTACCCACGGCAAGGATCTCCCGGCACTCCGCACGACAAACACCTGGACGGCGCTCGCGGCGCTGGAATCGACGTCTGTATTACCTGCGGAAGATGTCTCCGCTCTGCGCGACGCCTATCGCTTCTGGCGACGCCTGATCGACGCCCTCCGCATGGTCCGCGGCGATGCCCGCGATTTGACCCTCCCCGAGGCCGGTACCGAGGACTTCCGGTTCCTCTCCCGTCGCCTGGGCTATTCCAAGTCGCAACCGTTGCAAGACGATCTGAAGCACCACCTGGAAGCCGTCCAACGACTGACCAAGGCGTAAATCCAAGTGTCGCAGCCACTCGTACGCCGACTCTTGAAAGAGTGGAATTTTCCTCGTGGTTCGCGACTCACTAACACATTGGCGTTAAAAGACATCAGGTGAGCCCCATCCCGCCAGCGCGGCGGGTGAACGGCGTCCGCGTTGGGCAGTACGTTGCACCGACCCCGATTTTGAAAGCCCGCCCGCAATGGCCGAAGGCACTCGTCGGGACTTCCCCTGCTGTCTATACTTCCAAGACGCATTGCGCACCAGGACCATCACCCCGCAAGGTTGAATATTGATGACGACAGTCTCTCGCCCTTCGAATCTGCAAGACCTCCGTGCCAGTGGCTGGGTCTCGAAAACGGTCAAGCAGGAACTGCGTGACAACTTCTTAAAGTCCCTCAGTTCCGGGGAAGAGCTCTACCCGGGCATCGTCGGTTATGAAGACACCGTCATTCCGGAAATTAACATTGCCGTGCTATCTGGCCACGACATGTTGTTTCTCGGCGAAAAGGGCCAGGGCAAGAGCCGGTTAATGCGGACGCTGGTGCGATTTCTCGATCCCGAGATTCCCTACCTCGACATCCCCGGCTCACCGCTGCACGATGATCCGTATCATCCCATCACCAAGGTCAGCCGCGAGTTTCTCGCCACGCACACCGAGGCCGAGGTGCCGATTGCCTGGTGGCCGCGGGATCAGCGGTATGTCGAACGACTGGCTCCGGGAACCAAATTTGCCGATGTCATCGGCGAGATCGATCCCGCCAAACTCGCCGGCGGTGTCAGCATGTCGGCGGAAGAGGCTTTGCACTTCGGGCTCATCCCGCGGATGCATCGTGGCATCTTCGCCATGAACGAACTTCCCGAACTGGATGAACTCGTCCAGGTCGGTCTCTTTAATATTCTCGAAGAACGCGACGTCCAGATCCGCGGCTATCCCGTCAAGTTCGATATGGATGTGCTGATTCTCTTCTCAGCGAATCCCTCGACTTACAACCGCAGCGGTAAGGTGATCCCGCAGTTGAAGGACCGTATCGGCTCGGTGATTCACACGCATTACCCGCGCGACCGTGAGCTGGGTATCGAGATCATGGTCCAAGAGGCGGGCCTGGATCTCGGTGGTGACTTCCCGGTGCAGGTCCCGCACTTCATGTTGCAGATCATCGAAGAAATCACCATTGGCGCCCGCAAATCCAAATACATTGATCAACAATCGGGGGTCAGCGCGCGGTTCAGTATCGCCAACTACCGCACGCTGGTGGCCAGCGCCCGGCATCGCGGTGCGCGGCTGAATGAAAAGCCGGCAGTGCCCCGCATCAGCGATCTCGGACATCTGTACTCTTCATCACTTGGTAAGTTGGAGCTCGATTTGATGGGCAGCCATCAAATGTCCGAACGCCAGGTGCTCGATGCACTGGTTAACGACGCGATCCGTCGAGTCTTCGAAGAGTATGTTGACAAGCATGGTCTGGAAGAGATCTCGAAAATCTTTAGCGAAGGGGTGAAGATTGAAGTCGGTGATTTGCTTCCCTCTGCGGAATACTCGGAGCGTCTGAAACGGGTGCCCCCCGCCTGGGATAAAGCATTCGAAGTCAATTCAGCCAGTTCCCC
>CAZQUW010000081.1:17488-24496 GCA_964596215.1 uncultured Planctomicrobium sp. | reverse complement strand
ACGACGTGTCCCGAGCATTCATTGCGAGCGTTCTGGATGAGGTAAACGCCCTAAGGGACCAAAGAAGTCAAAGAAGACGCGAGTTTCGATGGTGCACGAAGTGAGGAAGATTCTCACGCAAAGGCGCCAAGGTGCAAAGGGGTTAAATCCCCTGATCTCAGTGCTTTGCGCCTTGGCGCGAGAAAATTGTTCCTCTAGCGGGCGAGAGATACAAGATGTTAAGGGATCAAAGAAGTCAATGAATTCATCCGGTGGTGCCCTATACCAGTTCGCAGCGCCTGCGAGTGGATTCTGACGAAGGCTGGGATTCCGGGCTGGTCAGTCAGCTCTTTCTTCGTGACCTTCGTGGCCTTCTGTTCCAATTCTTTTTAACAGAAGTTCACAAAGGTCACAAAGGTCTAGACGACGTGTCAGGGCATTCAATGAGAGGGTTCTGGACGAGGTAAATGCCCTAAGGGATCAAAGAAGTCAAAGAACGCCGGTGGTTGTCGCCGGGGCGGATGGATGCTGTGACGCGTGCATTTCGCCCGAGCAATCGGATTACGTGATCTGTGCCTGAACGCAACGAATCAAACCAGGCAAAGAAGCGGGTGATATTCCGGTCTCCGGTGCGGACACGCTGTGGAATGCTCTAAATGATGTCAGCAATAGTGTTTCCGTCGCGCCGGTATGTCTTGTGAGTTCGTATCCAGCTGCGATGTCGGGGCCGCGGGAAAACGGAACTATTCTGTCAGGAATTTGCAGACTACGATTGTCTGACAATCTAAATATGGCGATAATGAATCCACGGATTTTGCTATTACTCCCGAGTGCTCGTAGGAGTCGTCACTATCAAACGGTTTCTCCACAACACATCGCTGCCGGCCGCGTGCCTCGTGGTGACGGCCTTGTTTGCCGCGCAGCCTGCGCCGACAGCGGCGGCTGATGCCCCGCGCGAAGCGCTGGCCTTCTTTGAAAACAATGTGCGGCCGGTCCTGATCCAGCATTGCGTGAAATGCCACGGGCCCAAGAAGTCGGAATCGGGTTTGCGCCTGGACGACATCGCCCGGATGCGTGCCGGTGGCGATTCGGGCCCCGCGCTGGTGCCTGGCGACCCTGATAAGAGTCTGATCATCCAAGCCATCCGCCACGAAGAAGGAATGGCGATGCCCCCCCAGGGTAAACTGGCCGAGCGTGAAATCGCGGCTCTGGTCAGCTGGGTGAAGGGGGGCGCAGTCTGGCCCGAGGGGATGAAACTGGGGGGCGACGCGCCGGAGCTGCGTAGCGGGCCGATCACCGCGGCAGAGAGGGCGTTCTGGTCGTTTCAGCCCGTGAGCGATCCTCAACCGCCGGCGGTTGACCCCGCGGCATTGGTTCGCAATGACATTGATCGCTTTGTGATTGCCAAGCTGGCGGCGACCGGGTTGGCACTGCGTGCGCCGGCCGACAAGCGAATGCTGTTACGTCGGGCGTCATTCGATCTGACTGGATTGCCCCCGACCCCCTCCGACCTCGACGCGTTCCTGAAGGACGATTCTCCCGAGGCGTTCTCGAAAGTTGTCGAACGGTTGCTGAGTTCAACAGCATACGGCGAACGCTGGGGTCGGCATTGGCTGGATGTGGTCCGCTACGCGGATACGGCCGGCGAAACCGCCGACTATCCTGCGCCGCTGGCCTACAAATATCGCAACTGGGTGATTAATGCCGTCAACGCGGATATGCCCTATGACGAATTTCTGCGTGAACAGATTGCCGGTGACATCATCGGCCAGGCGATGCTGTCCCAGCTGGGGACCGCACCTGATGCCGTGGCGCTGGAAAAATATCGCCAGATGGTGATTGCGACCGGATTTATTGCCATTTCGCGACGGTTCGGCTTCGACGTGGAGAACTACCACAACCTGACGATTCAGGACACGATTGATACTCTGGGGCAGGCCGTGCTCGGGCTGACCCTGGGGTGTGCGCGCTGTCACGATCATAAGTTCGATCCGGTCAGCGGAAAGGACTACTACGCGCTGTATGGCATCTTCGAAAGTACCCGCTATTCGTTCCCGGGTTCCGAAGAGAAGAAGCGACCTTACGATCTGTTCCCGGCGCTGCCCGCGACAATCGCGGCGACTCGCAAGGCGGAATTCGACGCCCAGCTGGCAAAAGTCGAAGCCGACATCGCGCAGGTGGATGCGGAAAAGAAGGCCCTTTCAGATGGCCTGGCGACGGTGGTCGGGTCGAGCGGCTACACGGGGTTTGAGACCGAAACGATCGGACAGCCGCCGCTCAAGCCGTGGAGTGCTCTCGCCCGGGCGATCGTCTCGGAAACGGCTCAGAGTCCATTCAACAATGTGCTGCCGTTGGGCTCGCGGGGGATTGCGTTTCCCAACAATGCCGAGAACAACGCGTTTGTCAGGACGCTCGATCCGGTACATAAGGCCGAGACGACAGCCCTGCTCTATTACAACATCGACTTCCGCAATACGACCCCGGTGGAAGCGGGGCCCGGTGCCTATCGATTCTATGTCGGGCATAACCCGGGGGCATCACCCGCGGTGGAGATCGGGATCAATGGCTCCAGCGTGCTGGCGAAGAACGGCGCAAAGTACGACGTGATTCGCGAGGTGAAGCCGGGCCAGTGGTACAACCTGCAGCTGACGCTGGATCTGCGGACGAAGACCTATTCCGGCACCGTGGGCTATCCCGGCGATGTGACGACCTTCAAGGACCTGGCGTTTTCGGACGGCTGGGACGGCGTCATCGATACGACGTTCGTCGACCGTTACGGTCCCACCCCGGGCGTCTTGCCGGCCCATGAAGTCGATAATCTGGTCATCGGAACCGCACCGTTCGCCCCGGTTGAGAAATCAATCGACAATGCCGAGCAACGGGCCACTGAAGTCCGGGCGCTGCTGACCAAATCCGATGCGTTGAATGTGCGGTTGGTGGCCTTGATGACCCAGCGCGACGCACTGAAGAAGTCGGGGCCCTATGAAGTGGTGTTCGGGGCCATCGAGCAGGACAAGCCTAAGAATGCACAGATGCAGCTGCGCGGCGAGAAGCTCAAGCTGGGGGATACGATTCCGCGCCGCAACCTGGAAATCCTGGGGGGCGAGCCCGTACCCGAGAATGCCGGGAGCGGCCGCCTGCAACTGGCGCAGTGGTTGACGCGTCCGGAGAATCCGCTGACCCCGCGGGTCATGGTCAATCGCATCTGGGAGCAGCATTTCGGCCACGGGATTGTCAGCACGGAGAATGATTTTGGAACACGCGGCCAGCGGCCGACTCATCCGGAATTGCTGGACTGGCTGGCCACGCGTTTTGTACAGAGTGGCTGGTCATTGAAGGCCATGCACCGCTTGATCATGAACTCCGCGGTCTATCAGCAGTCGAGTGCTTACGAGCCGCGGGCTGCCGAGATGGATCCCGATGCGAAACTGTTGTGGCGTTTTAATCGTCGCCGGTTGAGTGCTGAAGAGATCCGCGATGCGATGCTGTTTGTCAGCCACGATCTCGATCCGGCGATGGGGGGCGAGCATCCCTTCCCGCCGGTGGAGACCTGGGGCTTCTCGCAGCATGGACCTTACTATGGCGTCTATGCGACCAATCAGCGCAGCGTCTACCTGATGCAGCAGCGGCTGAAGCGGCACCCGTTCCTGGGGCTGTTTGATGGTGCGGATACGAATGTCAGCACCCCCCGGCGCGAGCTGACGACGGTGCCGACGCAGGCGCTGTACCTGATGAACAACGAATTTGTCCACGAGCGATCCGGCTCGCTGGCCAGGCAGATTGTCGCCACCCCAGCAACTGACGAACAACGGATCAACGATCTGTTTGTCAGTGCTCTCAGCCGGCCGCCCACTGCCGAAGAGCTGGCGGATTCGACCGCGTTCCTGGCGGGCTATGTCCAGGCCCTTGCGAGCGGCACGCCAGAGGAACGCCGGCAGGCTGCCTGGTCGGCGTTGGTGCGTACGATTTTGACACGGAATGAATTCTTATTCGTCGACTGACGGAGGATTTGAAATATTATGAGTGCTTCCCAATTCAACTCACCCCCGTCCCGTCGAGAATTCCTGCAACGCGCCGCGGGCGGTTGCGGGGCCCTGGCCTTGCACGCGATGCTGGCCGATGAACTGCGCGCTGAGAGCTTGAGTGCGCAGGACAATGATCCGCTGGCCCCCAAGCCACCCCACTTCGCCCCGAAAGCGAAGCGGGTGATCTTCATGTTTATGACGGGGGGCGTGTCGCACGTCGATTCGTTCGATCCCAAGCCCAGCCTGTTTGCCAGCCAGAACAAGACGATCACCGTCGACAATTTTCAGGGGAAGCTGGGGCAGTTCCAGATGTTCCTGAAGTCGCCGGAATGGAAGTTTCAGCCGGGTGGTCAAAGCGGGATCGAAGTCAGCGATCTGTTTCCGCAGACGCGTTCGATCGTGGATGATCTGTGCGTCATCCGGTCGCTGGAAAGTGATCACACGAATCATTACGAGAGTACCCTCGGGATGCATTGCGGGTCGTGGACGTTTGCCCGGCCGAGCATTGGTTCGTGGATCAGCTACGGCCTGGGAACGGTCAATCGCAACTTGCCCTCATTCATGGTGATTGCTCCGAATCCCCCCTACGCGGGCAATCAAACCTGGGGCAGCGACTTTCTGCCAGGGGCCCATCAGGGCACGCACATCGTTCCGGGCAGCAATCCGATTGCCGACATTCAGCCCCGAGTGGCCTCGACCGATCTGCAGAAGCTGGAGCTCGATCTGCTGAATCGCTCGAACCGCCGGCACCTGGCGGAGCGTCCTGCCGAGCAGGCCCTGGAAGCGCGGATTCGATCGTTTGAGACGGCATTCGGAATGCAGCGCGAAGCCCCCGAAGCGATGAATCTGGCGGGGGAGACCGAAGCCACCTTGAAGATGTATGGCTTGCAGCCAGGACAGACCTCGGGCTTTGGCTGGCAGTGCCTGACGGCGCGGCGACTGGCCGAACGGGGTGTGCGGTTTATTGAATTGATTGATGTGGGATCGTCAGGGAACTGGGATGCCCATGGCGATATGCAGACACATGGTCCGCTGGCCAAGAATGTCGACCAGCCGATTGCGGCGTTGATCACCGATCTCAAGCAGCGGGGGATGCTGGAAGACACGCTGGTGGTCTGGACGACGGAATTCGGTCGGACTCCCTACAACAATGCCAAGGATGCCAAAGGGCGCGAGCACCATCATCAGGTGTTTTCCACCTGGATGGCAGGTGCCGGCGTGAAACGGGGCATCGTTTACGGGGCTTCCGACGAGCATGGCATTGCCGTGGCTGAGAACCGCGTGCATGTGCACGACTTCCACGCCACGATCCTGCACCTGCTGGGTCTGGATCACGAACGCCTGACATTCCGGCACAGCGGCCGCGACTATCGCCTGACCGACGTGCACGGCCGCGTAGTGAAAGAAATTCTGACGTAAATCAGGGGGGGAATTGCGCGGCTCTGGCGACATTCCAACGTCGCGTGTCGGTCGAATGAATTCAGGCCCAACGGGCCGCGCCAGGCCAGCCCAGGGCAAAGCGACCAGCGGGAGCGTCGCCCTGGGGCAAGGATATTTGAGATTGTCAAAGCCCTGAAGGGGCGCGCTAGTTCGATATGAACTTTCTCGCGCCATGCAGGGCTTGAGAATTGAGGGGTGACTGAAACCCAGGGCGTTTTCCTGGGCTGGCCTAGCGCCGCCCGTTGGGCCTCAAGAGGTCAAGACGTCACCGTCATAGTTCGAGCGCTCAGCGGGCTACGAAAGGCGTAACAGCCCGGGTTTGATGTCGCTGATCCGAGAACAGCCGGAGGCCACCATCGCGTTTAAAAACTCTTCCCGTAACAGGTCCAGGACCTTGGTCACGCCGGCTTCCCCGTTGGCACCCAGGGCCCAGGCATAGGGGCGGCCAATCAAGACGGCGCGTGCTCCCAGGGCCATGGCGATTAACACATCGGTTCCACGGCGGATGCCTCCGTCGAGATAGACTTCGGCGCGACCCTTCACGGTGTCTACGATTTCCGGGAGCATTTCAATGGTAGACGGCATGCCATCCAGTCGACGGCCGCCGTGGTTGGACACGACGATCCCATCCAGGCCGATCGAGACGGCTTTCTCCGCGTCTGCCTGGCGCAGCACCCCTTTAATGATCAACGGAAGTTTCGTGACGCCACGCAGCCAGTCGAAGAATTCCCACGAGATGGCCAGGTCCCAGGCCTGGGCATTGAACGCCAGGATTTCCTCGTATGTCATGGTGTCGACAATCTGCGTGAAGCCGACGTCGCGCAGATGTTTGACCAGCGTGGCCTTGGGCAGCGCGAACCGATTGCGGCGGTCGGCATCTTTCCATTCACCCATATCAACGGTCAAGACAATCGCCTTGCAGCCAGCCCGCTCGGCCCGTTCGACGAGTTTGCGAGCCACTGCGCGATCCTTGGGGACATACAGCTGGAACCACTTGGGCCCGGTGCTGGCGGCAGCGATTTCTTCGACGCTGTGTCCGACGCTGCTGCTGATGCCATACACCGTGCCCGCAGCGGCGGCCGCTCGGGCGGCGGCCAGCCCCCCCTGAGGATGATACATCTGCTGGCCAGCCACCGGGGCCAGCATGACGGGGAATTTAATGGGCTGCTTGAGGACGGTGGTCGAGGAGTCGGCCGTGGCGACTCCGGTGAGCAAAGGAGGCAGGATGCGGATCCGTTGAAACGCGGCAATGTTCTCGCGCAGGGTGATCTCGTCTGCGGAACCGGTCGTGATGTACTCGAAGGTCGCCTTGGGGAGCCTCTTCTCCGCCAGAGTTTGAAAGTCGTTCACTTTAACCGGCTCGTGAGGCAGGTGGCGATCGAACTCACCCGGCTGCGGCAGTTCGTCCGCGGCCGCGGCACGCGGGGTGTCATCGGCCGGAAGCAGGCCCAGCGACGCAGCGCCCAGTGTCACTTGTTGTGCAAAAGTTCTGCGATTCATCGAACTGACTCCCTGGAGCAAAGACGCCGAGTCGGTCCAGCCCTGAAGTGGGTCGAGTGGCTGG
>CAZQUW010000081.1:0-17388 GCA_964596215.1 uncultured Planctomicrobium sp. | reverse complement strand
GCGCGGGTCTGGCGGGTCTGCGGTCCGAAGCGTTTGTTGAAGAAGAGCCGGAATTCGCCATCAAACTGCCGGTCGTTGCCACTGCCGAGCGGAACGGCATAACCCATGGTCAGGGCCGACGACGCGCCGAACTGGAAGGTGGTGCCGATGACGGCATTGACGACCGAGAAGTTGTTGCCAAAGGTTCCCAGCTGGAAATTGCCGGGGGCGCGAACGACGTCGCCGGACTGGAGCGACTGGTTGTAGTGAATTTCGAACATCGGCGCGATACCGCTGAGGTAGGCATCCTGATCGTCGGCGAGATAGGTCCAGTAACCGACGCTCAGATCGAGGTAGCTATAGGTACTGTCCTGAACCGAACCGACGCGCTGGAGCTTTGTGAGATCCATGTTGGCCAGGACATCGTCACCATTGGCCGCGACGTCAAACTGTAGAAACCCCTGGGCAAACAGGCGGTCGTTGGGTGTGTATAACGCACCCAGGAAGGGCATCAAGTGGACCGATTGATTCTTGATCTTCACGATGGTGGTGCCATCGGGCAGGTTGACATTGACCGGATCGGCGGTCGGCAGTCCGACCTGGATACCGCCCGAGAATGCCAGGTCGTCGTCGCGATAGAACAGCGTTTTGTAGGTCAGCGAAATGTTCCCGAACTCCAGCTGATCACCGTCGGAAACGCCGGTGGCGGAGACGTTGGAACTGAGTGTCGTGGCGAACGGGGCGCGGAACTCGATCGACGAGGTTCCCTCGTTAAAGGTCTTTTCGAAGCCCGGCGTGAAGCGATTCACATTAATGCCAGTTTGCGTCAGTGGCACATTCTGAAAGTAGCTGTAATTGAAGAAGACGCGGTCTCGTGGCATCGGGCTGGTGTTCTCGGCGATCTTCACCCGTCCCACCGCACCGCCGACTGCGGGGCTGGGGACGTCGACGAGAGTCAGCGGCTGCTGAATATTGATCAAGGGGACTGTGTCACCGCCAGCCGTCACGACGGTCTGCCCGGACACGACCCCACTGAATGGCCCGGGATCCTGCACATCACCGACCAGGGCGACTCCACTCTGGAAGCCGTACTGCTGCAGGCCGGGGTAGGTGTCAACGACGTTATCGCCGTTGGTATCGATCCCAATGGTCGACAAGGGGGGCAGTACCATGCCCGTCGGCACGCCGCCGTAGAAGGGACCTACTACTTCGTTCGGCAGTTTCAGAGCGGCGAAGCCATTGAAGTCATTGCCGCTCGCCGGAAAGCTGGCGTAAGGAATGGCCTGGGCCACGGTGGGGGTCAGGGTCAGCGTGGTGGTGCCGCCGCCAAACAGATCACCGATCATGGCGGTGGCCCGGTTCTGGCTGCCGGCCACGGTACGCAATCGGCCGCGTCGGGCGAGGGTTTCACCGCGTTGCGGGACACCGAGCAGATTACGGGCGACCGCACCGCCGGGTGTCGCCTGGGGCATGGCCGGTTGCAGGGCGTCACTGGGCCGCAAGGCATTCGGGTCTTGACGCAGATGCTTGACGAGGACGGGGATGTCGTTCGGCGTCGTCTGCAGGAGCTCCTCGTAGGTCTGATCCAGGGGATAGACTTCCGCGGGGAGCTTATTGAAGTCCTGGGCGTACAGTGGCCCCGTGACTGCCGAGCAGAAGCCCAGCAAGACCCCGGCTGTAACCCCCATCTTGCGCAATTTGGTTGCCACAGATCACCCCCTTCTGGACGCCTCGGTCTCCGATGTCGGCTGAGTGTCCGGGAGCAGTATCGATTGCGCGGGAAGCGATTGATGTGCTCGAACACCCACCATAGAGTCCGATGTCACCGATCTTCGGCGATTCCGAATAACGGGCTTGAGCCGGACCTGCCGAGTCTTACAACTTTGCGGCGAACTGCGAATGAACGAGGGGTTCAGGTTAGGAATGTGGCCAAAAATATCATGTGGCTGCGAATGTTTGGGTCGCTAAGTGTTTGTGTGTGGGGGTATCAGGAGACGCGAACAGTCTTGGATGTGGTGTGCTGGCCTCCGCCGCCGTCGGTCAATTTCACCTGGTATTGGCGAACTCCGACGCCACTGCGGTTGGCCGTTGTCGAAAATGCGATCGCACGCAACAGGGCCTGCGCTGCGGCGGGAGATGCGGAGGTGGTATTGAAGTCGACAGTAATGGAGTTTTTGCCCTGCGTCAGCCGTCCGATCTTGCGGCCGTTGAACAGGACATCTTTGCCCGACACACTGATGCCGCCGGTGGCCAGGATTCGCAGGCGGTCGCTGCGGTTGGCACCCTGCAGCGAGCTGACGGTCAAGCGGCCATTGATCAAGCTCGGGGAGTCTCGGTCGTTGATGGTTGCTGCGGCGTCCAGCGCGGTCGGTGGCGAGCGACGGGCGAGGATCAGATCGCCGCTCGGCAGGGTCACGACCGGATCGGCAGAGACCGTGACGAATTCCACCTGCTTCGTTTTGACCCCGGAATTCTCAGCCGGACCGTCTGTCAGGTGGAAGTTGATGGTGCGGGTTCCAGCCTGGGGCTGGCCGCTGGTGTTGTAGAACGTAATGGCTTGCAGCAGGGCGCCAATCGATTCCTCGTTAGCGAACGATGTCAGATTGATGACCAGGGGACCGCCATCGAGCCCGCTGGCGATTGTCCCGATGATATTTAAAGGAGAACCATAAACGATGTATTGCGATACCAGGCTGATTTTGCCGTCGCCAGTTCCTTCGACCAGGACCCCCAGGCGATCGTGGGGATCGGGAGTGCCGTCGTTGGTGACAGTGACGACCAGCAGTCCGCCGCGATAGTCTGTCCGCGTGAGGTCCTCGTCATAGACGGTTGCTTCGGGATCGACGATTTGCGGGGTTCCGTTGGTTCGATAGACGGGGATCGATTCCGGCAGCGTGATGATCAAAGGTTCGTTGACGTTGGTAATGTTGACCGTGATGTCGGCGGTTGTCGACTCGCCTGCCAGGTCGGTCACCGTGACTTGCAGGACAATCTGCTGGAGCACTTCATAGTTGAGCACCGCACTGTTGGCGACTCGCAATTCGCCGGTCACTGGATCGATGGACAATGCTCCGTCAGTGTTGCCGCCGGTAATGGCAAAGGTGAGTGCATCACTATCGGGGCCGGGAACGACATCGGCATCGATGGCCACCACGGTTCCAACGAGAGATCCGTTGATCGAGTTCTCTTTGACCAGAAAGCTGGCATTATCGACGACCGGCGCACTATTTGTGGAATTCACCGAAATACTGACGGTCGCGATGTCGCTGACCAGCACGCCGTCGGTTACCTGGTAGGTAAAGCTGTCGAGGCCAACATAGTCGGCTGTGGGGGTGTAAGTGTAGGTCCCGGTCTGGGTATCAGTCAGAATCAAAACACCATGGGTCGGGGGGGTAACAATTGAAAAGGTCAGCGTGGTGCCCTGGTCTGGGTCCGTGGCGTTAAGCACCGCGGTGGCGGTGGTGTTTTCATCAAGTTGCAGTGTGCCGCCAGTTGCAGTGGGAGTTTCGTTGATGTCTGCGACGGTGACTGCAATGGCTTGTGTGGATGTAAGGCTGGGGGTGCCGCTATCGGTTGCAAGCACGCTGAACTGGTAGGTGTTGTCCCCGTTCTGATCGGCAGGTAATTCGAAGTTGGGGCTGCTGATGAACCGGATTTCACCGAGACTGTTGACACTGAATAAAGCGGCGTCCGGTCCTGTTAAGGAGTAGGAGATGGTCTGGGCCGGTTGATCGAGGTCGATACCGAAGATGCTCAGGACGATCGCGGAAGTGGGGATGTTTTCGTCGACGAGGGCGCTCGTGGGCGAGTCTAATACTGGGGTGTTGTCATTGACTGGGCGGACTGTGATCGCGAGGTCCTGGGACTGGCTTGCTTCACCACTATCTGCGACCGTGACTGTGAGTTCGTAGACGTTGTCGAGGTCTTGATCGAGTGGTAGCTCGTAGTCGGGACTGGCGAGGAAGCGAATCTCACCGGTGGCGTTGTCGATGCTGAATAATTCGGAGTCAGGGCCCGAAAGGTCGTAGAACAAGCTCTGTGAGGGGATGTCGGCATCGGTCGCGTCGACGTTCAGGACGACTGTTGATGCGGGGGTGTTCTCATCAACATTCGCCGCAGCTGGCGAGGTGATGAATGGGTCGTTGTCGTTCCGGGGAAAGACAGTCACGGTGGCATCCTGGGTTTGCATGCCACCGTTGCCGTCGTCCGCAATAATCGTGAAGTTGTAAATATTGTCACCCCCGAGGTCAGTGGGGGCTTCGTAGTCGGGAGCGTTCAGGAAGCGGATTTCGCCGGAGAGACTGTCGATGCTGAATTGCGATGCATCCGCACCCGACAGGCTGTAACTGACGGTTTGCGCGGGCAGGTCTCCATCGGTCGCGTCAGCGTCCAGCAGGACGGTGGAAGCGGGGGTGTTCTCGTCGATAGTCGTGCTGCTGGATGAACTGAAAACGGGTAAAAAGTCGTTGACGCCGAGTACCGTGATCGTGATGTCTTGACTTGTGAATGATTCACTGAAGCCGGCGTGAACTTCCACAGTCATGTGATAGATGTTGTCTTGATTCTGGTCGGCAGGGAGTTCGAAGTCGGGAATGATCAGGAAGCGGATTTCACCCTTGCTGCTGTCGATGGTAAAGAGCTGCGCGTCGGTGCCCGAAAGGGAGTAGGTCAGCGTTTGCGCGGGCAAGTCGCCATCAGTCGCGTCGACGTCCAGGACGACAGTTGAGAGGGGGGTGTTCTCCGGGATTTCGGCGGATGCGGGCGAGTCGATCGTCAGGGAGAACTCGTCGACTGGGGTGACTTCGATTGTGATATCTTGAGTCTGAAGTCCGCCACTGCCGTCATTCGCGGTGACTATGAATTGATAGACATTGTCGCCGTCCAGGTCGAGGGGGGCTTCGTAGTCCGGGCTGGCCAGGAATCGGATTTGGCCCAGGCTGTTGATGCTGAACAGTGCGGCGTCGGTGCCCGACAGGCTGTAGCTGATGATTTGGGCGGGCTGGTCCTGGTCGAAGGCGTAGACATTCAGGACCACCTCGGAAGCCGGGGTGTTCTCCTGGACGTTGGCGGATGGGGAAGGGGAAAAAATGGGGAGGTTATCATTTGCCGGCAAGACATTGATCAACAAGTGGCGGCTGGCGGTACCGCCGAATCCGTCGTTGACACTCACGTCGACTTCGTAGACGTTATCGCCGTTGGCGTCCGTGGGGGCCTCGTAGTCGGGTGACAGTTTGAAGGTGATAATGCCCGTCATCGGATCAAAGTCAAACTGCTCCGCGTCCGCGCCGGTCATCGAGTAGTTAAGCGTCTGGCTGGGGGTGTCGGCGTCGGTGGCAGCGACTTGCTGCACGATCACCGAAGTCGGGGTATTTTCCAGGACATCCACTGATCCAGGAGAGGTAATTGCCGGAGTGCTGTTGAATCGGACGTACACTTCGCCATCAAAGTCGCCGAAGGTCACATTGCGCAGTACTGTGACTCCCGTTCCGCCGGCATTGGCGGTCAACGCGTCGGGCCGACCGTCGCCATCAACATCCGCGATGGCAACTGAAGCGGGGCCGTTACCTGCCGTAAAGATCCGTTGAGTTTGAAATGTGCCATCTCCAATTCCTGGAAGAACGCTCAGGTCGTTGCTGCCAGCGTTCGCGACGACTGCATCGACGTGGCCATCACCATTCATGTCGGTCATGATGACGGACAAGGGAGTCAGGCCGGTGGAAAAACTCGTTTGAGCCTGGAATGTTCCATTGCCATTACCGAGCAGGACCGTGATGTCATTGCTTCCTTTGTTGGCGGTAATGATGTCGAACTTGCCATCCTCGTTGAGATCCGCGACAGCGATGCCCGATGGGGAATCACCGACAGAAAACACCAGCGGGGAGTCAAACCCATCACCACTTTGGGAGAGAAAGACACTGACGGAATTGCCAGTCTTGTTGGCAACGACCAGATCTGCAAATCCATCTGCGTTCACATCCCCGGCTGCGATTCCTGAAGGCCCCTGGCCGGTGATCGGACTGACGTCCTGGCCGAAGCTTCCGCCACCAAAGTTCAGTTGCACCGTGACGTTATTAGCGAGTTCGTTGGTGACTGCAATGTCCGGCAGCCCGTCCCCGTCGAGATGTTCCAGCACGACTGCCGAGGGGTTGTTACCCGCACTGAGTACCGCTGGAAGTTGCAGTGTCCCATCGCCATTGCCATTAAACAGGCTGATCGTGTTCGAGTCCTTGTTGACCACGACGACGTCAGGCTTGCCATCACCATTGAGGTCGCGCACTGCGACCGCCCGGGGAACGGAGCCGGAGGGGAGGATGGACGAAGTGACCGGTGACTGGAAGGTCCCGTCGCCATTGCCGAGAGTCACGGCCACGGTACCGACCAGAGAATTGATCGTCACAATGTCCGTAACGCCATCCAGGTTGAGGTCGCCTGTTGCAATTGCATTCGCTGTGCCGCCGACGTTTACCGGCTGCGGGGGAGCGAACGCCAACCCGGCCCCCGAGGCCGTCAACGGATTGCCCTGCAGGTCATGAATGCTGTTGTCGTCCACCAGATTCAAACCCACGGAACCATTCCCGGCAAGCCCCGAAACGGTCACTGTGTATGTCGCACCACTGCCCGTGACATCAAGGGGATCCGATACCGTCAAGCCACCGGTCAGGGAGAGCCCAAAATCGCTGGCATCGACGCCGGTGACTGGCCTGCTGAAGGTCACGCGATAGCTGATACTGGTGGCATATGAAGTGTCGACTGTTGGAATCACGCGATCGATCGCAGTGACCCTGGGCAATGCCTGCAATAGATGGTAAGTGCTGCCCTGGAAGCTGCCGTTGTACAGGCCGGTGCCTCCCAACGGGATTTCATTGGATTGCGGGGGGATCCCACCGGTGATCGCATCGAGAATCGTGTCGTCGTCAACAAGATCCAGCCGCACATCGCCGGTTCCCGAAATCCCGTTGATCGTGACCGTGTAGCTGGCGCCGTCAATGGGCGTAATGTTCACTGTGGAATTGTATTGGATACTCCCGCTGGTCACGACCTGGAAGTCGGTGGCGTCGACTCCCGTAACGTCGCGGTCAAACGTCACCAGATAAGTGACACTGGTGGCATTTGTTGCGGTTCCTGCCGGTGGACTGAGCGCGGCAACTGAAAGGGCGGTCGTCGCGCTCGGCATGACGCGCATTTCGAGTGTTTCGGCGGCGGCTGTGCCTGCCAGCAGATCACGGTGAGGTCGTCTCGCCTTGGTTCGCGCCGTGGATCCGAACTTCAACTTGAGGAAATCTCGCCATTTCGTCAAATGCATTGCAAATTCCTGTTGCGAACGTCGAGATCCAAGGATGGTAATGTCCTCCGCGACTCGGCTTATCAAACGGCACGTGAGGGGCTGGAAAATCCGCAAGTCGTTAAAACGGGCGCCTTCGAGCAATCCGTGGTTATATCGACAGATTCAACGAGTCAGTCGCAGTCTACCGTTGCGCGGTAGCCTGTTCGGGGCGTACTTTACTGGAAACTGCAGGTGACGCACATCTGGATGTCGACAGCCTATCGACGGGTGGTAGCTGAAATTGGTTCCCAGAATCGCCGCAATGACTCAGTGGGTAAGCTTTTGCACTTCAAGGCATGCGCCGGGACGGAGCTGTCGCGTGGCAATAGCGAGTTTCTGAGCGGAATGGTTCTCGCCACCGGTTCAGGGCGTCTTTTTTGCGGGGTGAACCGGCAGCGAGCGTCGTGCCGCCTGCGTTCCGGTCGCAACGTGAGTTCAACAGCGCTCGATTCCGAACAGGCACATGGCCCGATTGATGCCTGGCCCGCTGTTGGCAGGCGCAATCGCACGTGGCGCCTCTGGACCATTTGGTGGTCACGTCTAGAATACGTAGTAGCAGCGGATGTTTCGATTGGTACAGCTTACCAGTAAAGGATACCAAGACATGACCCACGACCTTGAGGTAATGGGTGAGGTCGTCGACATGACGGTCAACAAGGCCATTGAACGCAATGTGCTGTCTGCCTTGGGGCGACCGCCAAGATATAAATTCACTGACGTGAAACCGACGATGCCCTCGACTGTACGCGTCAATGTGTTCGTGACTCAGGGGGATCTGTTCAAGACATCCAAGATCAGCGACAGCTTCTACCTGAAGGTGAATGACAAGGGCGATATCATCGGTGGCGACCCCATCAATCCCAAATACAAGTAATCGACATTGGGTGAAGTTCACCCGCTGGTCTCGGCCGTAATTGAGACACGTTGCTGACGAGCATCAGCGCAAGAGAAACCCCTTCCTGGGCATGCCCGGGAAGGGGTTTTATCTTTTTCTCAAAGTCCTCGTGCCCGTCGGCACAATTGGTTACTGGGCCACCGATGGCAGGGCATTGACGTTTTGTTCGCCTTGTGAGGATTGCGGCCACCAATGAACCGAGGTCAGGCACCCGCCGACGAACAGCATCTGAACCATCCAGAAACTCCAGCCGGGAAGGCTGGCTTCGTGGATCGAGCCCATCATTCGTCCGGCCAGCGTATTCAGGTCGTGCATCATCATCTGAGCCGAAGTCGCGGCGAGGACCGCTGTCCCTGCATAGACGATCCAGCGGAAGCGATCCAGGATCTGGATAATCGTAGAGCTGAAGACCAGGATCGTCGCAATCGACAAGACCAGTCCCATGACCATTTGCCAGGGGTTCGAGTTGCTGACGCCGGCGATGGCGATGACATTGTCGAGACTCATGACCAGGTCGGCCAGGACGATGCGACCAATGGCCGTCCGCAAATCGCCGCCGCTGTGTGACGCCTGATGCTCGGAATCGGTGGCGTCCTGAAGCAGCTTGCACGCGATCCAGGCCAGGAGTAAGGCGCCTCCAAAGCGGACACCAGGGATCATCAGGATGTAGCCCACAACCAGCGTCAGAATCAGGCGCAGTCCGATGGCGAACATGCATCCCCAGAGCATCGCCTTGCGTCGCTGGTCTGCCGGCAGGTGGTGTGCGGCCATTGCTATTACCACCGCATTATCTCCCGATAATACGATGTTGATCAGCACGATTTGAAGAATTGCAGTCATCGATAATAGCAGCTCGTTCACAAGGCACCTTCACGTAAATCTGAGGGGTTTCAGGCGTAGTTTTTCTTGGAGATGACGAAACATCCGGTTCTGCGCAGGCCGAACCGGCGGACCAGGCGGCACAGCAACGGTGCGCGACTTCCACCGTCTGATACGGTGCAAGTCAGTATTTTTCGATTCCGGAGACATCGCCACGAGCGCTGGCTAACGATGGAGGAATTGAAAACTCAAACAGTAAGTTGCCACTCGATCCAATACCGGAGGCTGGACTTCAGGAACGGTATCGCGGCCCGGTCTTCGTGCGGGGCAGCGAGATGCTTTCACGCGATTCAGATCGAGCATTTTCACGACTGTCCTGACCCCAGCTTCCCCCGTGTACGGATCAAGAAATTAGACTGTCCAGTTCTGGCGTCCCGGCGTGGGATTTCCGCGAGCGCGGGAACCAGTTCCGGGTTGGCGATCGACGGCAATTCTGACGCTCCGTAAATCTGCGGAGCGTGGCTCGAATGGAGTGGTTGTATAGATGTTTTAACATTGCCCGTGAGTTGAAACCTGTCAAGCAGATTTGAGTCGCTTGAGCCATTTTGTCTGATGGCGGCGCCGACCTGCCCGCTCCCTTGGTGCAAATCTGAAATTTCGGTCTGCGGCGGCGTCTGAAGTGAGAGTGACGGCAGATGCGGCAGGCCTTAAATTTGGGGCAGTTTTCCTGACTGTCAGGCATTTTGATGGTTGCCAGGTGCTAAAATCACTCCCGTTTGGCTATTCCGCAAATCCGGCAAGTTCGGCTGATTGTGCCTGTCGAGGTTGTTTCGATGTGAATGTTTAATAAGAAGATGACTCCACAGACGGGAGCGATGTGCTGAAGTTGAGTGCCAATGGTTGGCCGGTGTAGCCCGTTGCACAGGCAGATACCGGGTGTTTGAGCCAGCTGGCTGCGTCGAGGTGGTCGGCGACGACCTGGAGGCTCCCTGAGCGAGGGGAACTCTCTCTCTCCGACGGCACCGAAATTTTCGCACAGGTCTTCCGCGTGGCACTCATTCTGTCTCAGTGCCAGGGCCGGGAGATCTGACGATTAAACTCGCCTGTCAGGACGCGTTGTACCCCCCGGAGTCATGGCCTCCGGGGGCGTCAAGGTTTTTATCGTTGCAGGAAGTTCGCGAGAATCGCCGTTGAACTCTTCTAGCGGGCCACCCATTCCGGAGCGGGTTCAATCTGTGCCGCGGGGGGATGCCCGGCATCTTTACGGCCACTGCCGGCGAGCCGGCTGATGACGCGCACGGTCATGTCGTGGTCGCAGGCAATCTGGCAACTCAATCGCACACCCGACAGGCCCTTGGCGGCGAGGACGTTGCGTTCCGCGACTGTGATCTGATCGGGTTCGCCAGCAACGAACTCGACTCGACAGGTCGTGCAGCGGGCCTGGCCGCCGCACGCATGCAACTGGTCGATGCCCGCGTCCTGCTCCAATGCGAGCACCAGGCGTTTGCCGGCTGGAATCTCGTAGTCGCCGGCACCTTCGACGGTTAACTTTGGCATGTTTTGATCCTTCTGGGATGTTGATTTGGGGACTGGCGATCAGCCAGGTGTGAAAGTACAAAAGCCGCATTACATTGGGAGTATATCGAACTCCGATTCGAACCGCGAAGGGTTCCTCGCGCACTCCGGTGTTCTGGTGGTTCGCTGACCGCAAGAGAACTCACCAGGCTCAAGGGGGACAGGCGGGCGTCACCATCACGTATTTTGGCGTGAAGGTCTGATGTGATTGCGAGGCATGGGGAGTGTGTGGCCCGTTTTTGATCCACGCGGCATCTGCTTTGCTTGCGGTTATCCTTGCCTGGCGAACGTGTTGAACATCGCGCCTGGAATGCCGGGGCACTCCCGGCGGCGGGCAATGCGCTGGATGCTGAGCGTTCAGGCGGGACGCTGAGCGTTCAGCCTGACCCACCCTGCCCTGTTTCACCGGGATTTTGCTCTGGGAAATAATTGTTCCAGTCGCGAAACTTGCCCCATTCGCGAAGCTTGCCGTCGTGGGGCGACCAGATTCTGGAATTCGCTCACTCGAAAACTGATCTCACAACAACTCTGCAAAACAACTAGATTAGCGCCTGTCAATTCTGATGGCGGGCGGGCGAGCTCCCCTTATTTCTTTCAAGCGAGAAGCATACGAGATGGTCAACTTTTCCTGGTACCAATGGCTCCGTAATTCAGGCACCTCTGGCACTCGCAACAAGGCTCGTAAGCCGGTCACTGCAGGGATTCTCCAGATTGAGGGGCTCGAATCTCGAACGTTGTTGACGGCCAATCTCCCTGTGGCAGTCGCTGATCCTGGATATGTGGTCAATGAAGACGGATTGTTGATCGGCACGTCTGTCTTGACCAATGATACCGATGCTGACGGTGACACGATCGACCAGGCCATTTTGCAGTCGACGACGGCGCACGGCAACTTGACCCTGAATTTGGATGGCACATTCCTCTACTTGCCGCATCCCAATTTTAATGGGACCGACAGTTTTACCTATTTCGCTCGCGATTCTGTTCATGGTGAGACCTCCGCGACCCCGGCGACCGTGACGATCACCATCACGGCCGTTCCCGATGCCCCGATTGCCAATGCGGCCCAGGTTAGTACTGCCGAGGATACGCTGCTCAACGGAACGTTGACGGGCAGCGACGCCGATGGCGACTCGTTGAACTACTCGGCCGGATCGACCGCCGCTGCACACGGAGTGGTGGTCATCAATCCCAATGGCACCTTTACTTATACCCCCGCTGCCAATTATTTCGGGGGTGACAGCTTCAGTTTTAAGGTGAACGATGGGACGTTTAACAGCGCGGACGCCACCGTGACCGTGACCGTAACCTCGGTCAACGATGTTCCGGTCGCCAATCCGTTAAGCATTTCGATGAATGAAGACACGCCATTCAATGGCAGTCTGACTGGTTCGGACGTGGAAGGGAGCCCTCTGACCTATTCACAGGGATCCGTCCTGGCCGCGCATGGGGCTGTCACGATCAATCCCAATGGCAGTTTCAATTACACGCCAACTGCCAACTACAGTGGTCCCGATTCATTTACCTTCAAGGTGAACGATGGTACGGCGAACAGCGCCGAGGCCACCGTAACGGTCACCGTCTCCGCGCTCAACGATGTGCCGGTTGCGGTTCCGCTGACACTCAGCACCAATGAGGACATTGTTCTGAATGGCAACCTGGTCGGCACTGACGTGGAAAGCAGCCCGCTGACCTACTCTGCGGGTTCCATCGCGGCGGCACATGGAGTCGTTGTGATCAATGCCGGCACCGGGGCTTTTACTTACACTCCGACATCCAACTACAACGGCCCCGATTCGTTCTCCTACAAGGTGAATGACGGAACTGCCAATAGCCTGGACGCGTTGGTGTCCATTACGGTGGTGGCCGTGAATGACCTGCCGGTCGCGAACCCCACCAGCGCGACGACCACTGAAGAGGTCGCTGTCGGCGGCGTATTGAGCGCCACGGACGGAGATGGCAATCCTCTGACCTATTTCATCGGCAGTGTCTCCCCGGCACATGGGACGGTCACCGTCACCACCAACGGCTTTTTCATCTACACTCCGGACGTGAACTACACGGGGAGTGACTCATTCACCTTCAAGGCCAACGACGGGACATCTAACAGTGCGGACGCCACGGTCACCATTACCGTGACCCCGGTGAACGATGCCCCGGTCGCCGTACCTGCGTCGATTTCGGTCACCAAAAACACGACGTTCAACGGCACCCTGGTGGCGACGGACCCGGACGGAGATTCGCTGACCTACTCCGCCGGCAGTGTGGCGGCAGCCCATGGGACAGTCGTGATTGCCGCCAACGGGACATATACCTACACGCCAGCTGCGAACTACACCGGTGGCGACTCGTTCTCGTTCAAGGCGAACGACGGCACGGTCAACAGCGCGGAGGCGACAGTCACCGTGACGGTCAGCGCCCCCAATAACGCGCCGACCGTGGCGAACGGAGTTGCGTCGGTCAATGAAGACGCTGTGCTGAATGGTTCGGTTTCGTCGCTGGGAACCGACGTGGATGGCAATCCGTTAACCTATTCGGTGGTCACTTTGCCGTCACACGGGACGCTGGTGCTCAGCCCCGATGGCACGTTCGTCTATACGCCCACGGCCAATTTCAATGGCGCGGATTCCTTTACGTTCCGGGCGAATGACGGTCAGGCTTTCAGTAACACGGGAACGGTCAGTTTGACGGTGGTGCCGTCCGATCTGCCGTTGACTCTGTCTCTGCCGAGCGCCAATCCGCAAGTCTCACGCAACAGCGTGAAGGTGCAGCTGGATCCGGCTGCGACGCTGATCGATCCCGACACGTTGATCAATTACAACGGTGCCAAGATTACCGTGGCGATTGCCAACCTCAACTCTGCTGACGCCGCCAATGGTCGCGTAACAGTGACGGTCCGCAATCAGGGCTCGGGCAGCGGTCTCGTCAAGGTGAAGGGCTCCAAAGTTTACTACAACGGCTCGTCCAGCTCGATCGCGACTCTCAGTGGTGGTACCTATGGCAAACCGCTGGTGATTACATTTAACGCCAACGCCAGTGCGGTCGCCGTGAATGCCGTTTTGCGGCAGATCACGATTCAGGCCAGCAAGAAAGCCACGACTGGGAACCTGACCCTCAATTTCCAGGCCGTCGCTGGAGGCCAGACTGCTCTCGGTACCAAGATCGCATCGATTGTGTAGGTCTGGCAATTGCCGAGTCGAAGTCTCTGCAACCGCGGTCTCGGCCGGGGCATTCGTGAATGCCCCGGCGTCCGAGTCCGCGGTTATTTCTACGCGCGAGCTCAACTCATTCTGCTCCGTTAGGCGGTTCACTCAAGTCCAAACCACAGGCTGCCGGGTTTGCCAGAACGCCGCTGTCAATCTGGCTCTGAGAGCAGTACCGCGCGTGGCATCCGCAATTTGCAGGATGCAAATCACCTTGCGGTGTGACTGCAGCGCGGCCGAATGCATGCGCTCGTATTTTTCAGCAGATTTGCGGCAGCGGAAGGCACACGATTTGCATGCTTTGAAGCCGGCTGCTGAAAGTGTATGGTGATGGCGAGGGGGCCTGGGGAATGAGACTTGCCGACAGCAGCCGAATTGAGCGTTCTGCGGAGACTTCCCGAATGCGTGTCAACTATGATCTGACTGGTATTTGCTCCTCAATCTCGATGGCGGATCGTCACCCCCCCTGCACCGAGAATGTGGGGTCACCGGCCGAGATGTCTGCCGTGATTGAAAAAGTGGCCCATTTGATGGCCGGCGCCGGGTTCCCGCGACGGGATATCCTCAGCGTCCGAGTGGCTCTCGAAGAGGCAATTATCAATTCATTCAAGCATGCCTATCGCAATGCCCCGAATCGATTCGTGACCATTCGACATGCCATTGATGGCCGTCAGGTACTGCTGGAGGTTGAGGACCAGGGGGCAGGTTTTAATCCGGACCTGATTCCCGATCCGACAGCGCCGGAGAACTGGGAACGAGAAAGCGGGCGCGGCATTTTTCTGATGCGGTCCTATATGAACTCGGTCCGCTTCAATCCATGTGGCAATTGCGTCACCTTGTGTAAATATCGCTCTGATACGAATCCAGCAGAGGTAGCGGACTAGCGCTTGGTCAACGTTGGATTCTGGGAATGGGGGCCACTGGCCCTGCGTGTCGTCAGCAGCTGGCAATTCCTGTTTAGAACTCACGGAAGACCTGCCGGAAGAGGCGCTTGTGCAGGGCCGGCAACAGGTCCAGGTCGGGAATCAAGAAATGATTCTGGTCCAGATCTGTCAGCAGCCGGCCGTTGTATCCAAAGTGTTTGACCGAGCGTTCGGTGTTCTGCACGATGAAATCGATGCGACCATCGTCCGTTTCTGCCGAGCAGTTCACGACGCCCTTCTCTGCTCTCGCGGTCACAAGACCTGTCAGGCGGCGCAGCAGTTCGCGGCGATTGAGCGACCGCCGAATCAACCGCTGCGTCGGGGCCGGACATTCTTTCAGCGCGCAGCCGGCTTCCGTGCCGGGGGTGAGGGATTCCGCAGTAGAAGCGGCGTGTGAGTCCACCGACACGGCCCTATCGGGGCGGATGGTTGTGCTGGAACATAAGTCTGGTCGCGCCGGCGACATGGCGTTATCAACTGTCAGTATCGATGGCGGTGCCGTTTCCATTTGATCGATTGACTTCTGGGGGATCCTTCACGGTATCGCCGCGATAACTTCTGATCCTTTACATTTGCACCCTGTCGACACAGTCAGTAGACTTTTGGTCTCCAGTAATCGCGATCATTTGACGCCGATTGATGCTGTAATTCTCCCGTTGAGTGATCGCGATTTGAAGTCTTGTAGGGCCAACCATGACGATTTCCATCGAGTGTGACCATTGCCTCGCGAAATTTCGCGTGCAAGACCAGCTGGCCGGAAAACGTGTCCGGTGCAAAACGTGCTCGGAACCGATCCGCGTGCCCGGTGGGGAGACGGCCGATCCCCCGGTGGTTCGCCGTCGTAAGCCGGTTCTAGACAATCTCGACGACTGGGACGACTCCGACTCGGAGATGGAACTCGAGCTACCTAAACCGCGAGTGAAGCCGAAGAAAAAGAAACGACGAACGGCCAGCCAGTTCGACTTTCAAGGCATCGCTGCCAATATCCTGAACCAGGATATCGGGGGGCTGTTGTTGAAGTTGGGAGCGGTCTTCATCCTGGCGCTGTTTGTCGTGGGAATCTGGTCACCCTCCGCGGCTTCAGTGTTCCTGCTGCTGGTCGCGGGCGGCGCTGTATTCACGATGCTGGGATCCTGGATTTCGATTTACGTCATCGCAGCGCGTGAACATGTCATGTGTTTTTTGTTTTGCGTCTTCGTGCCGTTTTATTACCTCTGGTTCGTGCTTTCCCGCTGGGATCGGACAGCCTTATCTGTGACGTTGTTTTTCGGGGCCTGGGTGGGGGGATGGGTACTGACATTTGGCGGGCTGCATGTCTATCGAACTGTCGGAGTGCGTCCGCAACCCGGTGACATGCACTTTGGCGCAGCGCCAATCGCTCAGCCGGGCGGGCCCTTGCAGAATTCGCCCGAAAATCAGAACCCGAATGAGCTCTTTCCTGTCAAATCAGTGCCCGTCCCGAAAATTGAACTGGGGGATCGGGAAGTTCGAGCTACGGGGCCCGGACTTGTCCGCCGGGTGCGGGTGGCTGACGCAAACACTTCAGGCCCTGGCATATTGATGAACATGCGGTTGCATCTGCCCGACGGTCAGCATCAACTGCAGTCATTGCCGTGCATTTTGATTGCCCCCGCGGGAAGCACCTTATTGACCGGGGCGGAACTTGACGATCCGGATCATACGGCAGAAACGGCACCCTACGTCAATGCGGGCTACGCCGTCGTAGAGTACTCGATCGACGGATGGGATCCCCGTGGGCAACCTTCGACCGGGGCATACCTGGTTTTTAAAGATGCCCAGGCGGGGGTTGTGAATGGCCGCAATGCCCTGGAGTTTGTGCTGTCCAGTGTCCCCGAGGTCAACCCCAACCGGATTTACGCGGCGGGACACAGCTCGGCTGCCGTCCTGGCCTTATTACTCGCCGAACATGAGCCGCGGATTCGTGGGTGCGTGGCTTATGCCCCGGCCACCGATGTTGAACAACGCCTGAGGCCGAATCTGTCTCAAATGAGTGCAGAACGCCAGTTTCCCGGAGTTTATCAGTTCATCCAGCGGAGTTCGCCCAAAACCCACGCGGCACATCTGAACTGCCCCGTATTCCTGTTTCACGCCCAGGACGACACCAACGAACCGATCAGCACGACACGGGCATTTCACGCGCAATTGCAATCATTGGGAAAGCAATCGACACTGGTCGAAGTTCCCACAGGGGATCATTACAACTCGATGATTCAAGAGGGAATTCCAGCCGCCTTGCGCTGGCTGGCGCAACTGCCAGGTAACCGCTAGACCGCCACAACCTGGTACAGCTCGATGTTACGGGCCTTATGGGGGCTTTGCGTGACGGCAAGAGCCATGCACTGACCGCCACAGGTAGTAGTGGCAACGGCCCCCATTCTCCTTGGGGGCAACGGTCTATCACGCTGGTCGGCACGAATTGCCACCCAGTTCGGGGGCGCCGATCGATTTCAGAGCTTTCCAAACTGCTGGTCCCTGAGGGAGTTGGGAAGATTCGAACTTCGGGAAACGGGCAGATTGCTCGAGTTCAGCCGGCCTGGAAATTGGGCCATTCGGTTGAGGGGTGGTAGAAGTGGATGGCGGGAAATGACGAATGACGAAATCCGAATGTCGAATGAATGACCACTGACCACTGACCACTGACCACTGACC
>CAZQUW010000080.1:22064-24587 GCA_964596215.1 uncultured Planctomicrobium sp. | reverse complement strand
GCGTCCTTGGTGTCGAAGCCCAGCTTGTACTGATAGCCGCTGCAGCCACCGGCGAGGATCCCAATTCGCAGCACTGTGTTGTCCAGAGCGAACTTCTGGTCCTCGATGACGCGTTTAACTTCCTTCGCCGCTTTTTCGGTAATGGTGACTGACATGTGACAGCCGTCTCCTTCAAAATGGTTCACGACCGAGGCCCCCTGCAGGGAAAAACCAGGAAGGTACCTCGACCACTTCGGGAGTGTCCAAACCGGCCTCCTGCGGCCGCTCGCCCGAACTCACCCGATAATAATTGTTTCTAACCGGTGAATTATAGACGCAACTGCCCACTCAGAACAAGAGGCGCTCTCCGACATCGCACATTGCGACTCCATTCCCGCGGAATTCCAAGGTGGTGACTGGTGGCATTCTCCATTTCTCCCGAAATTCGGTTGAATGCCTCCCGGTACAGACAAGTTCAGGAGAAAAGCCGGGAATTCGTCAGATAATCCTTGAGAAAATCGGGGTTTGATGGCTCGGATTTCAGGCGGATCCGGACCGCAGCTGACTCGACAAGTCACTTGGCCGGGAATTGTGAGGTAGGTTTTAAAGTGATCGTTTCTGCGACAGTTTCCCCGCTGTCCCATTGATCGTATTGATTTGATCATATTGATTCGCTTCGTTCGGTCCTGGAATATGTTATGGACAGCTCTCGGGAAGAGTTCGGTACGTTTTTTCGGGGAACTGGTCGCCGGATGTCATCGGTGATCGTGAACCTGGCGATTGGCGACAGGGCTCCGTTGAGTGACGCCCCTTGCCTGCTGCGAATTTCCATTCCCATGCAGGATGCAGCGGCTCACGGAATGGGGAGTTCCAGCGAGCGCCAGATACTTAATGAACTGGATCGCCAACTGGTGCAGGCCTTGTCGGACCAGTGCGAAGCCAAATTCGTCGGGCGTGAGCTGGCTCGCGGACAGGTCAAATTCTTTTTCTATGCGCCTGTCGCATGCTATCCCGAGTCGGTGGTGGCAGATGTCGTGGAACGGCATCCCGGGTACCGATTTCGACTCACACGCACACGTGACCCCGAATGGAACGTGTATTTCGATGAACTCTACCCCAATCGCGCCGAGTTCCAGCTCTTGACGACCCACGAGCGTCAGGCGGCTGCCGCAGAAATGGGGGATTCCCTGGAAATGCCGCGTCCGATCTGCCATTGGACCTACTTTCCGTCGGCCGAGAGTCGCGAAAAATTCCTGCAGCAGGTTCGCGACCGGGGATTCCACATCCACTTGCTGGAGAACCATGAAGCGCTGGACGGCGATTTCAGGTATTGTGCCGAGCTGGCGCGTAAAGATCGGGCGGATCATCCCCACCTCGACGAATTGATCTTGTGGCTGTTCGTTCGAGCCGAAGAGTGCGGCGGATATTATGACAGTTTCGAAGCGGAGTCGGTCTCTAACCTGACCTTCGGCCTGTCCGCGACCGCCGGTTAATCAGTGCGGCTGCACGAGTCTCAGGTGACGGTTCTGCGAGTCGTTTCAGAACTGTAACACATAGCTGGTTATAGCCTTAGGCCACGCGGCGTTTCGCACAGCGTACCGCTGAAATGTCAAGAATATTTGAATATTCCAGCCTGTCATGTCGGGACGTAGATTTTGCCCGACGACAAAGATCTTTAGAGCAGTAACCTGGATGCCCGACCGTCCCCGTTTTACCTTCTTCGCGACCTTCGTGACCTTCTGTTCCAAGTCTTTTTAACAGAAGCACACAAAGGTCACGAAGGATCAGAAGATGCGTTACTTCTGTACACTTACCTGTGATGGTAAACGAGACATAGCAATAGGGTTCTTGACCACAGATTCTCAACAGAATTGTGCAAATCAAGATAAAATCTTGATTGGACGTGGATATTCCAGGCGACAAAGATCTTTACGGCAGTAGTCTCAGGACCCGTGACTCGTCACCCGGAATGCCCGCCAGATTCTGCGGGTGCATGTCGTGCGAACCTGGCTGGCTGCTACAATGTCTCAGTGGTCTGGAACGCGGCTTGTCAGTCAATGGATGACGACAAAGTATCGCCCGCCATTTGTGTCCATGTCGCCCCTGCATTGCTGTCAGTCTGTCCGCTGGTGTTGCTCGCATGTTGGAAATTAACGATCAAATTCAAATTCCCGACGACGAACTGCACTTCACCTATGCGCGTGCCGCCGGTCCTGGCGGGCAGAATGTGAACAAAGTGAACTCCAAGGCGATTCTGCATTGGAACGTGACTCATTCGGCGCACTTGCCGGAACCGGTGAAGCAGCGTTTTCTCACTCGCTATCGACCGCGGATTACCGTTTTAGGAGAAGTGGTGATCAGCGGTCAGGTCTACCGCGATCAAACTCGCAATACGGAAGATTGTCTGGAACGGCTGCGCGAGATGATCATGGCCGTGCTGGTGCCACCCACTCCGCGGAAGCGAACTCGACCCTCACGTGGCAGTGTGCAACGGCGACTGCAGTCCAAACGCGAGCAGTCCGATCGGAAGACTTCGCGCCGCCC
>CAZQUW010000080.1:0-21964 GCA_964596215.1 uncultured Planctomicrobium sp. | reverse complement strand
AAATTGACTTCAGTTCCGACAGATCGATCGAGCTCGACAATTTCCGGCACCAGTTTATTTTTCAGCTGATCCCGCAGTTCCCGCGCCGCGCGGGCAATACCGAGATTGAGTACCTGCAGGATCTGGTGATCCTCTGCCCGTTCCTCATCGGTGAGGCTGCGCAGACTGGAGGCGTCGAGAGTCTGTGCCTGGATGGCTGCAACGGTCTCGGTATCCACCAGCCTGCCAAACGGGCTGAACGCGGTCTTTCCCTGTTCTCGCAGCTGCAGGGCTTTTTCCAGCCCGATCTGGGCTTTCACGAAACTGGGGTCGATGGCCAGCGCGTGCTTGAAATGGGCGATCGCTTCCCGGGCGTTACCCATCTCCAGAAACACATTGCCCAGGTTTTGATGGGCGACCGTCAATTGCGGATTGATGCGGACGGCCTCGCGGTAGGCGGGCACGGCGAGCGCCAACTGATTTAATTTGCGATGGGCGATCCCCAGGTTGTAGTAACCATCCGCCGATTTTTTGTTGATCTGCACCGCTTTACGGCACATCTCGACGGCCTTCTGGAACTCCCCCATTCGATTGTATAAAGCACCCAGGTTGACAAAAGTTGAGGCGCGACGCGGGTCCAGCAGAGTCACTCGTTTGAATTGATCGATTGCCGCATCAATGTTCCCGGCCAGAACGTAGGCCGTGGCGAACGCCTCGTGCATGTCGGCGTGATCGGGATCGATCTGCTCGGCCTGTTCAAATAACGCCAAAGCTTGATCGAAGTGCCGTTGCTTGAGTTGCAGCTTGGCCTCATTAAACAGTGTTTGGAAGTCAGGCTCGGTACCCATATCATCGCTCCAACATCAGACTTGATGGTCAGGAGTGGAAGTGCAGCAAGGACTCGCGAAGCCAGATTAAATATCCCTGACCACACCGTTCGTCAGTCGCCTGGAACTGCAAAAATACCAGCGGTTCTAGACTGTGGCTGCGGTTCTGTCCGCGTGACGAAAACCTGTGTCCTCGGGTGGAACGAGCCTCGCGTATCAAGTAATTGGTCGGGAATCGACACCGAGTTACGCGCCGTTTTTGAGACAAAACGGCGATTTTGAAGAAGACCGCGGCGTCTCAATGCCCTCTGAAAATAGATAGCGCAGGCGACTGTTTGTATGGAAACTGATCCCGCAAGTGGTGCGCAGAGGCGAGTCCGGGCACGGTCGCAGGGAAGGCCACCAAGTTGGTCGGCGACGTGATATTGTCAGTGAAATTGAGGGTTTCAGGACCGGGCTGCGCGATCAGGGTTCAAGACTTCGGAGCATACTGCAAGGCAAAATAGAGGCCGGCGAAGACTTTCGGATCGATCATCATTCCCTGGAGTTCCTTTTTCTTCAGCCAGGCTGGCAGACGATCCAACGCCACTTCGTGGACGACAATCTCTTCCCCTTCGACCCCTCCCCCTTTTTCAATCTTCTCGATCTTTTGAGCCAGAAAGAAGGACAGCATTTCGGTGCCGAAGCCAGCCGAGATCGGACCGGCCGCCAAGGGCTTGATCTTCTTGGCGAAGTAGCCGGTTTCTTCCAGCAATTCCCGTTGAGCCGCGACGGCCCAGGCTTCGTCTTCTTCGCCCGGAATGTCACCGACCAGCCCGGCGGGCAGCTCGATCACGGTGGCTTGTACCGGAGGGCGATACTGTTCGGTGAGCAGCAACTTGCCCTTGTTCGTGACGGCGACGATGACGACGGCACCGGTGGCGTTGTTCCGCTCGGCGAATTCCCAATGACCTTGCTTGACCAGTCGCAGATACTTCCCCTCGGCGAGAACTTCCTTTTCGGGGGGCGTGGCCGGGGTGTCTAGGAGTTTCTTTGCCTTGGCCATTTCAAATCCATTCTGCGGTTCGGGATTGGGCATTGTTGCCGGAAGCGGACGGCCGCCGTCGCTGCACACTATAGATGATGGTCGTTCCGCGACAAAGATCATGTATCATGAACTGTAGCCTGACTCTCCAGAGCCGGGCGAACTCGGTGCGAAGTGGCGACAACTTATCGCAGAATCTCGTCAGAGTTCCGCGGTAAGACGAATGCATTGAAACATACGCTTTCCCGCGCCGAGACTCTACAATCGACGGTTTTCAGAATGTCGAAGCAGTCAGTCGTCAGAAAGCCGCAATCCATGTCCGACTTCCTCCAAAAACTGCGAGCAAACTACGAGGCTGTGGAAAGCCGGATTGAACACGCCTGTCAACGCGCTGGTCGTTCCCGGGCGGAAGTCACTCTGGTCGCCGTGACCAAGTATGCGAAGTGGGAGTGGGTGGAAGCTCTGGTGGAACTAGGCCAGCGCAATCTGGGCGAGAACCGACCGCAGCAACTGATCGAACGCTCGTCGCAGTTAACAGGCCCTGCCAGCTGGCACTTGATCGGCCATCTGCAGTCGAATAAAGCGAAAGCCGTGCTGCCCCGTGCTCCCTGGATTCATTCGATTGACTCGCTGAAACTGCTGGAACTGATCAATCGCCTCGCGGCCGAACTCCAACTACGGCCGCACCTGTTGCTGGAAGTGAATGTGACCGGAGAAGCGAGCAAGTATGGCTTCACCCCTGACGAATTACGTGCTGCCTGGGAATCCGTCCTGGCCTGTCAGCAGGTTGATCTTCAGGGACTGATGACGATGGCCATGGCCAGCGACGATGCTGAGACAGCACGGCCCGCCTTTCGGGCGTTGCGCCAACTTCGCGACGAACTGCAGGCTCGTACGCCGGACAGCAAGCACGCCCTCCCCCATTTATCGATGGGCATGACCGGGGATTTTGAAATTGCGATCGAAGAGGGCGCGACATTCGTCCGGATTGGTAGCGCCTTATTTGAGGGTCTCGAGTGATCCCGGAATTAATACCTGCCCGACCCCAGCATGCTCGTGGCAACTTCACGCTCGAAGCGGAAATTTTGAAGTTGCGCAGGATCGAGTCAGCCGACGATGGGAGCCCCGGGAGGGCGTTCGAGTACAGCCTGGGGCGGGAGCCCCAGATCCTGTTGCGTGGAAAAAACCAAGCCCCGGAGGGCGACCGACATTTGGAATCACATCGTTCGGTCGCCCCTCCGGGGCTCGGCAAGGTTGTTAGAATCGACTCCCGGGGCTTGCGCCCCGGGCTATACTCGGACGCCCCCCCGGGGCTCAAATGCCCGTATCGTGCCACTTCAAAAACGGCACACGCGTCCTTCAGCAGCAACTGACATTGCACTCGCTTCCGTTGCAGGCATGTCTTCGTGGCAGGCCGGCTTCACGGCGAATCGTTGATCGTCTCGATATCCAGCTTGCGGTCGATCCGTTTCATCAGGCCTTTCAGCACCTTGCCGGGGCCGATCTCGTACATCTTGTCGATTCCCTGGGAAATCAACAGGCGCATCGAGTCTTCCCACAAGACGGGATTCAGCACCTGTTGCACGAGGATTTGACGGATCTCGGCCGGGTCGGAATGGGGCTTTGCATCGACATTGGAGACCACGGGAATTCGCGGCGGACGAATTTCGACATTCGCCAGGGCTGCAGCTAGTTGCTGATCGGCGGGCTTCATGATCTCCGTATGGAAGGCACCGGCTACGGTCAGGGGAATGGCTCGTCCACTGGCTTCAGGAGCCAACGCTGCGATCTTCTCGCAAGCAGCCTTCGTACCCGAGACCACGATATTGCCCGGGCAGAGATGGTTGGCGATCTGGATCGTCCCCACGTCACTTGCCTGGCGACACAGCTCCAGCACCTTGTCGCGATCCAGGAGCAGGATGCTGACCATGCCCGAGGGAGTCGCGTTCGCGGCGGCCTGCATGGCCTGCCCCCGTTTCTGGACGACGCGCAGCCCATCCGCGAACGACATCGCACCGGCAAATACCAGCGCGGTGTATTCCCCGAGGCTCAAACCGGCGGTCGACTGCACACTCGCCACGAGATCAGGTTGCTCGGCCTTGAGTAATTCCAGGCAGGCCAGGCTGGTGACATAAATGGCTGGCTGGCTGACTTCCGTCGTGTCGAGCTTTTCGGCGGGGCCCTCGAAGCAGATCTGGCCGAGGTCGTAACCCAGGATCTCTGCGGCCTGATCGAACAGCGCGCGTGCGGCGGGAGATTTTTCCACGATCGACTTGCCCATGCCCACATGCTGAGCCCCCTGTCCGGGGAACAAGAATGCCACTTGACTCACAGCAGATCCTCACTGTTTGAAGGCCCGGGGAGGGGCCGAAAAATGTCTGGGTGAAACACGCCGAAGTTTAGCTAACCCGTGCTATTTCGCAAGCCGGTTCGGAGACTGGGACTGTTTCAATCCTGGGAATTGCACCACGGAGACACAGAGAACACGGAGATTACAAGAATGACTCCGAGTTCTCCGTGTCTCCGTGGTGCGATGTTTTTCTGTTGATGATTGAAGAATCTGGATCGCAGCTACGCTGGTTGGTGTGGCCGTAAATCGTGAGGCAGTTCTACCGTTACTGACCCGTTGTTATCATCGGACGTGCGTTGAGAACAGTCCGGATATCAGCCAACGGAAAGCGGGCATCGCCGTGCACAGTTCGTTAACTTGTGGTCTCTGCGGAGTTTCACACCCGATTGATCAACTGCAGAATCTCTGCGTCAGTTGTGGCAAGCCCCTGCTGGCCGGATATGACCTGGACGCAATTCGAGAAGCCGGATTTACACCGGAACGGGTTCGTTCGCGTGCGATCCGCTCGTTGTGGCGATTCACTGAAGTGTTACCCGTAGCGAAAGCCGCGGATGCCGTTTCGCTGGGTGAAGGCCTGACTCCCCTGCTCCGCTGCCAGCGGCGGGGTGAGTTTGCCCCTTTCGAAAATCTCTACATCAAGGACGAATCGTTCAATCCCACCGGCAGCTTTAAAGCCCGGGGGATGTCGGCCGCGATCAGTCGGGCCGTGCAACTTGGTTTGCGAGCCGTCGCCCTGCCCTCGGCAGGCAATGCGGCAGGCGCTGCGGCCAGCTATGCGGCACAGGCGGGATTGGAATGTCATCTCTTCATGCCGATTGATACGCCGCCAGCGAACATCCTGGAATCGGTGGTGGCGGGGGCGCAGGTGTACCTGGTTCGCGGGCTGATCAGCGATTGCGGGAAGTTGGTTAAGAAGGGCTGTCAGCAATTTGGCTGGTTCGATTTGTCGACGCTGAAAGAACCCTTCCGGCTGGAAGGTAAGAAGACCATGGGCTATGAGCTGGCTCTCGATTTTGCCGACGAACTGGGGGTTCGATCAGGGCCGCTCCCCCTGCCCGATGTGATCTTCTATCCCACTGGCGGGGGCACCGGACTGATCGGGATGTGGAAGGCCTTTGATGAGATGGAACGCCTGGGCTGGATTGGTTCGCAGCGGCCGCGGATGGTTGTCGTGCAGGCCGAACAATGTGCCCCCATTGTGACGGCGTTCAACCAGGGGCACGAATTCGCCGAAATGTTTCCGAATGCCGCCACCTGCGCGTCGGGCCTGCGCGTCCCGGCGGCTGTCGGTGACTTCCTGATGCTGCGGGTCCTGCGGGAAAGCGGTGGCACGGCGGTCACCGTCAGCGATACGGATTTGATGACGGGCGTTCACGAACTCTCACGCTTGCAAGGCATTTACGCCTGTCCGGAAGGTGGAGCGGTATGGAAAGCCGCGCAGCAGTTGTTGCACACAGGCTGGCTGCAGCCGCACGAGCGGATCGTGCTGTTCAATACCGGAACCGGCCACAAGTACAACCACTTGATCGAACTGCCCGAATTGCCGATCGTCGATGACAACTGGCCGGGATCGTAGCCCGACTTGCTCTGGGGGCCACGAACGCCAGTTGCCGCCCGCTGCGATGCTACTTCAAACCGATGCCCGAGTATTCAAAGCCCAACTGCTTGATGACCGACGGTTCGTACAGATTGCGACCGTCGAAAATGACCGGTTGCTTGAGACGCTGTTTCATCAGATCGAAGTTCGGGTTTCGGAACTCGCTCCATTCCGTCACGATCAGCATGGCGTCAGCACCGGTGAGCGTGTCGTACATGTTGTCGCAATAGGTCAGTTTGTCCCCATACAAGGCACGGACGTTCTTCATGGCAATCGGGTCGTGGACCTGCACTTTGGCCCCCGCCTGCAGCAATGAGTCAATCACCGTCAGCGAGGGGGCTTCGCGAATGTCGTCCGTGCGCGGTTTGAACGCCAGACCCCACAAGGCGATCGTGCGGCCGGCCAGATCGCCCTGGAAGTAGCCGTGCACCTTGTGAAAGAGGACCTGCTTCTGGGCATTATTGATATTGTCGACAGCCGTCAGAATCCGTGGCTCCAGGTTGTGGTGTTCCGCGACATTCATCAAAGCCCGCACGTCCTTGGGGAAGCACGATCCACCATAGCCGACGCCGGGAAACAGGAAGGAAAACCCAATCCGCTGATCGTGTCCAATCCCACGACGCACTTCATTGATGTTGGCCCCGACCTGTTCGCACAGGTTGGCCATTTCGTTGATGAAACTGATCTTGGTCGCCAGCAGGCAATTGGCGACATACTTGGTCATTTCGGCGCTTTCGAGCCCCATCGTCAGGAAGGGGTGCTCGGTGCGCAGGAATGGCCGGTACAGATCATGCAGGACGGCAGCGACTTCAGGGCGTTCGACACCCACCACCACCCGGTCGGGCTTGGTGAAGTCATCGATCGCGCAGCCTTCCTTCAGAAACTCGGGGTTCGATGCAACGTCAATCGTCCGCCCGGTCAGTGCTTTCAAACGCTCGGCGACTGCTCGATTGGTACCGACAGGCACCGTGCTCTTGATCACGACAATCGTGCGATTCGACAACAGGGGGGCCAGCGAGTCGACGACCTTCCACAGACCAGTCAGATCGGCCGCGCCGGAATCGCTTTGCGGCGTTCCGACCGCGATAAAGACGCAATCTGCTTCCGGGACGACATTGGCCGCATTCGTCGTAAAAGTCAGGCGCCCCGCACGGACATTGTGCAGGACGAGTTCGGTCAGCCCCGGTTCGTAAATGGGGATCTCGCCACGCCGCAGCTTTTCGATCTTGGAAGCGACAATATCGACGCAAGCGACATCATTTCCGCTATCTGCCAGGCATGTTCCAGTGACTAAACCGACGTAACCGGTACCGATCATTACGATGTGCATGAAGCGACTTTCAACTGGATTCGCGAACAATTCATGGTTCGCAAACTCCGACGATTCAATGAGCCGACGCCATCAGACTGCACGACGACGCGCCACGAATTCTCGAATTGTTACGAATTCTGCCACAATAGCGGCTCATGGCCGATCACGCGCCGGAAGAATTCACAGCGCGGTCCTCTGCCCGTCTGGAACCGCTATCTAGAACTACTATATTGTATGGCGCTGTGAATTCATAAACGGCCGGTTGGAAGCGACTTCTAATTGATTTCGTCTTCGTCGGATTCGCCGATCATGCCTTGTTTGATGCCAGACCGCATGTCTGGCGGCGCATGTTGATTCTGCGGGTGACGTCGATTTGCAGGGCTGTAAGCCTACTTGTCGCTCTGTTGTTCAGCCGCCAGGATGGCGATATCAGCATCCGTTAATGAGTGACCGAAGAGCCGGATATTACTGAGCCGGCCGTTGAAGTTGGCTCCGGAGCCGGCACCGATACGCAGCGGTTGCTCGTTGGAGAGATCGAACTTCGCGGTATCGAAACCGGTCGATTTGGCGACTGGCTGGCCATCAACATACAGTTTCAGGGTGCCACCCGACTTGACCGCGGCGATGTGCCGCCAGCCGGCGGGCAGTTCGCGATCATAAGTGACACATTTGCCGGCTTCCATCGCGAAGATGTGCCCCGTCGGCAACGCACTCCAGTAAGCCTGACCCGCGTATTGGGCCGCCGTCCAGACTCGTCGATACTTCGTTTCGGTCGGATCAAGCTGACGCAGCCGGGTCCATTCGCGATCTCCATCGAGCCGGTAGACCTCTGCCAGCGGCAGTGTTCCGGCATAAAACTTTCCGTTATGGATCAACATCCCCATGACTTCGAGTTCGGCACCCAGCCGCCCGAAGTCTTCCCACTGATTCTGTGCATTCAGCCGGTAGACTTTACCGCTGGGCCACGTTCCAACGCACAATTGGCCCTGATAATCGGCGAATGAATAATTCTGCGTGTTGTCCCCCGTCGCCCCGGTGTCGGTCCATGTTTCGCCGTCGAAGCGATAAATGTGGCCGTTGTCGTAACTCGTGGCCCACAGGTTGCCGTTAAAAACTCCGAGCGAAACCGTCCGTTTGCCATCAGGGGGAGTCAGCGACGTCCATTTGCCGTCCCCTTCATAGCGGAAGATTCCGGCGGGTTTGTACAAGGACGACGCATACAGACGCCCCTTGTAAACCGTCATGCCGCCAACCCCTTCCGCCTCGGGCAACTGGCCGCAGGGAGTCCATTTGCCGCTGTCGTCCAGGGAGAAGATCTGTCCCCCCAGGTTCGGGTTGTCAGATTCTGCGAGGGCCGAACCCTTCAGGCGATACTTGGCAGTGCCGGCATACAGGCGGCCCTCAAATGCGGCCAGCGAGGACACTGAATTGGCCTTATTCGGGATCCCGCAGTCGATCCATTTTTGCTCGCCCGCATACCGATACACATGGCCGGCCTGATCGAGTTCGCCTTCACACGTTCCCACGTACAGGGCCCCGGCATGTGTGGCCATCGAGAAGCCGAAAATCGCCTTTCCAGGACGCCCGGCATCGGTCCAAGTGGGTTCCGAGGTTTGATCGATCCCAAACTGGAGCTGCCGTGTATTGGCCAGGCTGTTGGTCGTTCCCGTGTTGTTTCGAAGCGTCAGATGGAAGCCAGTCCGTTTCATCGGATCATATTTGCTGAGCAAATCGCCCAGATCATCGTCCAGCAATTGCGCGGTATGCACCCACAGGCTGATCGAGAAATCGGACGTGCCCAGCTTCAACTGTGGGGAGGCGGGAACCACGATCGATTCCTGCCGTCCGCCGAACACTCCGACCGGATGCTGGGGACCCGGTTTTGAAAGTTCGAACTTCACTCCCTGGTTTTTACCATGCAGACCGTTAGGCCCCGCATCCTGGGCGTCGCCCGCGAGCTTCCAATGTGCGATGACCGGGGGAAGTTTCGACTCAGCGGTGGCGACTGAGGACCACGAACAGACAAGCAGGGCAACGAAGATGCAAACTCTCACGAATTTGATTCCTCTATATTAAGGTGGTGGGCTGAACGCGAAGATGCATCCAAGATTAATGATGCGACGCCGTTTCGGGAAGTGACGGCCGCGTTATGACACCACCGTGTGCTCTGTGCCTCTGGGTTTCAGAATGAGTCAACCGAGTTTCCCTGCTCTTAATCGCAGGCTTTCTGAATGACAAATTCCATCTGGGTCCCGAACAGGTGCCCGAGCAGCGGCAACGAGAGCAGATTGATCGGTGCCGACAGGATTTTTAGGGCCATCGAATCGAGCGGTTCAGGGGCAGGCTGAGTTCTGCGGAACTCGACGACCTCGAATCCGGCCCCTTCAAAGCAGGCGATGGCCGTCGCTTTGGTGAATTCCCAGACGTGCAGCGGCACATGGCAATTGCCCCAGATCCAGTCGCGGCGCAGGGCCTTCGACAGGAAATAGTGGTAGCGTGATTCGATCGACCAGATATCCGGAAAGGTGACAAGCGCGATTCCGCCCGGCACCAGTCGCCGCCCCGCTTCCCGCAAATAATCGCGGGGATGTTGCGTGTGTTCCAGGACGTCAGTGAACAGGATGGCATCCAGTGATTCGGGGCCGTAGGGACAATTTTCAAGCGGTTTCGAATGAATGATGACATCATAATTGGCGCGGCCCCAGGCAGCGCTGTCGGAGTTCAACTCGATCCCCTCGGCGTCATATCCGCGGTCGCATAATTTGCGGACGAGTAACCCGGTGCTGCAGCCGACGTCCACCACACGGCCGACAGGCAGGTGCCGGCCCAGGGCGTCGGCATACCGCTGGTACTTGGCGTCGAAGGCCTTCTCGGTCCCGGCTGCGATGCGTAAGTCTGAGTGGTAATCGCCCTGGTAGAAGGCGGCCAGATCGTCTGGGGTGGGGATGGGCGCCGTGAAGTTCAGGCGGCAATCCCGGCATTGGGTTAGAGCCCATTGACGTCCGAGGCGCGGGCGTTCGCAGACGGTTCGGTTCGAGGTCGAGCCACACATGGGGCACTTCTCGGAGGTGATACTCACCGGTGCGGTTGCCGTGACCATAGATTTTCCTTGCTAAATGAACGCGGACAATAACTCTGCGTCGGTCCAGAACCACTTACTTTATTCGAAGTGTTCTGAGGGCCAGTGTGCACATCAGGCTTGCGAGGAACTGCCAGCGCAGCTTGATCCGCGGACCAAACGGGCTGATCAGCACGGAACTCAGCATATAGCCGAAGCTTTTCCAGTGCTGACCGTGTTCTCGAAAGCAGATGGCCGCGTTCATCCAGGAGCGGGCGCGAAACGCGCTGCCGATCCGTAATCGTTGCCAGAAACTGGGGAGCGTATCGATATACCTTTGGCGGATGATGGACTCGCCCGCCAGCATCGCGTACGGCCGGTTACTGATGGCGTCGTCGCTGTACGTGTAAGCCATCAGGGGCTCCGGGACGTACCCAAAGCGACAGCCCTGTTTTAACAGTCGCAACCACAATTCCCAGTCCTCCGGGCCGTGGATCGAAGTATCAAATAAGCCATATTTCTCGAAGCACTCACGCCGGACGACATAGCGCGTCATGTTCTGTGTAAAGGGCTGACGAATGAACTTCAGGAACTGCTGATCGTGATCGTCGTAGCCCGTATACTTTCGGGTTTCAGTGGTTGAGAAACAGGCTACGAATGACAGATCGGGACGTGCTTCCAGCAGTGCGATTTGTTTCTCGAGCTTGGCGGGTAACCATTCGTCATCGGAGTCCAGAAACGCGATGTATTTCCCGCGGGACTCTTGAATCGCACGATTACGAGCGGCCGAAGCCCCTTGATTCTGCTGGTAGAAGTAGCGAATGCGATCTTTGTACGGAGCCAGTGCGGCTTCCGTGTGATCGGTCGATCCATCATCGACGATGATGATCTCGAGGTTGCGATAAGTCTGGGCGAAAGCCGTTTTCAAGGCTCGCTCGACGACCTTTGCCCGGTTGTAAGTCGGAATCACCACGCTGACCAATGGCGCGGCATTCAGTTCGGCACTCAGCAGCCCTTCGGCAACCCGCAATGTCTCCAGCGGATGAGAAGAGGCTTCGACCGCGTTGGCTTGCTCCGTCGTGGAAGCGAGATGGCTGTGCGCGAAGGTCATAGGTGAGCCCCGAAAACATGGATGATCGTGTTGGCCAGTCGTTGCCTGCCGCGATGTCCCCATTGCAAAACACATGCCGCAGTAAGCATTGGTCATCCCATGAAATAGGTGGCAACTAGTTTTTCAGTGTTCTGTCAAAAAAGATTGACATGATCGCGTCGTCGAAATGCCACGGGCGTGGTGGTTCGGCAACGTCATGGTGCGAAATCGCCTGCTCGCAAATGAGATGATTCGTGGATTTAGCCTTGGATTTCGTCAGTTCATCCGGAATCGATCCGAGTTCCCCCGACCTTCGACTGGAGCTTTATCCCGACCGCCGCGTTATCCATGATCCTGACAGAACGTCAGTGCGGCCGGCAAATGGTCTAACTCTTTAAGGCGGCGTCCCGAGATGCAGCCGGTTCCGGATTTCCTTCGTAATCGCGGCGATCGAGCGGTTACCGTCGACAGCGAATCCCTCTTCTACAGTCAGAGGATGCCAGTCGGCTAATTGACTGGCGAGCATCGACGCGGGAAAAAAGTGTCCCGTGCGCCGGGCGAGGCGCTCCTGCAGGACCGCCGCCTCCACCTCCAGTGCCACGAACTTCCAATTCGGATTCCCTTGAGCCAGGAACTCTCGCAGTTCCGGTTTCAGGGCCGAACAGGCCAGCACCACGACCGACTGGGCACTGGCCTGCACCGCCGCGTGCCTGATACGTTCCAGCCAGGGATGACGCTGATCGTCGGTCAGCGGGTGTCCGTCATGCATCAAGGCCTTGGCTGCGGCGGTATGAAAATCGTCCGCGTCCAGAAAGGTGGCCTGAATTTCCTGGGCCAGGTGCTGTCCAACCGCCGTTTTTCCACAGCCGGAGGGGCCGACCAGCACCACCACCGTTTGGAATTTCGCCAGCGGGCCCTCTTTCGTCGGGCTGAATTCGTCCATCGTCATTTTCCCAAGACTGCTTCCGTTCTGGTGTCCCGTTGCCACGGTCGTTAAGATTCAATTTGCCGGCGCGAGGAGTGTCGAGCAAGTTTATTACCCGGTTTGATCGCAGGATGCAGGTTCAGTTTCGATGATTTGCGTCAGTCTCGGCCGTACCCGGCACAAAATGATGATTGCCGAGCACCAATCGCTGGCTCAGCGCGGTGCCGAGTTGGTGGAACTACGGCTCGATTGGTTATCACATCTTCCCGATATGTCCCGGTTGCTCAAGGAGCGTCCGACACCGGTCATTGTGACCTGCCGTCGCGGCCAGGACAAAGGCTTGTGGAAAGGGAGCGAGGACCAGCGGCAGACCCTGCTGCGGGCCGCCATCATCTCCGCAGTCGAATATGTGGACCTGGAAGAAGATACCGCCCGCAAGATTCCGCGCTATGGCACGACCAAACGGATCGTCAGCCATCATGACTTCGAGGAAACCCCGCGCGACCTGGAAGCCATTCACGCCCGGCTCTGCAAGCTGGATCCGGATATCGTCAAGATTGTGACGATGGCCAACACGCCCGCCGATTCCGTCCGGATGCTCAAGCTGGTCAAGGAATCGAAAGTTCCGACCGTGGGCTTTTGCATGGGCGAACTGGGTGGCTTCAGTCGCATCCTGTGCGGCAAGTATGGTGCTCCCTTCACCTATGCGACGTTCAACAAAGATCGTCAGATGGCCCCGGGCCAACTGTCGTTCGAGGACATGAAACGCATCTATCGGTATGACCAGATTGGCCCTGATACCGAAGTCTACGGCGTCCTGGGCGATCCGGTCGGGCACAGCATGAGCCCCCTGATTCACAACGCCGCTTACAAAGCGCTGGGGATGAACAAGGTCTATGTTCCGTTTCGAGTTCCCAAGGATCAGTTGAAACATACCCTGGATCAGTTCAAGTGGCTGGGAGTCAAAGGTTACAGCGTCACGATCCCGCACAAAGAAAGCGTGGTGTCCCTCGCCCAGAATTATGACGGTCCGGTTGAGCAGATCGGAGCCGCCAATACTTTGTATCAGGATGCGGTCGGTGAGTGGTGGGCTTCCAACAGCGATTACGATGCGGCCCTGCAAAGCGTGGCGCTGGCGGGTGCCGACGCGGAGGGGAAGGTACCGACTCCGGAAGAATTCCTGGCCGGCAAGAAGGTGCTGATCCTCGGGTGCGGCGGCGTGGCGCGGGCCATCGGCATGGGAGTCATGAACTGTGGCGGCGCAGTGACGCTGACCAACCGCACGCATGCCCGGGCCGTCGACCTGGCCAAGCATCTGGGCTGCCAGCAAGTGAGCTGGGAAAATCGCGGCGCACAATATGCAGATGTGCTGATTAACTGCACGTCAGTCGGTATGCACCCCGGGATCAACGAATCGCCCTTCGCGGAAAACTGGCTGCGCGAGGGCATGGTGGTGTTCGATACGATTTATAACCCGGAACAGACGTTGTTCTTAAAACAGGCCAAGCTGCGGGGCTGTAAGACGGTGTCCGGTGTGGAGATGTTTGTCCGCCAGGCCGCCGTGCAATTCCAGAAGTTCACCGGTCAGCCGGCCCCCCTGGAAGTCATGCAACGCAAGTTACGACGAATGATCTCCGCGGTAACCGTGAAGGACGAAGACGAAGAAGAACCCGGCACGGCGGGCGAGAAGAAATAGACGAGAATAGAAAGAGTTTTTAGCCACGGATTGACACGGATTAAACACGGATAAATGCAGGGGAATACGGGTTTGTCGTGACGATTTGCGAGGCCGGGAACCACAATCGGTTAGAAGCTGACAGGTACAGAGGCATGCGCTGACCCCATCCGTGTTTCATCCGTGTCAATCCGTGGCTAAAAAAGTACTGGTGAAAATCAGATCGGACAAGAGTAGAGGGACCTGATCGTCGTGAGTCACTTACGCCACACTATGACCCGTCAGGGCTGACATGACCGCTTGGTTGTCACAGTTTTTTATTCACCCTGCGTTTGTGCTACCCGGTCTCGGACTGGTGGCGTTGCCGGTGGTCATTCACTTGATCAACCGCATGCGTTACCGCCGCGTCCGCTTTGCGGCCATGGAGTTTCTGCTGCAGAGTCAGCAGAAGAACCGTCGCAAACTGCTGCTCGAGCAACTGCTGTTGCTGCTGCTGCGGATGGTTGCCGTCTTGCTGCTCGTGGCGTTGATCTCACGTCCGTTTTTCGATCCCAGCCAGTTGCTGGTGCTGCAGGGGGAGAAGACTCATCACGTTGTATTAATCGACGACAGTGGCTCGATGGACGACCACTGGGCCGAGACTTCCGGTTTTCAATCGGCTCTGGATGCCGTGCGAAAAATCGCCCAGCAGGGGGCTCGCCAGGCGGGGACTCAGAATCTCTCCTTGCTGCTGCTCTCGCAACCCGATCAACCGCTGCTCACCCAGGCCAGTCTCGATCCGACGTTGATCAACGAGCTGGAAACGAAACTCGAGAACCTGAAGTGTTCCCATCGCGGACTCGATCTGATCGCCGGTTTACAGATTGCCGGTCAGCAGTTGAAGAATCCTGCGGCAGCCAAGCATCTGCATGTGATCAGCGATTTTCGCAGTCGCGACTGGGGTCCCGATTCTGCGTTAGCCGTGGCGTTGCGGGATCTCGATAAGTCGGGAATAGACGTGAATCTTGTCCGGTCCGTCCCGGCCCGGCACGGGAATCTGGCAGTCACTGAACTCGTCAGTACGGTCAATCTGGCGGCGGCGAATGTCCCGTTGCGGCTGCGGACGCGGGTCAAGAATTTTGGCGATCAAGTCGCCAAGAATGTGCGTCTGTCGATCTTGCAGGATGGCCAGAAGCTGCCCGTCAGTGTCGCGATCGATGAACTCGAAGCGGGGGCGGAAGTGACCCGCGAGTTTGATGTGGTCAGCAACACCCCCGGCAAGCACGAGATTCACGTGGCGCTGCCCGCAGACGCCCTCGAAGCTGACAATGTCCGCTATTTGACGGTCGATATCGCGGCGACCAATCCCATCTTGATCATCTCGGGAAATCTCGCGGATGGTGAAGCCCTGTATCTGCAGGACGCCCTGGCACCGACGGCGGGACTGACCGGTTTTGCTCCGGTGATCGAGAACGTCGAATTTCTTCGGCGGCAGCCGTTGCAGGCGTTCGGCACGATTTACATGCTCGATGTCGCCGAAGTCCCCGCAGATGCGTTACGCGTACTGAAGGATTATGTCGCGGCCGGAGGCGGGTTGGTCTGGTTCCTCGGTCCGCAAGTTCGACCGGCGTTCTACACCGAAAAACTTTACGAAGAGGGGAAAGGGCTCTTCCCCGCCCCCTTGAGCACGGTCAACGAACTGACCGTCGACGTGACGAATCCCGCGCCCGACCTGAACTTCGAGAATCATCCGATCTTCCGCGCGTTCCAGGGGCAGGACAACCCCTTCGTCGAAAACGTGCGGATCAGCCAGTATGTCGCGACGCCGAAGGACTGGGTCCCCCCAGCCAGCGTGCGAATCATTGGCCGCTTCCGCAACAAGGCCCCTGCGTTCCTGGAACACACGTTTGGCAAGGGGCGGATCATCACCTGCCTGACAACGTGCGGCGTGCGGTGGTCCGATTGGCCGCGCAATCCCAGCTATGTCCTGCTGCAATTGGAACTCGAACAGTACGTCGCCCGCAATGTGGGGACGACCACGCAGAGACTGGTGGGCGAGCCGATCGAAATCGTGCTTGATCCGGCGACTTATCGCAGCCAGCTGGAGATTCGCCCCCCCGATGCGACCGGCATTGTGCGCCTGACGGCGGTAGTTCCCAAACCCGCGGATGGTGTCGCACCAGCTCCTGACGGTGAGACACGGTTGGTTGAAACTTATCGCGATACAGGTGAACCCGGTGTCTACACCGTCGTCCGCTTCAAGCAGGATGAAAGTACCGATCCACAGTTACTCGCCTACAACGTGCCGGTGTCTGAAAGTGAACTGGAGCTGGCGCCGACCGACGAGATTCGGAGGCGATTGGGGAGCGGGACGCAGATTCGAATTCAGGAATTGGGCAACTTTGACTGGATCCAGGGGCGGCAGGCGGGGCAGGAAGTTCGCGATTTCCTGCTACTGATCATCCTGGCCGTGTTGCTGGGTGAGCAGTGGCTGGCGATGCGCATGAGTTTTCATACGGGTGCGCGCCCACCGTCAGTACCGGGGCGTCCCGGTGGACACGGTTTTGTGTCACGACCCAAACCCGCGCCGGCTGTCGCACAGGACAGTCGCCAGCAACCCGTAACACGAGGGCAGGCCTGATGTTTTTCCATAGCCTGCTGATGCCCCTGCTGGCCGCCGAAACCGAAGCGGCTGCCGGAACACGGATTGCCTGGGAGTTTGGCCGAGAAGGCTGGCAGGGTCTCGCGGTCGGCGCGGTCGCGCTCGTGCTGCTGGTGAGCTGGGGCTATCGTCGTGACACCCAGGGGCTCCATTGGTTCTGGCGACTGTTCTTGTTGCTGCTGCGGCTGAGTGTCCTGGCGAGTCTCGGCGTGGTGGCACTCGATCCGCAAGAGCGGACCGAAACGTCGCAGGTCCGCCCCTCGCGCGTCGCCCTCTTGCTGGATACGTCGGTCTCCATGAGTTTCCCCGAGAAGTCGCCGAAAACTGTCGCGTCCGTGACGGCTGAAGCCGAGCAGACGCGAACGGCGGCGCTGGTCAATCTGTTGCAGAAGACCAAGCTGCTGGAAGACCTGCGGCAGACGCATGATGTCGGGATCTACACCTTCGATTCCAAGCTGCGTTACGTGCAGAATTTTCCCAGGCGGACTGCCGACCCGACCGCCGGACAGCCGGCCCCCCCTGCTCCACCCGCCACAAAGACCGCCGAGCCGCCGGTGGACTGGACCAAGGCCTTGCACCCCCAGGGGACGGAAACCCGTCTGGGGGAAGCGTTGCTGCAGTTGATCCGGGATACGGCTGGTGAAACATTATCCGGGATCGCCGTCGTCACCGACGGGCAGAGCAACGCCGGTGTCGAACTGGCTTCGGCCCGCGACGCGGCGGTGGCCGCCAAGGTGCGGCTGGTTCCGGTCGGGATTGGCGGGACCGATCGTCCGGTGAACGTGCAGATCGCCAGCACGCAGGCCCCGACTCATGTGCATAAAGGTGACGGCTTCTCGATCACGGCGTTTGTGCAAGGTCAGGGAATGGCGGGCAAGAGTGTCCAGGTCGAATTGTTGAGTAAAATGGAAGTCGACCAGGGGCAGATGTCGGTGACTCAGACCAAGGATGTGACCCTGCTGGAAGATGGCGTGCCGGCGACGGTGGTGTTCGACTACCAGCCGACCGAAGCGGGCCGGCGGATGTTCAATATCCGGATCAAGCCGGGGGCCGGTGTCCGAGAATTGACGCAGGAAGACAACGAGAAAGCCCTGCCGCCAGTCGAAATCACCGAACGCAAGACGAAGGTGCTGCTGGTCTCTGGCGGTCCCATGCGCGACTACCAGTTTACGCGCAATTTGCTGTTCCGCGATTCCAGTATCGAACTGGATGTCTGGCTGCAGACCGGCCGCACCGGGATCAGCCAGGAAGCCTCGAAACTGCTCTTCGAATTCCCCGCGACTGAAGCGGAACTGTTCCAGTACGATGTCATTGTCGGCTTCGATCCCGACTGGAAACAGGTTCCCGCCGCGGGACGCGAGGCACTCAGTAAATGGGTCTTCCAGCATGCTGGCGGCTTGATCCTGATTGCGGGGGATGTCTTTACATCGGAACTGGCGAGTGCCAATGCCGAGTACCAGGGGATTCGTACCCTCTATCCGGTGGTGCTGGGAACCGATCTCTTCGACTTCGATTTGCGATCCGAAGAATTCCAGCAGCCGTGGCCGTTCGAGTTCACGCGTGCGGGGGTGGAGGCCGAGTTCCTGCAGATTGATGAAACGGCTGCGGCATCGGCCCAGGTCTGGAAGCAGTTTGCCGGTGTGTATCGCTGTTATCCGACGATCAAAGCCAAGGATGGCGCGACCGTCTACGCGTACTTTTCCGATCGCCGTGCCGCGACCGAAAATGGCAAACCGGTGCTCCTGGCCGGTCAATTCTTCGGTGCGGGCCGCGTGCTGTATCTCGGCAGCCCCGAGCTGTGGCGGTTGCGGGCGGTTGATGAGAAATTCTTCGAAAGATACTGGATCAAGGCTATTCGAGAAGTCGGCCAGGGGCGATTGCTCCGCGGAACGAATCGCGGCATCATGCTGCTCGAACGGCAGACCTATGCATTGGGGGCTACGGTGCAGATCCGCGCCAATCTATTGGACCAGCAGTTCAAGGAACTGGTCGCTCCCAAGGTGGATCTGGAAGTCGTCGATCCGCGCGGCAAGCGGCTGGTGCCTCCGTTGCAGCTGCAGGCTGATAAAACGCGAGCGGGCCAATTCCAGGGGACGATCACCGCCAATCTGCCGGGCCGCTACCGCCTGGAATTACCGATCCCGGATTCCAACGAGCAAGTCGTCCAGTATGTGCAGGTTGAGGTCCCCAAACTGGAATTCGTCAAACCCGAACAGGATGCCGCCCAGCTGCAGCGACTGGCGACCGCGGAGTTTGGCGGGAAGTACATACCGTTTGATGCCGTGGAAAAAGAACTCGCCGCACTGCTGCCCGATCGCAGTACGACGAAAATTCAATTTGATGTCCCGCGAGCCCTCTGGGACCGCCAGTGGGTCTTGTATTTGCTGGTTGGCCTGTTGAGCGTCGAATGGCTGACGCGGAAGCTGCTCAAGTTGGCCTGAAGTTCACCCACACCACGATTTTCTGGTTTGGGAGTGTGGGGGATTGAGAAGTTGCAATTCGGTACGCCAGGGCAAGTCAGCGCGATTCATCCGGGCCGAGCGTAGCAAATACCAGTGGTGCTCTGTGAAAGCTAAGAAATGAGGTGCCACTGGCTCTGCGGAGTCAAGAAATCAGGGGCATCCGGCAGTTGGCAGGCGTGTATAATTCGTGACTCGCGGTCGTAGAATTGCTTGGTGCTTTGGCAGTGTTGCGTAGTAAGCTGGCAGGTTGTCGGATCATACGACTCGGAAAATTGGAAGCTTCTCGGGAATTTTATCCAGAATTCGCATAGGATACGCCTAACGAATCAATACAATCCAATGTGTTGGCGTCGATCAGAGAAATATGCCCGAAAACAAACTACCTCCGGAATTGACCGATTTGCTGGCCCGCTTGAGGTCGCAGATTCAGCGTTATGTGCTATTGGAGGGCACGGCCTCGGTATTTGTGGTTCTGGGGCTCTTGTTCTGGCTGAGTCTCGGGCTGGACTGGTCGTATTTCTTCTTACAGCGTGCGGAACTCCCCCGTTGGATTCGATTTGCGATTGAAGTCGCCGGGATCTGTCTCTGCTTAAGCTTGTTTGCCGGCTGGGTGGGATTGCGCTGGATGCGTCAGTTTCGTCAGCGGGCCCTGGCGCTGGTGCTGGAGCGTCGGTTTCCCGAGTTGAACGATCGGTTGATCACAGCCATTGAACTGACCGACGGGAAGCACGTCACACAACCGCCGCTGACGCAGGCCATGCTGGCACGAACGATCGAAGAGGTTCGCGAAGCGTCCTCACATCTCGATCTGGGGACGGTATTCGACAAGCGGCCCTTGATGCGGGCGGGAATTTCGGCCTCCTGCCTGGCCGTTTCGGTACTCGCATTTGCAATCTGTTTTTCAGACGTCTTCGGCCTGTGGTTTCGGCGCAACGTCTTGCTGGCCAATGAATCTTGGAAGCGTGAAACGGCGGTGCAACTGGTCGTCCTGGCCGAACCGGGCGAACGCGTGATCGAATTTAAGGACGGGGTCTATAAACATCCGCGGGGGAGCGATCTGACCCTGCAGGCCTCGGTCCTGCCAGCGATGAAAGTTCCCGAGCAGGTTCAGTTGCGGTACGCCATGTCCGACGGCAGTGCCCGCGGTCGGGCGTACTTCTCACGACTTGGAGATCGCCAGTTTAAGCATACATTGACGGGCTTGTTGAACAGCCTCGACTGCTATCTGCTGGCCGGGGATGCTGAGCGGACCCCGTACCACATCGAAGTAGTGGAACCGCCGCGCATTGATCGCATCGTTCTCGACTCCTTGTTCCCGAAGTATACGGGCTGGAATGAGATTGATGAGAAAACCGGCACCACAGTCCGAACGCCCAAACCAGTGCAGGGAACGCAAATTTCCCTGCCGGCCGGGACCGATTTCCTGTTGCAGGCGCAAACCAACAAACCACTGGTGGGGGTTCGGATTCAGACCGCGAGCTATGACCTGGAGTTCAGCCGCGAGATTGCCCGGTTGACCTTGTTCCAGCAGGACGGGCAGACGCGGGGGGGCAGTTTTACGATTCCCAACGTTTCCCACTGGCTGGCGCAGGATGGCCGCAGCTTTGCCGTCCCCTTTTTGCTGGCCAGTGCCAACGATCAGCCGGTCATTTCGGATGCGGGCCAGGTCCGGCTGCCGCTGCGCTTGCCGGCAGACGCCCAGCTCAAAATCTTTCTCAGTGATACCGATGACATCCTGACCGCCGAACCGGCTCGTTTGACGATCAGTTCGATTACCGATGAGCCGCCGACGATCGAGACGCAGTTGCGGGGGATTGGGTCGTCGATTACACGGAAGGCCGTAATTCCCGTGACGGGCGTCATTTCCGACGATTATGGAGTGGCCACCGCACGCTTCGACTACCGACTCGATTCCGCTGATGCGCAGCCCAGATCATTTCCCACCGAACCACGTGGTGCGAAGAAATTTGCTCTGGAACAGTCGGAAACTCAAAAGTGGCTGCGGTTTGACGTGCTGCCCCTGGAATTGAAAGTCGGTCAGAAGTTGTCGCTGTCGGTGATTGCCGAAGATGCGGACAACCTCAGCGGCCCCCATTTCGCTCAGGGGGAGAAATACAATTTTCAAATCGTCAGCGATGAGGAACTACTGTCACAGCTTTACGCTCGCGAATTGAACTTGCGTCAAAGGTTTGAACAAATCTTGACCGAGGTTCAACGGTCGCAGTCAGAACTGACTTTGGCGCGCAAGACGGTCCTGGAACTGCTGGAGCTCGGGCGAAAGCCGATGAGTCTGGAACGCGACCAGCAGTTGGAAGTCGCGGGGCAGAACGCTGCGACCGCTGCAGAACGCGGGTTGTACGGAATTCGGAAAAATCACAACGAGACACTCGCAATCGGCCAAAGTCTGGGTGACATACGTGAAGAAATGATAAATAATGCGGTAGACACACCGCAGTCATTGGAACGCATGGACGTCAAGCTGATCCGCCCCTTGAAAGGGATCAACGACATCGATTTTCCGGACGTCGACCAGCGACTGGGACTATTTCGACTCGCCCTGCAGGAACAAACCGATCCCCTGAACCGTCTTGATGAAAGCCTCCAGGCGCTGGACCGTTTGAAACGCAAGCTGGAGCTGGTTCTGGTCGAAATGCGCAAGCTGGAGACCTACAAAGAGTTACTAGAAATCCTGAAAGGGATCAAAGCCCAGCAGGAAGAACTCAAGAAGCGGACAGAGACTGAGAATAAACGCAGTATCATCAATAAGTTAAAATAATTTCGGTGTTGAGCGGACAGGTGGCAGTTTTGTTGAATTTGTCCGCACGGAGTCTGGCCCGTTCTTCGTGATCTTTGTGTTCTTCTGTTAAAGGAATTTGGAACAGAAGGCCACAAAGGTCACGAAGAGATCAAAGAGATCAAAGAGATCAAAGAGTTCAAAGAGTTCAAAGAGTTCAAAGAGTTCAAAGAGTTCAAAGAAGTCAAAGAAGTCAAAGAAGTCAAAGAAGTCAAAGAAGTCAAAGAAGT
>CAZQUW010000079.1:23425-24684 GCA_964596215.1 uncultured Planctomicrobium sp. | reverse complement strand
ATCCGTTGTCTGTTGCCGGGAAGCCGGCAATCGACAACGGATTTTTTTGTTGCGCGGTACGCTCTGCGAGGGGGGAGCTACCGTGTGGATGCTTGATTCTAATTCTCACCCTGTTAGGATCGCAGTATCTCCGTTAAGGCATGATTCGCTCGATGTCTGTGAGCCGCCACTCGCCGCTCGCCCTCGAGTATCTGCACCGGATTGAACGCCACGGCTAACTCACTGCCGTGAACGCCAGCATTCGGGCAGGCAATCTGGAACTCGCCCGAGGGGATGCTGCGGCGGCTGAATGAGTGGTATCGAGCTGCCTTACGGCACCCCGCTCACCTGACACCTGGTTGATGGGTTTTGAATGCGGATAGACGTCGTTAAACGAACGAGGGATAATCGACCCCCAGCGTGGTCCGCTGGATGCTGGTCAGCACGCGAATGCCTTGTTCGGCCAGCGTCAGCTGTTGATCGAGCTGTTCGCGATTGAAGGTGCGACCCTCGGCGGTCCCCTGGATTTCGACGAACTCGTTGGCTCCGGTCATGACGACGTTCAGATCGACTTCGGCCCGGCTATCTTCCGAATAGTCCAGATCGAGACGCAGTTCTCCGTCGATGATGCCCAGGCTGACAGCCGCGACATTGGACCGGAAGACCGGCCCGACATCGGTCGGCAGGCGGTCGCGAATGGAATTGACGGCTTCCGCCAGCGCGATCCAGCCTCCGGTGATGCTCAGCGTACGGGTTCCGCCATCGGCCTCCAGCACATCGCAATCGACATAAATGGAACGGGGGCCGAGTGCGGCCAGATTGACGACGGCGCGCAGGCTGCGGCCAATCAGGCGTTGGATTTCCGTCGTCCGACCATCGACATGCCCGGCGCGGTCGCGCCCTTTCCGGGGGACCGTACTTCCCGGCAGCATGCTGTATTCCGCGGTGACCCAGCCCCGATCGGGGGTCTTCATCCATTTGGGCAGGTTTTCATCAATGCTGGCGGTACAGAGCACTGTCGTCCGGCCGGCAGAAATCAGGATGCTGCCGGCTGTCGCCTTGGTAAAATTGCGTTCGATGCGAATGGGACGCAACTGATCCGGGGCACGATCTTCAAAACGCATGGTAGTTCTAATCTTCAAGGCAAGTAGGTGGATTTTGCAGTCGCACAATTGGGGAATCGCTCTATTGTACAATCTGGTTTCAAATTGCACCTTGCATGGTCCACATTCATTTGTCAGTGAGACTGGGCGCGGCGGCAGGGACGGGCCGGGAGACGC
>CAZQUW010000079.1:9072-23325 GCA_964596215.1 uncultured Planctomicrobium sp. | reverse complement strand
CGTCGTGAGTTCCTCGAACAGTCCATGTTGGCGGCCGCCGCCACCGTTGCGGGAACCGGATTTCAGGGGGGTGTGCACGCCTTCGCTCAAGAAGGGGGCGCCGCGAGCCCGAATGATGTCATCCGGATCGCGATTCTCGGGGTGCGTGGACGTGGCGGTGAGCACCTGTCAGAGACCTTGAAGCGTAAGGGTGTCGAAGTTGTCGCGATTGTTGACCCCGATGAAGAAGTGGGGCAGACGAAGGGGGTCGCCCGCGTCGAGAAGGAAACGGGCAAAAAGCCCACCTTCTACAAAGACCTGCGCAAGGCCTTTGAAGACAAGTCGATCGATGCCGTCACGATTGCCACCCCCAATCACTGGCACTCACTGGCCGCGATCTGGGCGATGCAGGCTGGCAAAGACGTGTATGTCGAAAAACCGGTCAGCCACAACGTGAGCGAAGGCCGCCGGGTGGTGGAGTTTGCCAAGCATCTGGGGAAGATCTGCCAGGCCGGAACGCAATGCCGTTCGATGAAGGGGACCATTGACGCCATCAACTATGTGCACGCCGGCAAGATCGGCGAGGTCAAGCTGGCCCGCGGGTTGTGCTACAAGTCGCGTCCGTCAATTGGACCCAAGGGGCACTTCGAGCCGCCCAAGAGCCTGGACTACGACATCTGGTCCGGTCCCGCGCCAATTGCAGAAGTGACTCGCAAGCAGTTCCACTATGACTGGCACTGGCAGTGGGCTTACGGCAACGGCGACCTGGGCAACCAGGGCATCCATCAGATGGACATCGCCCGCTGGGGTTTAGGCATCAACGACATCGGACAGTCGGTGTTGAGCTATGGAGCCCGCCTGGGTTATGAAGATGCCGGTGAAACGGCCAACACCCAGATCAACATTCATAACTATGGTGATAAGAATCTCGTATTCGAAGTGCGCGGGCTGCCGACCGATCCGTTGAAGGGGGCTCGGGTCGGGGTGATCTTCCACGGCTCAGAAGGCTATGTGGTGCTGTCGAGCTACAACGGCGGCGCTGCCTTCGACCTTGATGGAAAGATGACTCAGGAATTCAAGGGGGGCGGCGATCACTTCGGCAACTTCTTCGATGCCGTGCGGTCTCGCAAATCCGAAAATCTGAACGGCCACATCGAACAGGGGCACCTGTCGAGCGCCCTCTGTCACCTGGGGAATATTTCCTATCGACTGGGCGAAGTGGTATCGGTCGAAGGAGCGAAGGAACGGCTGAAGGACGCGGCTCCGCAGCCGGAAGTGGCCGAAACCTTCGAACGCGTGGCCAAGCATCTGGCCGACAATCACGTCGACATGATGGCCGCCAAGCTGCATGTCGGGCCGCTGCTGGCCATCGATTCCGTAAAGGAGACATTCACCGGAGCCCGTGCCGCAGAAGCGATCCCCATGCTGACTCGCGAATATCGCGCACCGTACGTGGTTCCCGAAAAAGTGGGGTAGTCGTGTCCGTCTGAGTTGAAGTCATCGCAACAGCCCGGCCGCTGAGTAGTGGCCGGGCTGTTGTATTAGGTGACAAGGTGCCGATCTATGTGAAATTGACCAGATTTTGGCAGCTGCCGGGGACTGTGTTATCGTGAAAGCGGCGGGATTTTTTCGCCATCGAGGATGATGATCTATGCCTGCACCAGATTCCACGCTTCTAGAAAGCTTCCATCGCTTCGTTGGTAGACGGCTTGAATCTGTGTCTGCCACGCCTCTGACTCCTGAAGAAGCGCTTGTCTTATGGCGTGAAGAACAAGAAACGCTGTCTGCGATCCGGGAAGGCTTGGACGATGTCGAGGCTGGCCGAACTAAATCGTTGTCAGAATTTGAGCGTGAAATTCGTCAGAAGTTTGGGTTTTAAGACCTATTGTGAAATTTCAAGTTTGAGTTTGCATTCGGGTTTGATCTGACGTGGAGGCCATCCTCGCTTGGTTGGTCGAAAGGTCCTGGACGAGTAACACACAACGGCCGTCCGACTGGCCAGAACCCCCATTCCCACAACGCTTAATCACCGCTAAGATATTGCCTCAAGGGAGTTTAGGTGGCATGGATGCGGTGTGTTGAAACCGCCTCAGGAGAGGGATGGAGTCTGCCCGATGAGAGACTGGTTGTTGGCGGGATGGAATCGCAGACTGTTGGGCAAAGCGGCTCGACGCAGTAAGTCCGGCGACAGTATCTGTGGATTGTCGCATCGCGTTAAAGCGGTAAGAGCCGCGTGGCTGGCGATGCTCGTGGTACTGTTTGTCAGTCCGCTGCAGGCGCAGCAGTCGCTGGGGGTGACGGTGCCTGAAGGCTTTCAGGTCAGTCTTTATGCGGACGACGATCTCGCGCATGACATCTACAGTTTGACGATCGACGCGCGGGGCCGGGTCGTCGTGGCCGGTAAGGGCTACGTGCGAATCTTGATCGACGAGGACGGCGACGGCAAAGCGGAAAAATATCGCCAGTACTCGGACCTGCCGGCGAATGGTGCGATGGGCATGTTCTTCCTGGGCTCGGATCTCATTTGCTCTGGCGATGCCGGCCTGGTGCGGTTCCGTGATGCGAATGGCGATGATCAGGCCGATGGTCCGCCGGACGTCTTTCTGAAGGTCAAAACGGGTAATGAGCACGATGCCCACGCGATTCGTCGCGGTCCGGATGGCTGGTGGTATTTGATCTGCGGCAACACGGCGAATGTCACGGCGGGCTATGCGACGCTGCCGAATTCGCCCGTGAAGCGGCCCGAGTTCGGGACCCTGCTCCGCTTGAAGCCTGACTTGAGTGGCGGCGAGGTGTTCGCCGATGGATTTCGGAATTGCTATGACTTTGATTTCGGACCGCTGGGGGATCTCTATACCTTTGACAGCGATGACGAGCGCGACTCGTCGCTGCCGTGGTATCGCCCGACACGGGTCTTCGAGATACTGCCCAGCCTGCATGCCGGCTGGCAGTCACAAAGCTGGAAGCGGCCTGATTATTTTCTCGACATGATGCCCGTGCTGGGGTCGTTCGGACGCGGTTCGCCAACGGGAGTCACGTACTACCGGCATACGCATTTCCCGGAACCCTATCGCAGCGGCCTGTTCGTGATGGATTGGACATTCGGTCGCGTGATCTCGCTGCCCCTGCAACGGGCTGGGGAAATCTGGCAGGCCAAGCCCAGTGATTTTATGCGAGCCAAAGGGGAATTCGGATTTGCTCCGACCGATTGCGACGTGGGACCGGACGGCAGCCTGTATGTGTCGGTCGGCGGTCGCGGAACACGCGGTGGCGTCTTCCGGATTACCCATCCCGCCGGTTTGAAGGCCTGGACCGAACAACAAAAAACGGCGGCCACCGACAAGCTCACCCGGTGTCTCACCGCCATCGATCCGCTCAGCAGCTGGTCGCGTGCCCAATGGGAGCCGCTGGCCAAAGAATTGGGCCGCCAGCCCTTTGTCACTGCGGCCGCACAAGCCGATCTGCCGGTCACCAGCCGAGTGCGGGCCATCGAAATCCTTACCGAGAAGTTCGGCGGTGTCGATGCTGGTCTCCTCACGCAGCTGCAGAAATCGGCAGAGCCTGACGTGCGGGCGCGCGCTGCCTGGTCGCTGGAACGGGGGCCGGCCATTCCCGTCCCGGCGGAAGTTTGGCTGGGCTATCTGCAAGACCCCGATCCGCTGGTGCGACGCTCGATTCTGGAAGCGGTGGCCACACATGCCGCTGTCTGTCCCGCGCCGGCAGTTGCCGTTGGATTTCGCCAGGTGCTGGGTGATCCGCAACGCTTTGTGCGGGTCGCGGCCGCGCGGGCTGTCGCGGCACTGGATGCTGCAGGCTTCCAGGCGGTTGGTGAGGAAGTTCGCAAAGGGGACTGGCAGAGCGCACTCACCTATGCTTACGCCAATTATCTGCGTAATCGCGGCGATGGTTCGAAGGTGAATGCCTATGCCATTGAAGTGGGTCGGCGGGTGCTCGAAGCCGATCATCCGCCGGCGTTAAAACTGGAAGCCGCGCGGTTGATTCAATTGGGGCTGGGCGATCTGGGAGCCGTTGGAAAATTGCCGGCGGCCTACCATGGTTATGCATCGCCGCTGGATCTCACCGCAGTGGAACGCGAACTCGATCCGTTACGGGTGGCGGTGACCAAGGGATATCCGACATCCGACAAGCAGCTCAATTATGAACTGACGCGTTTGATGTCGGTGCTGTCGGTCTTCAATGACGCGGCGCTGAACAGCATCCTGGCCCAGATTACGGCCGATTCGGATCCGGTAGACGATATCCATCATTTGCTGGTGGCATCGCGGATTCCGGTCGATCGCGGTCTGACCCAGCGCAAGCAGATCGCTACCGCGCTCGTGAATATTGAGCCGAAATTACAGGCCCGCAAGATGGTCCAGGATACCAACTGGCCCGATCGATTTACCGAGCTGTACGCGACGCTGGTAGAACTGGACCCCGAATTGCCGGCGGCGATTCTGGAACAGCCCCAGTTTGGCCGCCCCAGCCACATTATTTTTCTGACCAGTTTCCCGCCTGACCTCGCACCGGTCGTGCAGAAGAAATTCCTGGAGGCGGTGCAGCGTGATCCGGAATACCCCTGGAACAACGACATCGTCTTCCTGTTTGCCGAATTCCCGACGCCGGAAACATTGGCCCTGCTCCGGGCACGCTATGAACACTTCAATACGCGCAGTGCCGCGATGATTTCCCTGGCCCGCCGGCCCGCGCTGGAAGACCGCCAGAAATTCGTCGAGGGACTGGAGTCTTCCCAGCCAGAAGTCTTACGGGCCAGCGTGGAAGCTCTGGAAAAACTGCGTCCGGATCCGAATCCCACAGAGGTCGTGGTCCTGATTAAAACATTGCGGCGGCTGGGGACCGAAGCGGCCGAGTTTCCCCTGCGGGAGCGGGTCGTGGCCTTGCTGGAGCGTAACACGAGTCAGCGATTTCCCTTCATTCGGGGGCCACAAGGCCATCGTGCTCAACCCGATGCGGTCCAGGCCTGGACGAACTGGGCTCTGAAGGCCTATCCCGCCATGGCCAATGAGCTCCAGGGGGGAGCCGGAACGGAACTGGCGGAATTGAAGGGGCTCTTGGGCAAGGTCGATTGGACGATGGGCAACGCCGCCCGCGGCAAGAAGCTGTTTGTCGAGCGGAGCTGCAGCCAGTGCCATGGCAGCGGTCAGGCCCTGGGGCCCAGCCTGTCGGGCGTTGCGGGACGCTTCTCACGCGACGATTTGTTTATCGCCATCGCCCTGCCCGACCGCGACGTGTCTCCCCGGTATCAGGCGACGACCGTCGAGACCAAGGCGGGCCTGACCCATACCGGACTGATCGTCTATGAATCGGCGGAAGGTCTGATCCTGCGGAACACGACCAATCAGACCTATCGGATCGAAAGTCCCGATATCGAATCCAAGTACAAACACAACCGCTCGCTGATGCCGAGCGGCTTGCTGAAGGACCTGAAGCCGGCGGATCTGGCAGATCTTTATCGCTACCTGCAGACGGTGCAGTAAGGACTTGTCGATATTTCCGGCGAGATCAACAACCGCGTTCACCGCGGCGTGAAATCGCTGTCGGCGTTCAGCGTGATACAGAACTCGGCGATCAACTGGGCGGCGTTGTCGAGGTCATCCAGCGAGATGACTTCGACCGGGCTGTGCATGTAGCGATTCGGGATGGCGACGATCGCCGTAGCCTGACCGCCGCGGCTGATCTGCATCACGTTGGCATCATTACCCGCCGGCTTGGAGATCCCCGCTACCTGGATCGGAATTTCTTTCTCAATGGCCAACAGCTTCAGTTGCTCGTGCATGACCGGATTGACATTCGGACCGCGGTAAACCACGGGGCCCTTCCCCAGCTTGATGTCCCCGTGCTGCTTTTTATCGAGCGTCGGGCAGTCGGTCGCGTGCGTCACGTCGACGGCGATTCCGAGATGGGGATCGATCGAGAAGGAACTGGTGATCGCACCGCGCAGACCGATCTCTTCCTGCACCGTAGAAACCGCATAGACCGCCGCGGTCGGCTTCAACAAGGCGATGCGCTGCAGAGCAGACATCACCGTCCAGACACCGACCTTGTTATCCATGCCGGGGGCAGCGGCGAGTTCGTTGCGGAGTTCGCGGTAGCCAAGTTCAAACGTGACGCAATCCCCGACCGCGACGACCGACAGGGCTTCCTCGCGATGCGCGGCCCCGATGTCGATCCACAGGTCTTTCACTTCCGGGACCTTCAGACGCTCTTCGTTCGTCAGGAGATGAATGGCCTTGCGAGCGATCACGCCGCGGATGGGACCCGCCGCACCCCAGACCACCATGTTCTGTCCGACCAGCATCTGGACGTCCCAGCCGCCAATGGGGTCACACCAGAGGTATCCCTGGTCGTCAACATGTTTCACCATCAGGCCAATCTGATCGCAGTGGCCGGCCAGCATGATCCGGGGGAACCCGCCGGGATTGACCGCGGCCAGAACGTTGCCGTGCCAGTCGGTCCGCACTTCATCGGCAAATGACCCCGCGAAATCTCGGACGACCTTCTGAATCTGCTGTTCGTAGCCCGAGGGGCTGGGGGTGTTGAGCAGATGTTTGAGGAAATGCAAACCGGCAGATTCCATGAGATTGGTCCGTAGTCAATGTGCGATGAGCTGTGTGATGTAATCTGGTTCTGGCTGATTTCGGCGGAGGGCCTGATGACCTCACTATGCTAGCCTGAAATGCTGGCGAGTGCATCTCCTGGAGAGTCTAAGAGAATCCAGTCGCTTGCGCTGCGGGCTGGAACCTGCTGAGACCTGTCGTTTTTTCCGGCTTGCGCCCGTTACCCACGGTCCATGGGAATGGGGGCGGGAAAAATGAATCGGCCTCGATTCAGGAGATCCTGAGGGTCAAGCTGGTCTTTGAGCTTCTGCATCAGCGGCCAGCTGGCCTCGGGTTCGCCCCAGGTGGGGATTTCCTGCTTCCACGTCTCGGGTGCATTCACGATGATCAGATTGCCGTGATGTTGTCGCACAAACTGTCGCAACGGCGTCAGTAATCCTGCAGCAGTCTGCGCCGAGGTCACCCGGTCGGGAAGGTGGCCGATGACGATCCCGTTGCCGGCATGGGCCTGGACCGAGATCTGTTCACGTGTCGCGAGTTCCAGAAATTCCATCGTCCGCGAGGGAAGCAGGTTCGCTTTGAAGGTCAGCGGTTCTTCGGCGGTGATTTCGAACTCGGTCAACGCGTTCCACAAGCCGTCCCCTTCGGCTTCGGGAGTGATGACCATTTGCCGCGGATTATGAGGTCGGAGTTCGGATTGCAAGGCATCGAGCTGCCAGGCGACTTCGCGGGCACTCCCTTCGAATGCCAGGCCGAGCACCGGCCCTTCCGTGGGCAGTGATGTGCGGGCTTCAGCCGCGATTTCCGCGGCGGCCGAAGCGTCCAGAACCTCGAGCGCAATCGGCCGTGTCGCCGACAGCAGCAATTTCTCGAGTGTCACTTCGATCTGTTTGAAGTTCGAAAAACTGGCCCACAGCCAGCGCGTGGACTCGGGGATGGGACGCAGTTTGAGCGTCACTTGAGTCACGAGGCCCAGCGTGCCGAGTGCCCCGTTTAAGACCTTGCATAAATCATAACCCGCCACGTTCTTCACGACGCGACCACCCGCTTTGAACGGTATGCCGGCGGCATCGATTGCGGTGATCCCGATGATGTAGTCGCGCAGCGTACCCAGGCCGAAGCGTCGCGCCCCCGCGGCATTGCAGGCAATAATTCCACCCAGGGTGGCCCGATGGGATTGAGGAACGTCAATTGGCAGTCGCTGCCGTTCGCGCAGCAGCAGTTCGTGGAGTGCCTCAATGCGGATTCCCGCTTCCACCGTGACCGTCATATCACGTGCGGGATAATCGATGACATTGGTCAGCTTGGCGGTCGAAATGGCCACGCCAGGCTCGACGGCAGGGCAGCCAAAATGGAGCGCCGTCCGCCCGCCGACCGGATAGAGCACACGCTGACGTGTCGCCGTATTGTCCGCCATGAAGCGGGCCAACTCGGTCTGCGTGGCGGGGGTGAATTCTTCAGCGAAGGCAGCGAGTGTGGGCAGCGACATAAATCAACAGGCTGGGGGGCAATGGAACTTTGATCTTAATTGCGTCCTATCATACGCCAGACCTGGAACTTGCACCACGGACATACGGAGAGCACTGCAAATCGACGGGAAATCTGGTGACACCGCCACCAGTTCCGATGAGTGTGCCGTCTCTCGACAGGCATGCGCTGACTACATGGCAGCGCGTACGCCTGTGCGTGCGATTTGCTGCTCGGTACCGCAGGCGCCGGCGGTCGGCAGCATTTTCTTCGGGCTGCACAGACCGGTCGGATTGAATGCCATTCGGACTTTCAGGAAGGTGGCCAGATCGGCTTCGGAAAAGAGCTTGCTCATGAAGCTGATTTTTTCCACGCCAATTCCATGCTCACCCGTGACGCTGCCCCCGAGTTCAATGCAGGCATCCAGGATTTCGTCGCTGGCATGCAGCACGCGTTGGACCTGATCGGCGTCCCTTTCGTCGAACAGGATGATCGGATGGATGTTGCCGTCACCCGCATGAAACACATTCACGATTCGCAGGTTGTGTCGCTTGCCCGATTCGACAATCAGCCGCAGGATTTCGGGCAGTTTGGTACGCGGGACGACTCCGTCCTGCGTGCAGTAGCTGGGGCTCAGGCGGCCGATGGCACCGAACGCCTGCTTGCGACATTTCCACAGCAACAGTCGTTCTTTGGGAGTATTGGCCTGGCGGACCTCGCGTGCGCCGGACGAATTGCAGATCTCGATAATCGTGCGGGCTTCTTCGTCAACAGCCACTTCCAGCCCATCGACTTCGATCAGGACCACGGCCCCGGCATCAAGCGGAAAGCCGAAATGAAATGCCGCTTCGACCGCTTCGATAATCCCGGAATCCATCATTTCCAGGGCTGCGGGGACGATCCCGGCACCGATGATATTGCTGATGGTCTGAGTTGCCGCCTCGACGGTTTCGAAGATCCCCAGCATCGTGCGGTACGCCGCTGGATCCCGTGTCAGGCGGACCCAGGCCTTGGTGCAGATTCCGAACGTCCCCTCGTTCCCCACGAAAAGCCCGGTCATGTCGAATCCCGGAGCGTCTTCCGCGGGGCCACCGAACGTCACGACTGAACCATCGGGCATTACGGCTTCGACACCCAGGATGTGATTGACGGTCACACCATATTTCAGCGTATGCGGTCCCCCCGAGTTCGTCGCGACGTTCCCCCCGATTGTACAGGCCCCCTGGCTGGACGGGTCGGGAGCATAGTGATAGCCCGTGCCTTTCAAGCGTTGTGTCAGATGTACGTTGACCAACCCCGGTTCGACAATCGCGAAGCGATCTCGCAGATTGACTTCGAGGATCTGCTTCATTCGCGTCAGGGCGATCATGACTCCGCCGCCGACAGGGAGGCTGCCTCCGGCCAGGCTGGTGCCGGCGCCGCGCGGGATGAAGGGCAACTGATATTCGTTGCACAGCTTGACGATCTGGACGATCTGCTCCGTGGTCGTCGGAAAGACGACGACGTCCGGGACCTGCTTCTCGATGGTGTAGCCGTCACACTCATAAACGAGCAGTTCTTCACGCTGGCTGAGCAGATTTTCCGGTCCCACAATCTCGCGCAACCGGCGCAGGACATCGTGGCCAAATGTCGGAGCTGCGGGGGAGGACACGGACATTGGAGATCCTAATTGGTGCGGTCTAGTGCCAGGAATTCAGGAGATATTTGCCACGGATAGACACAGATTAGATACCGATGAACAGTATTCAATGCACGGTCAGCCGTTGTTTTGAACTTACTTGCGAAGAGCCTGCTCAGCAGCGTGTCCAACGCCTGCAACAGGATGATCCAATCGGTGTTTCATCTGTGTCCATCCGTGGCAAAGAACACTTCGTTAATGGATCAAAAGCTGCGCGGAACGCGGTTGACTATTCCGGTTCCTCAAAGCCGCCGCCCCGTTCGTCGTCGTTCTGCCACTCTTCGATCATTTCCATCAGATTCGATTGCTCTTTACTGTTGGCCCAGACCGATTCGCCCCCTTCCAGAGCGACCTCGTAGCGGCCCTCGCATTGACAGTCGGGCTCGCCGCAGAAATGCGGCGTGGCGGCGACCCACAGCACGCGGTACAGCGGCAGGTGTTTGTCATCGATACGACAGAAGATACTCATAATGCCCACTACTCGCGCCGGTTGATCAGGAATCGCGTCGGCGACTTGGTCTTTAAGTTGGTGGTTCCGTGGGACAACAACACTCAGCCAGGGCCGGCAGTCTGGGGAACTCTTCGATAACCGCTGGCTGCGACTGTTGCACCCGATTGTTGACCTTTATTCCGCCAGTTTCTTCAACAGCAACTCGCGAACGGTGGCCGGGTCGGCCCCCTTCATTTCCTTCATGACCTGGCCGATCAGCGACCCCACGGCGGACGGTTTGCCCCCCTTGAAGTCGGCGACGGCCTTCTGGTTCTTGGCGAGCACCGCGACGATCACTGTTTCTAATTGTCCGCTGTCGGCGACGATCGACAACCCCTGCTCTTGAATGATCTGATCAATCCGGGCCACGGTGATGGTTGCCGGGTCCTCGCTGTTCAGCAGATTCAGGAAGATCTCGCGACCACTCTTGATCGTGATCTTCTTGTCGTTGATGCGTTTGAGGATCTCACCCAGGACTCCCGGCGGGACGGGAAAACCCTCAATAGTCAGCTTGCGATCGTTCATTTCCCGAAGCACGTCCTGAGTCACCCAGTTACATGCCTGTTTGCCGTCACCGCACAGCTTGGCGACATGCTCCACGTAGTCTGCGAAGACGACACCCTGATCGATGATGACTGCTGCATCGTAGTTCGACAGTTGATATTGCTGAGTAAACCGCGTCCGGCGAGCGGCGGGGAACTCAACCATGCTGTCGGTGACCTGCTGGATGTAGGCGTCTTCGACCGTGACCGGCACCAGGTCCGGATCGGGGAAATAACGATAGTCCGCAGCTTCTTCTTTACTGCGCTGAGCGACCGTGATGTTCCGGACGGCATCATAGCCGCGGGTTTCCTTGTTGACCTGGCCGAAGGTCTTACCGTCCTGTTGCCACTGACGGTATTGCCGGTCGGCTTCGAATTCAATCGCCAGTTCGACGTTACGGAAGCTGTTGAGATTCTTAATTTCCACCAGCGGCGTCGCGATTTTCTCGCCGTTACGCTCGATGTGCACGTTGACGTTGGCATCACACCGCAGGCTGCCTTCCTGCATGTTGCAGTCGGAGACTTCCAGATACGTCAGCAAAAGCTTCAGTTCTTCGAGGTACTCTTTGGCTTCCTGGGCCGAACGTAAATCGGGCTTGGAGACAATTTCCAGCAGCGGCGTACCTGCGCGGTTCAGATCGACCTGACTGTCGTGACCGCGACCTGTTTCGTCGTGCGTGTTCTTACCTGCATCTTCTTCCAGGTGAGCCCGGATGATGCCGATCTTTTTCTTCTCGCCCGTCTCTTTGTTGACGACAATTTCCAACCAGCCGTCGTGGCTGAACGGGAGATCGTACTGGCTGATCTGATAGCCCTTGGGAAGATCGGGATAGTAATACTGTTTACGGTCCCACTTGGTGAAGCGGGCGATCTGGCAGTTGATGGCAAGTGCCGTCTTGACGGCCAGGTCAAACGCGTGCCGATTCATGACGGGCAGCGAGCCGGGCAGACCGAGACAGACGGGGCACGTCTGCACATTGGGATGGTCCGGATTGAACTTCGTCGAGCAGCCGCAAAAGATCTTTGAATGAGTTTGCAGCTGGACGTGAACTTCCAGCCCGATGATTGTCGTGTAATCCATGATTTCTGCTTTATTGTTACGCTTTCAGTGGCGTTTCGGTCAGATCCTGAGCACCGTCGAAAACTCACCTGCATATCTGTCTGCGCGAGCCATGGGGCACTGGCAGCCTCCGGCACCAGTCAGCGGCACTTACAGCGCCGCTCGTTGCCCTTGCCACTGCGTTGCCAGCTCGTACATGCGAGCAGCGCGGAGCAGCTTGTCTTCTTCAAAAGGAGCCGCGAGCAGTTGCAGTCCGACGGGCAGTCCGGCTTCGGTAAACCCGGCAGGGACCGAAATTCCAGGCAGTCCGGCCAGATTGGCGCCGATTGTGTAAATGTCTTCCAGATACATCGCCAGCGGGTTCGCGGAGTACTCGCCAATCCTGGAAGGGGGATTCGGTGACGCCGGTGAGGCGAGCACGTCGATTTGTTCGAAGGCCTTGTCGTAGTCCTGCCGGATCAGCCGCCGCACCTTCAGAGCCTTCAGGTAGTAGGCATCGTAGTAACCTGCCGACAGGGCATAGGTGCCCAGCATGATACGGCGTTTGACTTCGCTGCCAAAACCTTCGCCGCGGCTCGACGCATACATGTCAATCATGTTGCTGAACTTCTCGGCGCGATGTCCATAATGGACGCCGTCGTAACGAGCCAGATTGCTGGACGCCTCGGACGGGGCAATCAGATAATACACGGCGACACCGTAGCTGGTGTGCGGCAGTGAGACTTCCTTGATCTCGGCGCCCAGCGACTTATAGACTTTCAGGGCCGTCCGCAGAGCCTGTTCGACTTCGGGATTCAGGCCTTCGACGAAATGCTCTTTGGCGATACCGACCCGTAATCCGGCCAGCGGGAGATTAACGGTCTGACTGTAGGCCGGGACGGGAGCATTCACACTGGTGGAGTCGCGCCCATCGTGGCCCGCAATGACCTGGGCCAGCAGGGCTGCCCCGTTGACATCATTGGCAAACGGTCCGATCTGATCGAGCGAGCTGGCGTAAGCGACCATGCCGAATCGCGAGACGCGTCCGTAGGTGGGCTTCATGCCGACGACGCTGCAAAATCCGGCCGGCTGCCGAATCGATCCGCCGGTATCGGTACCCAACGCCAGGGGGCTCATCCCGGCCGCCACCGCTGCGGCCGAACCGCCACTGGAACCACCCGGTGTTCGTTCCAGATCCCAGGGATTGCGAGTGATCTTGAAGGCCGATGTTTCCGTTGTCGAGCCCATTGCGAACTCGTCCATGTTCGTCTTGCCAATCAAGATCGCGTCGGCGTTCCTGAGTTGCGTGATGACATGGGCATCATACGGGGGAATGAAGTTCGCGAGCATCCGGCTGGCGCAGGTGGTCTTGAGCCCCTTCGTACAGAGGACGTCTTTAATGGCCACGGGAATGCCCGCCAGCAGGCCGACCGGCTGTTTGGCCTGCCGTCTGCGGTCGACATCCGCCGCTTGCTGCAGAGCTTCGTCCCCATTGACCGTCAGGAACGCGGCCACGCGGTCGTCCTGCTGGCTAATCCGGTCCAGATAGGCTGTAGTGAGCTCAACACTGGTCAACTCGCCCCGTTCCAGGCGACTTAGCAACTCACCTGTGGTGGCTCCGATGATCGACATGTGTGGTATACCTTGAGCGTCCATGAAAGAGATACGTTGATCGCGGGTCTCGCATTGAGAAGTTCCCAATGTCGGCCGCGTGGAGAAAAATTCCTCAATCGCAATGACCGTTCGGGCGGGGCGATTTTGTCGCTCCGACCGGTGTCGTATTGTGGCGGATTGGCCTTCGAATTCCAACAGACTTGCACCGACTACAGCGAGCCTCCGGGCAAAGCAGGATAGTTTTTAGACTGTCGCGCTGGCTACCACATGCTCATGCGGTATTGGCTGGACGTCGTATGAGCCCTGACAGGAGCACCCAGGCGCGAGGGGCTTAAGCAGCGAAGTGAACTCATGGCGACTTCGTGCCGGTGAGCGAGTCCGTTCATCATCAAGATGTTTTGCAGTGGTGCGAGGTTCGATCTCCCTGTGCTTCGACTATCGCGCAGCGAAAAGCCCGGCCTTCTTGCGAAAACCGGGCTTGTATCTGCTTTGGATGACTGGCGGGCTCTACTTGTCTTCCAGGATCTGCGGGACGAGGAAGAAGGTGCCGTCGGTCTTCGGGGCGTTCTGCAGAGCGGCTTCCCGCGGCAGCGAGGGTTGGACTTCGTCGGCGCGGAACACATTACTGAGCTCCACGGCGTGCACCATCGGCTCCACCCCTGCGGTGTCGACCTCATTGAGGGTATCGACATACTTCAAGACGTTACCGAGCTTGGTCGCGTAGTCACCGATCTCGGCGTCCGACAATTTGAGTCGGGCGAGGACGGCCACTTTGCGAACTTTTTCGGTGTCGAGGGTTTCGGCCATAATTGAAGTCGCTGATCGCTGACAGCGGAATCTGGTTACAGTTCCGCCGAGTAAGCTTC
>CAZQUW010000079.1:6616-8972 GCA_964596215.1 uncultured Planctomicrobium sp. | reverse complement strand
GAAGTCGCTGATCGCTGACAGCGGAATCTGGTTACAGTTCCGCCGAGTAAGCTTCCTGGTCAGAATGGCGGAACTCTGGCGAGATTCCGCTCCATCACTCAGGCTACGGAACTCCGTTGAGTCTCCGCGATGCCAGACTAGGCTTGAGGCAGCGAGAACAGTTTACGGACGACAGCCTTCTTGATCGAGCCGGTACGAATGCACTTCACGCACACCCAGCGGCGGACCGTTTGGCCGTTTTCGTCCAGGCGAACGCGTTGCAAGTTCGGTTGCCACTTGCGCTTGGTGATACCAGTCGTTTTGCGACCGTTACCGCCCAAATACTTGGCTTTACCACGCTGTTCGACAGCATTGCCCGTTGACGGGCCTTTTTCGCAGATTTCACAAAAAGGCATTTCCAAACCCTTAATTTCAAAACGCAACCCGCGTTCATCGCGGGAGTTGTGTCGCACGTCAAGCAGTTTACGCTCGACAACACCAGATCAGCCTGAGCTGAGTTTATCGGCCGAAGAATAGCGAAAAACGCACCTCTTCCGGGCGGGAAGCGGGTTATTTTAGCCGGCGTGGAGTCAATTGCAAGCGACGTTGAGGTCTCTCCGGCCTAGAACACAGGAATCGCTTCTCCCGTCGGTTGAATCGGAACGGGGCGATTCTCGCGATTGACAATCATCGTGTGGGGATCAATGCCCACCGCCTTATAAATCGTGGCGATCGCGTCTGCGGGCGAATACGTTCTCCCCACGCTATAGCCGCCAATCTTGTCTGTGGCACCGAGAACCTGGCCACCCTTCACACCGCCGCCAGCATAGAAAATCGAGCCTGAATGACCCCAGTGGTCGCGGCCGCCATTCGAATTCACCTGCGGTGTCCGGCCGAATTCCGTCAGATAGACCACCAGGGTTCGCTCCAGGCGACCACTCTGAGCCAGATCTTCGAGCAAGGCCGCGAACGCTTTGTCGACCGCAGGCAGGTGATACGGCTCTTTGCACATCTTCCAGCAATGGGGTTGGTTCTGAACCGGGGCGCAGTGGTTGTCCCACAGATTGTTGTATCCACCCCAGTCGTAACCGTAATCCATCATGGTGAATCGCGCACCGGCATCGAGCAAGCGGCGGGCCAGCAGGCAGCGCTGGCCGACTTTCGAGATGCCGTAGCGTTCACGAGTTGCCTGTGATTCAGCTTTGATGTCGAATGCCTGGCGAACCTGGGGCGATGTCAGCAATTCAACGGCCCGGCCGTAGATTTGCTCCAAATCTTCCAGACCACCCGCCCGCTCTTGCGCTCCGAGTTGCTGTTCCAGTTGCGTCCGCAGATTCCGGCGTTCATCGAAACGCTTGCGCGTGACTTGATCAGCTAAAGAGAGGTCGTTGACCTGGAAATCTTCCTTCCAGGGTTCGCCCTGAGTGCAGAAGGGGGCATATTTCTGCCCCAGCCAGGCGGGAACGAACATATTGACGAACGGAGGCCCCCCGGGGGCTGTTGTGCCCGGCACGGCGAGGTACCCAGGCAATCCACCGGTGGCGCCCAGCTGATGCGAGATAATCGACCCGAAATTGGGCTCGCTGAGAATGCCATTGGGCAGGATATTGTGCCCGGACAGGGCATAAGCTTGAGCATCGAAATGGTCGGGATTGCCTGAAGCGAAGCTGCGGACAACGGCCATTTTGTCCATATGTCGCGCCAGGCATGGCAGGACTTCGGCAAAACGGACCCCGGGCACATTCGTTTCGATCGCTTGAACGTCGCCCCGAATCTCATAAGCCGCTTCGGGCTTGGGATCGAACGATTCGTGGTGCGTAACGCCACCCGGCAACCACAAAAACAGGACCTGGTCAGCCGTGGCCGGCAAATGGGGTTTGGCGATTGCCTGGCCGCGATGGCCGAATAATTCCCAAGCCGTCGCTGCAATCGTGACCCCGCCGACCCGCATAAAGTTACGGCGATTCGGGGCGACCGGAAAATGACGTCGAGTCAAATTTGCTTCCAATGACATCCTGCACCTGAATTGTTCCGGGCTGAGCGCTCGGCCAAGGGTGATTTTTCAACGATTATCCAACCCATACACACTATCAATCACTGATATGTTCGGCAAGAGGCATTGGAAATCGTGGACCAAACTCCGAATGATTTGCCTGTGAAGTCACGAACCTGCGGAATCTGCTTTCAACTTCCCCAGTTCGTTTGCTCCTTCTACTTTCAGCCCGTTTTGTTCGTAAGCGAACGACGACTGTCTGTGACAATTCGGCTATCGGCTGGAATTCATTCAAGTTGGCCGATACGATTTCAAGCGACGGCTTGGATGACGGCTTGGATAAAGTCGTCAACATCGGCTCAAGATCTTGCTCCGTATAGCAAC
>CAZQUW010000079.1:0-6516 GCA_964596215.1 uncultured Planctomicrobium sp. | reverse complement strand
GACGGCTTGGATAAAGTCGTCAACATCGGCTCAAGATCTTGCTCCGTATAGCAACAGTGAGGAGAAAACATGCGACGAATGGCGAGTTTGCTCAGTGTAGCGTTATTGGTACTGACCGGCAGTTTTTCTTATTCGGAAGATGCCAAGAAGGCAGACAATACTCCGCCCGAAGGATATGTCGCCCTGTTCAATGGTAAGGATCTGACGAACTGGAAGGGCTTGGTCGCCAATCCCAAGGAACGGGCCAAGATGACTCCGGAAGCTCTGGCCAAGGCGCAGGCCACAGCGGACGAGAAGATGAAGGCGCACTGGGCGGCGAAGGATGGTGTCCTGGTATTCGATGGCAAGGGTGACAACCTGTGCACGGCCAAAGACTATGGTGATTTCGAACTGTGGGTCGATTGGAAGATTGAACCCAAGGGTGACAGCGGTATCTACCTGCGCGGGTCACCGCAGGTCCAGATCTGGGATCCGGGTCTGTCGGTCGGTAACGCTGTCGGTTCGGGCGGTCTCTATAACAACCAGAAGAACCCCAGCAAGCCGACCAAGGTGGCTGACAAGAAGGTCGGCGAATGGAACACGTTCCACATCGTCATGATCGGTGAAAAGGTCACCGTCAAGCTGAATGGCGAACTGGTCGTCGACAACGTGACCCTGGAAAACTACTGGGAACGCGACAAGCCGATCTATGCGACCGGCGCGATCGAACTGCAGAATCACGGCAATACGCTGTACTTCAAGAATATCTACGTGAAGGATCTGACCAAGAAATAGTCCGATCCTGGCGTCAATGCCGCAACGTCTCTGGAGTCCGTTGTCCGCTGGTGGCGGCTGGTTTTGATCAGCCGCCCGGTGGACAGCGGACTTTTGGCTTTCTCCGTCAGTGGGAATAAGATAAGCACCAGTCTGCAGTCCGCATCCCTGCGAGGTGTCACTCTCCGTCGTTACTTCTTCGACAACGCCTGGGCCAGGGCCGCCGCACCGACTCGGGGCATGCCGCAGGTTCCGTGCTCGCAGATGTAGGCCGTGGGCTGTCCGCCGCGCGCTGGCTTGCCTTTGATAAGAGCCAGTTCGCCAGGCAGATCGGCATCGCTGAGATCGGTGGCGCGGATTGCGACGACTTTATTCGGAATAAAGTTGTCGTAGATCGTGCGCAGCATTTCAGTGAATTCCGCAGTGTTCGTGGTCCCTGCGATCAACGCAACTTCAAAGGTCGGGCCAAGCCAGAAGTCGAGGGCCGCCAGCGTTTGACCGGCCGCGCTGGGATAACGCTGAGCCACTGCTGACAGCAGTTTCAATGTTCGCTCGGCAACTGCTTCGAGATCGCTGCGGCCGGTTAATCGCCCCAAACGCAACAGCGCCGTCGCAGCCATGCTGTTGCCGCTGGGTGTGGCATTGTCCTGGACATCCTTGTGCCGGGCGATTAATGCTTCGTGGTCGTGGCTGGTATAGAAGAAGCCTCCGGCCGTCGGGTCCTCAAACTGAGTCCGCAGTTGTTCGGCCAGGCGCATGGCGGCGGTGAGATACCGTACTTCTTGAACTGCCTGAAAGACATCCACCAACCCGTCGATCGCGCAGGCGTAATCGTCGAGATAGCCGTTCAACCGGGCCTGGCCATCTTTGAAGGCATGCCACAATCGGTCATCGGGCTGCTTTAACGTTGTCAGCAGGAAGTCGGCGGCACGTTGCGCGGCCCGCGCATAACGTGGCTCGGACAGGACCTGTGCCGCCTGGGCAAACGCCGACAACATCAGTCCGTTCCAACTGGTCAGAATTTTTTCATCGCGACCCGGCCAGATCCGCAGCGACCGAACGGCTAATAGCTTGTGCCGACTGTCCGCGAGCAGTTGTTCCAGATCTGACTCGGAAAGGTTGAGTTTCTCCGCGGCCTGGGAGGGCGTCAGGCGGCGGTTGAGGATATTGGTTTCTTCCCAGTTGCCGTGCTGGCTGACGTCATAACAGATGCAGAAGATGCGGCCGCTGTCGGGTCCCAGGATGGACAGGATTTCGGCTTCACTCCAGACGAAGAATTTGCCCTCGATCCCTTCGCTGTCGGCATCCTGCGTGCTGTAGAAGCCCCCCTCGGGGTGCGTCATCTCACGGATTACATAGTCCAGCGTTTCGCGAACGACGCGCAGGTAATCGGCATTGTGGGTGGCCTGCCAGGCTTCCAGATAGAGCGGGACCAGCAGGGCATTGTCATAGAGCATTTTCTCGAAGTGCGGGGCGAGCCAGCGAGTGTCAGTGGAGTAGCGATGAAACCCGCCACCCAGATGGTCATAGATGCCCCCGGCGGCCATTTTATCGAGAGTCAGGGTGACGACGGCCAGCGCATCCTGGTCGCCGAAGCGTCTCCACGCGCGTAGTAGAACGCGGAGATCCATGGAGTGGGGAAACTTCGGGGCACCGCCAAACCCACCCTCACGGCGATCAGCACGCTCGCAGAGGACGGTGGCCGCACTACGCATCAGATCTGCGGTCAACGGACTGGGGTCTCCTTGGGGAATAGAGCCCTCAATGATCGCCGCGGTGAGTCGCTCGGCACTTTCATTGACATCCGCCCGGCGTGTTGACCAGGCATCCTGAACGCCATGCAGAATATCTGGAAAGCCGGGCATACCACGCTGGGCCGCAGGTGGCCAGTAGGTCCCGCCGAAAAACGGTTTGAGATTCGGGGACAGGAACACCGACATCGGCCAGCCCCCCCTGCCCGTCATCAACTGGACCGCCGTCATGTAGATCTGATCGAGATCCGGGCGCTCTTCACGGTCGACTTTGATGTTGATGAAATGCTGATTCATCAAGGCCGCGATCTGCGGGTTTTCAAAGCTTTCGTGTTCCATCACATGGCACCAGTGGCAGGCACTGTAGCCGATCGACAGGAAGATGGGTTTATCGAGCGTCCGCGCCAGTTCGAGAGCCTCGGGGCCCCACGGATACCAGTCGACCGGGTTATATGCGTGCTGCAGGAGGTACGGGCTGGTTTCCTGCCCCAGGCGGTTCGGAGTGGCTCGTCGCGGTGCGTCGGATGCAGACATGTTGATGTACTTCCGGGGCTCGTTGCCTGACTTTCCAGAGTCGGGCGTTCGCGGTCTTCAGCCTGTTCCAGGTTGGTAAACACGACTGCGATCCGTCCAACTCTGATGAGTCAGGCGATGTTGCACTTCCTGAAGGATAACGGGCTGCCGCGAAGATTCCATCCGCCCCGCCGTTTGAAGATTCTCGCGCGGTGCCCTATAACTCAGGCTGTGACCGGTATGGACGGACAGGGAGTCGCGTTCCGCGGTCCACGTTTTTTCTCACTCAGCAAGCATTGAAGCAGATCTCATGGCAGACATACTTCCATTCCGTGGCTGGCGTTACGACCTGTCTCAAGTTGGCGACCTGTCCGATGTCACGGCTCCCCCTTATGACGTCATCAATGCGGCTCAGCAGGAAGGTCTTTACCAGGCCCATCCGTGCAATGTGATCCGGCTGGAGCTGACCCGCGAAGAGCCGGGCGATACGCCCGAAGCGAAGTACACGCGGGCTGCGAATTCCCTGCGACAGTGGCAGAACGATGGCATTCTGAACCGGGATCGCGAAGATTGCCTGTATGCCTATCATCAGGAATTCACATGGGAGGGCAAGACCTATGTCCGGAAGGGATTTTTAGGGCGGATCCGGGTCGAACCGTTCGGTGAGGGATGTGTGTTTCCGCACGAACAGACACTCACCGGGCCCAAAGCCGATCGCCTGGAGTTGCTGAAGGCCACCAGGACCAATCTGTCACCGATCTTCGGATTGTATCCCGACGACAACAACGATGTGATGGAACCGCTGGACCGCGCCATCATCGGTGTGCCGCCAGTCGTGGCCACCGATCACCTGGGGGTCATTCACCGGCTGTGGCCCGTCAGCGATCGGTCCGTGATTCAGACTGTGCACGATCGGATGCGGAATAAGAACATCTTTATCGCCGACGGGCACCATCGCTACGAGACGGCGAACAATTACCGCCAGGAGCTGGCTGCGGCTGGACAGCTCGCAGGGACGGACGCACCTCAGGAATTCGTGATGATGATGTTCGTCAGCATGAGTGATCCTGGATTGGCCATCCTGCCGACGCACCGCCTGGTGGACGGTCTGCCCGATCTTACTGCCGATCAGGTCGAAGCCGCACTCAAACCGCATTTTGAAGTGGAGCGGATTGGTACGGGACCAGCGGCCGCAAAAGAAACCTGGGATCTGATCGATGCGGACGGCGGTCAAGACGTGCTCGGGTTCGGCACCACCGCGGATGACACCTGGCTCTTCGCCCGCGCCACCGACACCTCCCTCATGGTCAATCTGGCTCCTGATCAGACGCCGGAATGGCATAATCTGGGGGTTAGTTTACTGCATAAGCTGGCGCTCGAACATTTGATCTTCCGGCCGATCCCCCACGTCAAACCGAAATTTACTTACGTCCACTCATTGGCTGAAGTCAACGCAGCGCAGGCGGCGAAAAGCTGTCAATTGGCGTGCCTGGTTCCGCCGGCGCAGATCGACCATGTCGAAGTGATTGCTTCGCACCTGGAGAAGATGCCGCCCAAGAGCACGTATTTTTATCCGAAGTTGCTGAGCGGGCTGGTCTTCAATTCGATTGAATAATTGATCTTCGCGGATCTTTCGCAGCTTCGCGACAGAGGGCAGGAAATGGCTTTAAAAGCACAACCACCGCTTTCTAAGCGACCGCAGGCAGGACCCCAAGAGGTCATAGCCCATTCCAGGAGTGACATTACTCTCAAGCCGAAAGACGGTCGCGAAAAAGGCCTCGACTCCACGACTCCTCAAAAGGATCGGAAGCAGCCTAAGTGGGATTCCCGCCTGATTGGGACCTGGAAGTCTGATCGCCGGCGCACCTTTCGCAATTGGCAACCGAAATCGGGTGCTGATCCCAAAGCGGTGCTCAAGTTCAAGTCGCTGTTTGGGAAAATGACAGTCCGGTGGGGGCGTGGGAAATATCATTCGGAGCTAGGAAGTTATCGCGAAACCGCCAATTATGAGATCGTAGACAGAGACTCGAATTCCGTCGTTATCCGCAGTTGGGATACTATTTACCAAGAGTATCGTCTCGTGCAGATCCACTTTGAGGAAGATTGTTACTTCATAGCCCTGGGGGCAGGCTTGTCTGAGACCTTCCGGCGAATATCGTGAGGCCACCATGACCGGTCATGGTTTTCGAAAACTGGCGCTGGCCCTGCCTGAGGCAGTTGAGGCATCACACATGGGGCACCCGGATTTCCGAGTTCGCGGTAAGATCTTCGCGACACTTGGGCCGGATGAGGATTGGGGGATGGCCAAGCTGTCGCCCGAGGAACAGGCCCGTTTCATCGCCCTGGATCCGGACGTCTATAGTCTGGCAAAAGGGGCGTGGGGTCAGCAGGGCTGCACGATTATTCAATTGGCCGGTGCAGACCAGGCCACGGTGAACGAGGCCCTGGTGGCTGCCTGGAACAAGCTTGCCCCGAAAGAGTGTCTGTGATTTCGCTGCGTTCCACGGGCATGGCCTGCGGAACCTGTCGCTCGGCTCCTCTGGGGCGAGGGCTTTTTTCTCGATATACCCGACTCGGAGAGTCTGGCGATTACGACTGCGAATGCGTTCGACCGCGGAGCGATTAACGCACTCTTTCAGCCGGAGCCGCACCTTGGCCAGTCCACAGCATCTCAAGTTATGTTTCTCCACCCTCGCCTGCCCCGATTGGAGCTGGGCCGACATCCTGCGATACGGCCCTGAGTTTGGCTATGACGGGGTGGAGATCCGCTTATTGGAACGCGAGACGGACCTGCTGAGCCGGCCCGAGTTTCAATCCGACCAGCTCGCTCAACGACGTGCGGAGCTCGCCGCCGCCCAATTCAGTGTGGCCGGGCTGGGATCTTCCGTGAGATTTGATTACCTCGATGCGGACGTGCGTGCGCAGCAGCTGGAAATAGGCCGGCAATATATCGATCTGGCACATCAATTGCATTCTCGGTTCATCAGAGTGTTTGGGGATGTCTTCACCGCCGGGCAGGACGCCCCCGGTCGCGAGCAGGTACTGGCCCAGGTCGTGGAGGGGTTAACGGCCTTGGGGCAGTATGCTGAGCCGCGCGGTGTGCTGGTGTTGATGGAGACGCATGGCGATTTTGCCGCCACGCAGTGGATGCAGACGGTCATGGAGCGGGTCGGTCATCCGGCGGTGGGTGTCCTGTGGGATACTCATCATCCTTGGCGATTTTACAACGAAGCGTTGTCCGAAACTTTCAATCGCCTGCGTCCGTGGATTCGTCACACCCACTGGAAAGATTCTGTTGCCCAACCTGTCGTCACGATGGCGACCGATACCACCGCCGCGGCACAGGCCCATGCCCTGATGAGCGGACACAAGCCGGCGCATTATGTGTTGTTCGGGACCGGGGAGTTCCCTGCTGCCGAAACGCTGCGTTTGTTGAACCTGGCCGGTTATGACGGTTGGTATAGCCTCGAGTGGGAATTGGCCTGGCATCCGGAATTGG
>CAZQUW010000078.1:23366-25070 GCA_964596215.1 uncultured Planctomicrobium sp. | reverse complement strand
ATCACGCCGAAAATGATCATTTCCATCGGCCCAATTCCACCAGGGAAGAAAGCCAGAATTGGTTCAGTCATGAAAAGTTCCTTTACAACTGACGATGTACGATAGGCATCGCGGATGGGTTCTATCGACGATGGTTTTTCACACGACGGCAAGTAGCCTAAAACTGCAATTCAACAGTGTGATAACGAGCTACGACTTCTTGGAGTCCGGATCATCTTCGTTGTCACGGACCCCCTTCTTGAATTCCGAAATACTGGATCCCATGGAACGCATGACACCCGGCAATCGAGACCCAAACAGCAACAGGATAATCACACCAAAAATGATAAGTTCCAGCGGCCCAGGCATAAATACAGCAAACATGCAGCTCTCCTTTGGTCGGGGATCGAGGGTTTCAGCCATCCGAACCCCGATGTTCACAGACCCATGTGACTTCAGCTCGCGGTGCGGTCCAGTGACGCTGGACCACACATGAGACTAATCAGAACACAGGCCGGCACTTCCATTTATACCGGATTTTGTTCTTCCGTCACCAGCGATCCCGACAATTCAGCGGCAATTCCGCCAGGGAACTGGTGGTGGCACGAACAAACACCCCAGCCACAACGGTCACGACCAAGGCGTCTAAAGAGAGTCACGACCAACTAACTCGGAACATCCCCTCGGTGCGAACTTGGGCGCAAAGCCATTTTCAGGCTGGATGTCCACTCAGTTGGCCCACCTGAGAGCAGGCTATAAGAGCGGCGTTATCAGAATTTTAACGCCGGAAAGAGGGATGTCAACGGCATGCGCACGCGCGTTGTACGTGGCACTCGGCCCGTAGCACGGCCCGGCAGGACTGCCTGGCACGGCGGTTTGTGCTGCGTGCGGCTCCTTTTCAGGCGGGGCCGGGAAAGACCTCGAACTATCTATTTTCTCGACGCGACATCCGACAAGCAGCTCCTCAGCGACTTTTTGATCAAAAGATTCGCTCCTAACTTTATGGTCAAGGTCAATTTGGAAGTCGGACTGATTCGTCGGTGGTGGGGGCTTCTGCTGGTAAATTGGATCCCGAAACGAATCTGCGGAATCCCGAAGGTTTTTCTTACTATTTTGTAAGGTATTCCCCAGTATGAGTTTGCATCGCCTCCATGGACCAGAATAAACCCAGTAAACCGGGAAAATCTCAAGATCTGGTGTCTCGAACTTCAATCCCAATGCGTTTAAGTACTGCAAGACTCTACAAGCAGGTTAGTTTGATTTGTGAAGAAATGATGAATAGCCACATTGACATAGCTTGATTTGTGGTCCACAATTTGCAAGACCGAGGGGGTTGTAGGGAGGTGAATCGCTGTTTTCTTATCAGCATTCATCCCCTTTGAGATGCTCATCGCTACCACCCCCGCCGCGACCCGTCGGGTCGTTGATTCTTAGATGACTAAGTCACAGCTTGGGCAGCGCCGTCTGTGTGACTTGGTGGTGTCGAACTGAACTGCGCTGGAATTGTGCGCGCCGCCAACGCGTGTTGGTGAGCGACGCTGCTCAATAGACAAATGAGCTGTAAGTTATCCTCGAAGGAAGTTGCCCATGAAGCAGACACGTCGTGCGTTTACCCTGATCGAGTTGCTGGTCGTCATCGCGATTATTGCGGTGTTGATTGCACTGTTGTTGCCAGCTGTGCAACAAGCCCGCGAAGCGGCACGGCGCTCGCAATGCAAGAATAAT
>CAZQUW010000078.1:10689-23266 GCA_964596215.1 uncultured Planctomicrobium sp. | reverse complement strand
CTAATCGCTGCGTGACCACGCTGTTCGAGACTCAAGCTCTCGTTCAATGTTCAGAACGCCGCATTGGTTCATTCTAATGCGGCGTTTCCTTTTCTTTGGAATGTTGACTTTGTTCGGGTAGACATGCCGTGCGAACTGGCAGCGGAGATCTGACAGATGCGTGACAGGTCTGAGGTTGATACCTATGACGGTATAAGTCGAACCATCGGCTGGTCGCTCCGGGCAGTCCCGTTCTGCGGTGATTGTCGTGCTGCTCGCTGAGATCCCAGAGGAACGACGGCCGAGGGCGGCGATTCTGGATTCGTGCCGACAGGCAATGCAGATCGTCGGGACCTGCATTCCAGTTCGGGGGCGCCTATCGAACTGAAGGAACTCCCGAACCAATAGTGCCTGCTGAAATTGAAAGGACTCGGTACTCGGAACATGTCGGGCCCGCTGGACTTCCGACGATATTCGAATTTGGCAGGTGGCTGAAGTGGGTGGTACAAGGGAGCTTGGGAAATGACGAATGCCTAAGGACCAACCGGTGGATCAGTGTGTTCCGCGGAAGATCGCCCCGCGTCCGTTTTACGAATCTGTTCGCGTGTCCAAAGGGAGCAAAGAAGACAAAGAAGTCGCGAGTTTTGTTTGTCCCTGAACTGAGGAAGATCTCACGCAAAGGCCCCAAGGCGCAAAGAACGGGATCGGTCGGCCGGAACGCCGTCCTTTTTGCACCTTGGTGCCTTTGCGTGAGAGAAAACTCTTCCGGTACGCGGGATGTAGAAGTGGTAAGGGAGCAAAGAGAACAAAGAATCTGCGCGGAGTTCGCTCGGTTTCTGTCCGTAAGCTGGGCAAGCTGTAGCCTGACTCTCTGAGTCGGGTCGTTCGACGCTGACATACTCCCGACTCAAAGAGTCAGGCTACAGAAGAGTAAGGGAGCAAAGAATGCAAAGAAGTGGCGAGTTTTGTTTGTCCACGAACTGAGGAGATTCTCACGCCAAGGCGCCAAGAATTGGATCGGTCGGTTGGATCGCCGTCCTCTTTGCGCCTTGGCGAGAGAAAAAAGCTCTTCCAGTGCGCGGGAGGGAAAACAAGTAAGGGAGCAAAGAGCGCCAAGAAAACGCGAGAAAGTTGCACGCGACCCGATGGGGGCTGTGAATGCTAATGTCGGATCACTGGGATTTTTGGAGTAACAGTTCCGCTTGAGCTACTCCGCCGCGGGTTTTTCCTCGGTCGGTTTTTCCTCCGAAGTGGCATCTTCAGCGGGCTTCTCTTCGGTGGTGGGGGCTTCGGGAGCTTCTTCCGGAGCGAATTCGGGCATGATCGGCAGGCGTTCCGGGAACTTGAAGTACAACGGAAGTTCGCGGCCCGGTTCACGCAAGGCAATAATCATCCCCGTGGGGGTCGCCATATAGAGGCGGTCGGTCAGATCATTGGCAACTCGCAGAGAGAACCGATTCAACGGCAGGATGCCCTGGACTGCACCGGTCTGGCGGCTGAGCCGTACCAGATTCATGGCCCGGTCACTGCCGAAGATGGAATCTGGCGTGGCACCAACGAATTTTTCCACTCCCCGTGCCGGACTGTCCCAGAGTTCCACTCCGTCGCGGGCACGGAAACGGAACATTCCAATGCCTTCGGGTGAAACAAACAGGTCATCCTGAATCAGTCGCGGTGTTTCGTAGATCGGGGCTCCGACGACCGTCTGCCAGCGCAGGGCACCGGTTTCCACATTCAACGCGAAGATACGTGCATCGCCGCTGCAGATATAAAGGAGGCCGCGATTCGAAGCCAGGCCGGCACTGACAGACACCGGCGTATCGAACGTATAGCGCAGATCGCGACCGCGGCTGACGGTATATGTCGTGAGATTGGTTCCGGCGAATGAAATCAAGTCACCGCTGGAAACGGGCTGAGAATAGATGTTTGCCGTAATTTTGTATTTCCAGCGGATTGCCATGCCCGCTGATTCCACCGTCAACCGCTTGTTGAAGCGATTGGCCAGCTGTTCCAGGTCAAATGCCATCAAGCTACCGTCTGTCGTTCCGAGGTAAACTTGTTTTTCATCGATGATGGGTGACGTCGACGGGCTGACCGGCAGTGGGAAATCCCAGACGATATCGCCGGTCATCTTATTGAGAGCGATCAAGTTGCTGCCGCTGGCGATGATGACCAGGGTGTCATTGGCGACCGGCGCAAACGCGGGATCGTCGGTACCGCCAAGGCTGCTCGCCCAGAGTTTGCGGCCCGTTTCCGAATCAAAACAGCTCAGGATGCCGCTGGAGGCATGGGCATAGATCAGAGTGTCGTCCAAAGTTAAGAACAACAATTTGTCACGACTGGCGTTCATTGTGGCCGAACCCCACCACATGCGCGTCAACTTCAGGCGGCTCAGGGCGGAATTGGTGGGCAACAAAGGGGCGAGTGGATTGCTTTGCGCAGCAGCTTCGGACACGCCCAGCCATCCGGCCAGAACGATCGCCAGCAGCAACTTGGTCACCCGCATGATTCTATCTCCTTGACTGACCGGCACCGCCGGAAGATCTTCGCAAACGACTTCGTTGCCTGCAGCACGGACCGTCTGATGTTGAAGACAGTCGCGATGACTATGGTTGATTCGGATCGGCAGACTTTCAAACTGAGATCGACTTACCGCACGAGGCATCATCGGCAAGGGCGTTGCATCTGCTTCGCAAGCCTATCACCTGTCTGGCGAGATCCGCGTCCGGCGAGCGTAAAAACACCGAGGAATCTGATGTTTTCACATGGCATTACATCCAAACGGCATCATTTGCCCGACCGATTCACTCTAGCCAACAGTCAGACTCAGCGGAAGTGCGTTCCGTATCGCTGCGAGATTTCCTGCTGCGAAGACGTTGCCTGCGACTCCGACTCTGCTGAGACGCAGGCTCAATCCCGCAAAACCGGGCCCCGCGGAGCGAGATCCTGTTGAACGTGACCCAGTTGTGGCGTTAGACTTGGAAGTAAGCCAGCTGCCCGCGGGTGGATTCCCAGTGGGCTTTTTGTTCAGGAATCGTGACATGAATCGGTCGGTCACACACTGTTTGCTGCTGTTCTTGTTTGCCACGGGGATGCTGTCCGGCGGTGCCGCGCGCGGTGATCTCGTGAAGCTCAAGGGGGGCGGCGAACTGCGCGGTGTGTTTCTCGATAAAGTGGTCACCGGTCGCGCAGGGGCTCCGGTGCGTGTCGAGACGTTGACGGGAGGCATCGTCACCGTCAGTCAGGACGACGTTGAGTTCCTCGCCAAACGGAGCCGGTCCATCGAGGAATACGAGTGGAAAACGCGTCTGGCCACAAACACCGTTGAGGCCCATTGGGAACTGCAGGAATGGTGCAAGCAGCAGGGACTCAAGAAAGAACGTGAAGCCGAACTACTCCTGATTGTCAGTCTCGATCCCGAGCACGAAGGTGCACACCGCATGCTGGGGCATATCCGGCAGGATGGCAAATGGATGACTCGTGACGAGTCGATGGCCGCGAAAGGGTACGTCAAATACAAGGGGAAGTATCTGTTTCCTCAGGAAGTCGAATTGCTGGAAGCCTCTTCCGTGCATCGCGACGCCGAGGTTGACTGGCACAAGAAGCTGCATATCTGGCAGGGATGGTTGCACAGCAGCAATCCGGCCCGTCAGGTTCAGGCCCGCCAGGAATTGCAGGACATTTCCGATGCGGACGCGGTGGGGCCGCTCGTCAAGATGTTCCGCAACGAGGCCGCTGACGATGTGCGGTTGATATTCGTTCGGACTCTGGCCCGACTACAGAGCACCGCGGCGGTGCAGGCGTTAGTGATTCAATCATTGTTCGACAGTTCGTCCGCGGTTCGTGTTGCGGCCATGGAAGGGATCACCGGGAAATCTCGCGACATCGCCATCCCGATTTACACCAGGGCATTGTCGGACGAGATGAACGATATCGTCTGCCGTTCAGCAGTGGCGCTGGGCCATTTCGGGGACCCGGAAGTCATTCCCAACTTGATCGACGTGCTCAGTTCGACTCACACTTACCGTCAGAAGGTCCAGGAAACCGGCTACCTGGCGACCCAGGGGGGCGCACCGCTGCTGCAGCCAGTGGAGATTGTGTTGCCGCCCCGCGATATTCCGCTGGCGATTCCCGGTGTACCGCTGCCATTGTCGACGACCACACCCGGGGCGATTTATCCGGGCAACGCGCCCCCCCAGTCAGTCGTGGCCGCGGTGCCAGTTCCGGTGACCCGAGAGCGAACAGTGCTCGTCACCCGGGAGTTCCAGAATACCGAAGTCCTCGCGGCGCTTCGCAAGCTGACCCGTGAAGACTTCGGGTATGACAAGCGTACCTGGACGCTCTGGTGGACCGCGAACCGGTCCGATCTGAAGTCTGGTGCGGTTCAGAAATAGAGCGTGGAATGCCCCGAGCCAGCGTCATGCGGCAAGGGGAGATCGCCCCCCGATTGCCAGGACTCGGCTGAGTTCGGCGACATCCTCGACCACGGCGTTGGAGTCCCATGAATCCGTCCCAGATTGGTCCCTACGAAATACTCTCCAAAATTGGCTCGGGAGGGATGGGGAGCGTCTATCTGGGCCGGCACCAGGAGACCGGCGAGGAAGCGGCCATCAAGGTTCTGCCGGCGGCCCTGGCGCGGGAGGACGGATTTGTCGAGCGTTTCAATCGCGAAATCGACTCGATGAAGAAGCTCAACAGCCCCTACATCGTGAAGCTGTTTGACAGTGGCGTCGACGATGGGACTTACTATTACTCGATGGAGTACGTGCCGGGGGAAACGCTGACTCAGTTGCTGCGGCGTGTGCGCCGGATCAGTTGGGAAACCGCGATCGTGTATGGCATGCAGATCTGCTATGCGTTGAAGGCGGCACACGATGCGGGAATCATCCACCGCGATCTGAAACCGTCGAACCTGTTGCTGACCGGTGACGGTACGGTGAAGCTGACTGATTTCGGGGTGGCCCAGGTGTTTGCTACCGATCGTCTGACGGTAACGGGCGGCATCGTGGGAACCGCGGAGTTCATGTCTCCCGAACAGGCGGAGGGCAAGCGGGCGTCGAAGCAAAGCGATCTCTATTCGCTGGGGGCCGTGCTGTACGCCATGGTGTGCGGCAAGCCGCCGTTTACCGGGAATACTGCCCTGGAAGTGTTAAAGAAGCACCAGTATGGCTTATTCGATGCGCCGCGGCTGGTGAATCCCGATATTCCTTCATGGTTCGAGGATGTCGTCAAGCAGTTGCTGAACAAGGATCCTGCGAAGCGGTTTCCGGACGCCTACGTGGTGGCGCGGCGGCTGGAACAGGTCCGCAACAAGATGCAGGTCCTGGAATCGGAAACGTCGGCGGGGGTACCGAATGCGGACTCCGAGACGATAACGGCTTCCTCGGGGGGGCGAGGCGCCCACGACGGTCCAGGCCCCGCGACGTTGATGAAAAGCCTGATCCGCCAGGAACTCGAACAAGCCGACACGCATCCATTCCTGACCAGCATTCTCAATAGTACCTGGTTCCTGGCCAGCATGCTGATTCTGATCGTGCTGGGGGGAGTACTGTGGTTCAAAGATTGGTCGCCTTCCCCCGAGCAGCGTTTCAAGCTGGGGGAAGCCCTGCTGTCGCAGCCGGCTGGGGAGAATTGGCTGCAGGCGCGAGATCAGTATTTCCTGCCCCTGGTCGAGCAGGATAGTGCGCGGTGGAAGGAGCCGGTCGCGCCCTATCTGGCGCAGATCGAGAGTTACGAGCAACTGGCGGCGTTGAAACGCGATTTGCGCAAGAGCCGTATCCGCAAGGGAGATGCTGGTTCCGCAGCCAATGAACCGCGGCGACTGTTGTTGATGGCTCTGGCCCAGCAGGAAGCCGGCGAAGGGTTACGGGCCACGCAGACCGTACTGGCCGTCAAATCTTTGCTCGCGGGTGATCCGGAACAGGCGAAGCTGTATGATCTGTGCGACCGGCTGCTGGTCGAACTGCAACCCACGGAAACTGACTCCGACGAACGCTATGCCTGGGTGAAGTCGGCATTGATTCGGGCGGACAAATTGGCGACTGCGGGCAAAGCAGGCGAGGCGACAGTCATCTGGCAGTCGATCACGCAGTTATACGGACAGGATCCAGCCGCTCGAAAATTTGTATTGCAAGCTCAAGAAGCATTGGCTCAGAAAGCGAAACCAGGTTCATGACGACTGTACTCAACTTGAAGGACTATATCCGCGCGGTGCCCGATTTTCCGAAGCCCGGCATCATGTTTCGGGACATTACGCCGCTGCTGGCGCATCCGGTGGCTTTCAAGCAGGCAATTCAGCAGTTGGCAGATCCCTTTCGAGGGATGAAGATCGACGCGATCCTGGCAGCCGAAGCGCGGGGCTTTCTATTCGCGGCACCGATGGCCATTGAACTGGGGGCCCGGCTGGTTCCAGTCCGGAAACCGGGCAAACTGCCGTACGAAGCGCACTCGTACAAGTACGACCTCGAGTATGGCAGCGACACGTTGCAGATGCACGTGGATGCGTTGCTGCCCGGGGATCGGGTCCTGCTGGTTGATGATCTGCTGGCCACGGGCGGCACAATTGAAGCGTGTGCCCAACTGGCCGAAATGTGCGAGGCCCATGTTGTCGGTTGTGCCTTCGCGATTGAACTGTCGTTCTTAAAGGGTCGCGAACGGCTGAAACCGCGATCGATCTTCAGCTTACTAGAGTATGACAGCGAAGAGCCCTGATGATCCCGATTACCCCGTGTCGGGCGGCAGTCAGCGGTCGCCGGCAACAGCTGTCGCCGCATGATAGTGAGGATCAAGATGACACCTGCTGAGGCTGTAGTTCGCTGCGAGCACGTGATGGCGCATGCCTGGATGGTGCGAACGTTCGTCAAGCACAGCTCTGAGGTGGAAGATTTTCCGGAGCTGATGGGGATCGTCCGGACGGTGTTTGACATGTCGCGGGCCCTGGAGACGCGCGTGTCAGATCCCGCGGGCTACCTGCACATGTTGCGCAAGAAAATCGGCAAACTGCGATCAGCGGCAGCCGAGTTCCGGGTTGAGGCCCCCAGGGCCAGTACGCATACGAACTTTCAACAGGCGGTGATCTCGATCGATGCCTGCGTACAGGAACTCGAGAAGATCCTGCAGGAATTCTCCCCCGGAGTGTCCAGTCCGGCTCCCGCGGGGACCACGGAACTTACCGACCTGCAGCAAGAGGCGTCTGATGAATGATGGGCGGAGTCCGCGTCAATTGCCGCGTTGCTGGACGGGCTGGCCGGGAGTCTCGTTTCCATCTCGTTCCACGGTGGCGGATTCGAGTGTCTGCGAGGGCCAGACGCGCCTATAATTACGACAGTTGTCAGTTGACGCCTTCATAAGATCGAACATTCCATGTCCTCGGTAACACCTCCGTTACATACACTGCATTCCCGCCATTACCGTGACAACCGGTTTGTCTATCCGGTCCTCTCGCGGCGCAGCAAGGGGATTTCACTGGGGGTGAATCTGAATCCTGACAAGATCTGCAATTTCGATTGCATCTATTGCCAGGTCGATCGTCGCAGCGAAGCGGAGACTGATTTTGTCGATCTGCATCTGGTGCTGGACGAACTGCGGCACTTGCTGGAAATGGCGGGCAATGGGCAGTTGTATGCCGACGAACCCTTCTGCAAGGTCCCGGAGCATCTGCGTCGTTTGAATGACATCGCGTTCTCCGGCGATGGCGAGCCCACGACCTACCGCAACTTCGATGAAATCATCACCCAGGTCGCGCAGTTGAAGGATGAGTTGAAACTCGATTCCACGAAGATGGTGCTGATCACCAACGCCAGCATGTTCCATCGGCCCGCCGTTGAACGGGGGCTGGCGATTCTCGATCAACATCAGGGCGAGATCTGGGCGAAGCTGGATGCCGGTACGTCGGACTACTACCACTTGATCGACCGTACCAAGATCCCGTTCCAGCAGATCCTGGATAACATCACGGCCGCCGCGAGAATTCGGCCGCTGGTCATTCAAAGCCTCTTCATGCGGGTCAACGGAGTCCCGCCGACATCCGCCGAATTGGAAGCATATTGTGATCGGCTGAATGAGATCCTGGGGCAAGGTGGAAAGCTGAGCTTGATTCAGGTCTACACCGTGTCACGGACCCCGGCGGAGAGTTTCGTGGCGTCGCTGAGCGATGCAGAAGTAGACGCGATCGCGGAGTTGGTACGGCAGCGCACCGGATTGCCCACGGAGGCTTATTATGCGTAATGGCGGCCTGGCGACGCTGTATTAACGATGAACGAATCGCGACCGAAGAGAACAGAGTGGGGACGTGACTGATCGAGTGGGGATGATGAACCAACTCGCCAATTTAATAAATGCCTTATCCGCCGATCGAGTACATCGGGCGATCGGGCTGAATGTAGCGGGCCGTGTTGATCTCATGGCCTTCTTTCTTGGCGGCGATGCTGGCTCGGATGGCGTCGGCGATCTCGGTTTCGCTGGCACCTCCACGCAACATGCCGCGAACATCCGTTTCTTCCAGGCTGAACAGGCAATTTCGTAACTTACCGTCGGCCGTGATTCGGAAACGATCGCAGCTCATACAGAAAGGCTGGCTGACTGAAGCAATGATTCCAATCTTGCCGACACCGTCTTCAAACTGGAATTCCGTCGCAGGAGCGTGCGGGTCTTGATTGGGGCAGGGGACCAGCGGCATGATCTCGGCGGACAGTTTTTCGAGGATCTCATGGGCGAAGAGAACTTTGTCTCGCTCCCAGGCATTATCCGCATCCAGGGGCATGAATTCGATGAACCGGATCTCGACGCCAGTCTCGCGTGCAAAATGGCCGAACCGGACGATCTCGTCCTCGGTCATTCCTCGTACGGAAACGGCATTCACCTTAACCGGATCAAAGCCGACGCGTTGGGCGGCCTTGATTCCTTCGAGCACCTTTTCGTAGCCCTCCCGGCGCGTGATCTCTTTGAACTTCACAGGATCCAGGGCATCCAGACTGACGTTGATGCGCCGCAGTCCGGCGTCGTACAGGTCCTGGGCCTGATCGGCAAGCAGAATGCCGTTGGTGGTCAGCCCGATGTCATGGATCTGAGGGATGGCAGCCAGTTTCTTAACCAGGATATGCAGATCATGCCGCACCAGTGGCTCACCGCCGGTCAATCGAATCTTCGTCAATCCCAGCGGCACAGCGATTCGAACGAAGCGTTCCATCTCTTCAAAGGTAAGCAGATCCTTGCGGTCCATGAACTGGACGTTCTCCGCCGGCATGCAATAGAAACAGCGAATATTGCAGCGATCGGTGACACTGATCCGCAAGTTCGTATGAACGCGGCCGAAGCTGTCGATGAGTTGTTCTGCCATGATGCCGTACCGTTCGGGGCGTAAAACCCAGATTGTGCTGAGTTATCCAGATCTGAATTGCAGGATTGATTCTGAGTATCAAATTTCAATCAGGGCTGGGTGAGGTCTTGACCATCTGCGGATTACCGGGGTGGACCCACTCGGTTGAGCCGTCACTCCAGTTCTCTTTTTTCCAGATGGGAACCACCACTTTAAATTCATCGATCAGAAACTTACCCGCTTCAAATGACTGCTGGCGGTGCGGTGTACTGACCGCAATGGCCACGCTGATATCTCCGAGTTCCAGATGCCCCAGGCGATGAATGATACCAATCTCAATGACGGGCCAGCGTTGGCGAGCCGTGGCTTCGAGTTCGGCCATCTTGGCCCGGGCCATTTCGGGATAAGCTTCGTAGTCAAGCGCCAACGTCTGGCGCCCGGCTGTCATTTCGCGGACCGTTCCCAGAAACAGCACAGCAGCCCCCGCCGCGGGGGATCGGACACCCTCGGTGAGGGCCGTGTAATCAATTGGATCATTCGTCAGCAGAACCATGAGTCTCTGGAATTCATCAAAATGCGACCTCCGCCCGCAGGGGGCGAGAGACACTGAAGTATTGATTTCTACCAACCTCCATTGTGACGTGCGGACTTCGACTTTGACAAGGGGAGCGACCTGCCGAAACGGGGAGCCGGATTGATCGTCGGCTCTCCAAACGCTGACTTTCGAGTCAGCGCCCGTGTGGGCCGGCAATTTATCATTTGGTAGCAAGCTTGACCGTGACATTCGGTAAAACGCACGACCGAGACATCAGATTTTCGGACAGCCCATTGATCGGCTGCTCGCGGGCCGTTACACAACGGGCAATGACGTCCGCTCCTTGAACCTTGAGATTCGATCTTGAACCGCTCTACGCCGACGACCGCCGAACTTCGCCGCTGGGACATCGACCATGTCTGGCATCCGTTCACCCCGATGCTGGAGTACGCCGAAGAGGCGACTCCGATTATTGTCGCGGGTGAGGGCTTTGACTTGATTGACAGCGACGGCCGGCGCTACCTTGATGGCACGTCGTCACTGTGGTGCAACGTTCACGGACATCGTGTGCGCGAACTGGACGAGGCCCTGAAGGCGCAGATCGACCGGATCTCACACAGCACGCTGTTGGGATTGGCCAACGGCCCGTCGGCCGAGTTGGCCCGGGAACTGGTCGCTCGCGTGCCTGCGGGGCTCAATCATGTCTTCTATTCCGACGATGGTGCCACTGCGGTGGAAGCCGCGTTGAAGATGGCTTTTCAATATCATGCTCATCGCGGCGCCGATCCGCAGCAGAAGAATCTGTTCGTCAGCCTCAGCGATGCCTACCACGGAGACACCATCGGTGCCGTCAGCCTGGGGGGCATTGCGGCCTTTCATCGCGTCTTCGGAAGCCTGCTGTTTCCATCACTCAAGGTTCCGACTCCGGGGGCGTATCGCTTGCCGCCCGGCATGTCGCGCGAGCAGTACTGGAAGGATTGCGATGAGACCCTGGAACGTACTTTGGAAGAGCACCACCAGCGGATTGCGGGTTTTGTCATCGAACCGCTGGTCCAGGGCGCGGCTGGTATGCTGGTCCATCCCCACGGTTATCTGCGAAGGGTCCGGGAACTGACGGCGCAGTACGGGATACCGCTTATCGCTGACGAGGTATTCGTGGGCTTTGGCCGTACGGGGACGCTGTTTGCCTGTGAGCAGGAGTCGGTCGTTCCCGACCTGCTGTGCATCGCCAAGGGGTTAACCGGGGGATACCTGCCGCTCGCGGCGACCCTGGCCACGGACGAGATCTATAACGCGTTTCTCGACGTCCCCAGCGCCGGCAAGACCTTCTATCACGGGCATACCTACACGGGGAATCAACTCGGATGTGCGGTGGCCCTGGCTTCCTGTCGCCTGATGGATTCGAACCGAGTGCTGGATAACGTTGCCGTGAACCAGCGAATCATGCACGATTGGGCCGAGCGTTTTCGAGATCATCCGCACGTCGGAGAGATCCGGCAGTGTGGGATTATCCTGGCGCTGGAACTTGTTCAGGACCGAGTTCAACAGACACCATTTCCATCGGCGGCGCGCATCGGCCACCAGATTTCGCTGGCGGCGATGCAGCAGGACGTCTTAATTCGGCCGGTCGGTGATGTGCTCGTGGTCATGCCGGCGCCCGCGATGCCCCAGACGATTCTACAGCGTCTACTAACTGCGACTGAACAAGCAATTGACGAGGTACTGCCGCGTTGACATAACAGGACGGGGCTCCACGCAAGCCTCATTTCACAGTGCCGATGTTATGGGGCACCGGCACCTGGGAACTGCAGATCTTCAGAAGTGGGCAACGTACCATCCTGCTGAGCCTCCTGCGTGTCGAACCGCTGCTTGGCGGCCATGGGCTGTAAGCGTTCGCGGTAGTCCCGTAACGGACGTAGCAGATTGCGTTCGATACTGCGTTTTCTCGCATCCCAATCTTCCGCCGAGAAATCAACATCGGCTCGCAACTTGGGAAGTTCTTCGAGGACTCGCTCAACCAGTACGATGTTTTCTTCGACATCGCGAGCTACCAGGCGGGCGTTGCTGGCCGCAGATGTGCCTCGCTGTTCCCAACGAATCTGCAGGATCTGGATGAGCCCATTGATTGTGTCCCAACGCTCGGCATTCGAGGCCACGCATTCGGGCTTCTCCAGAACCAGCCGCAAAGCTGTCAGCGGATTACGTACAGAACTATCAAAATTGGGGGCGTAATAGATCATATGCAAGCGATGCGCGAGTTCGAAACTTGCGGGCAGTGCCGGCACCTGGGCGGCGATCTCTGCAACTTCCTGGTGCATAAACAGGCTGACCAGCGGGTCATAAGGCGCAGAATATGCGGCCAACTGGACGACGTCGTCGGCCTGCCGCCCGTGAATCGCCTTGCTGAGTTGCTGGAAGTATCGCAAGCGGCGCTTGTCGTCCGGGTGCAGGCCGGCCGATTTATCGGCCTTGTTTTCCTCGTGTTTTGCCTGCTGAATTCGGGACATGGGGCGGGTCGAAATTTGCTTGCGGACCTGGCTGCGATAGCCCCAGTACTGGTCCGGAAACTTGGCCACCAGTTCCTGTTGACCGCGTACTTCGGCGAGTCGCCGCAACAGGTCCTCATCGGTCCCAGGCTCACCGACCCAACTGAGAATCTTGCTGGCGTGGACCGTCACCGACTTCTGAACCTCTTCGGCCTTCGAACCCCAGCGCATCAGTTCGCCGGGCAACAGTGCACAGAAATG
>CAZQUW010000078.1:0-10589 GCA_964596215.1 uncultured Planctomicrobium sp. | reverse complement strand
GCGACGGTCTGCAGTGGACGCGGACCGTAATCCACAAATTGGAATCGCTGGCAGAAGATGCCGTCCGCGGCCAGTCGCTGTGCGGCGCGGCGGTAGAATTCCTGGGTATACAACGCCGAACTTTGCACCAATGCAGATTGCACGGGGTTGGAGATCACAACGTCATATTGGTCACGAGACCCCGCCACCCACAGTGCCGGATCGCCCGCAGTGACCTGCAATCGTTCATCCTGCCAGATGGCTCCGGCAGTCGTATTCAATGTCACTTGCTTCAGCAACGAGACCAGTTGTGGATCGGTTTCGACGGTGTTGATTTCCAGCACAGGCGAGGCCAATCCGGCCTGCACGGGGACGCTGCTGCCAAGTCCCAGGATCGCAATGCGGCGGGGTTCCTCGTGCAACGTCAGGGGCAACAGCGAGAGCAAGACTTCGCCGGAATCCTGTGGGCTGAATTCGGTGTTTGTGGAGAGATTTCCCCGCGGAATGCCGTTCTCGCGCAGTTGGTGCCGGGCGACAGCCAGCTTCCAGACGGTCAATGTGCCATGTTCCCCCTCGGCCCGAGCTTCCAGCCGGCCTTCGTCCAGAAACGGCAACTCTCGCCGGGGGATTCCGGCCTGATCAGCCAGGAACACATTCGTAGCAAACAACAACCGGGCGGCCAGTTCGGGCCGCACTCCCTGACTGATCTGGGGGGCGAGTACCAGCAAACACAGAGTGGCAACCACACACCCCCGTACCAAGGTGTTTCGGGGAATCTCGCGGGTTCGAAGTGCATTCACGAGCACTGCTCCCGTCAGCACCCACAGCCATGCGTAGCAAGTCAGATTCAAGCCACACAATGGCAGAAGGAGGCTTTCGGACAGCATGCCCCCCAACAACGCCAGGACGAGGCAGGTACTCAAGGCGGGCAGTTTCGTTCCCGAAGGCGACGACAAGGCTTGTTCCAGCCGATAGGCGGCCCAGGCCCAGACAAATCCGACCGGTGCCAGGCAGCAGCCGACCAACACCCAGCGGATGCATTGCAGCAGCCAGACCTGCGAGATCGAACCGGTGAGCGTGACGAGCCGGAAAACAATCAGCGAGAAGCCAGCCGACAGTCCCAACAGCAGCAATACCATCAAGGCATGGGCCAGTGCCGTAAGAACGGGACGATTTGCGGACTTCTGATCCAGAACCTGTGCAGCCACGGCAATCCCCAACAGCACGCCGGAAACTGTCGCAGACAAAGTGTAAATCGTGGCGGGCAGCAAGAGTTCAAGAATATGAATCGCCCACAGCCCAAGTCCGCCGCAGGCAACTGCCACAAGCGAGGAAGTCGCCATATTCCAAGAATCGAACTGCGACGCGTGCTGAGCGAGGTTGCTAACTTGAGGAGTCGACGAACTGGCCGAGTGACGAGCCGATTGAAGTTGCCAGATCTGAGCCCCCAGCAGCATCGCGCAACCGGCGATGGCGGTGACATACAGGCCGCCCCACGTGACGGCGAGGCCTAGGGCGAGGCCCAGCGAGAGCCCCAGCAATGTCGATGCAGCTGGGCGCATTGCGGGTTGCGAACCTGTCGCGGGCCGGGTCTCGATCATCAGCGACAAACGTCCGACACACCAGACAGGGCACCCCAGGGTCAGTGCGGCCCACATGACTGAGTAAGCGAACAATCCCCAGCGAGAGGTCAGAATGGACTCATTGAACACGACATCGTGCAGTCCCCAGCACCACGGGGCCAGCAGGCTCAGTGCGGTCAACACGGCTGGCAGGGCCAGTTGGCGAGCAAGACCGGCATTCGCCTGGCTCGCGGTGGACTCGCGGCGGCGGCCCCACGCCAACGCCCACGCCAGTCCAATCATTGTCCATGCGGCTGCTGTAACGGGTCGCGAGCTGCCTAGCTGGGCCAGGTATTGTTGCTGCAATCCGAGCAACATGAACCCGCAGCCCAAACCGGTCAGCAACCGAGGCCAAGGCCAGGATGTTACGTGCCGCACGCAATATCGAACCAGCCAGACACAAATCGATCGGATCATGGCATCCATGCCTTCTTCGCGACAAACAGCTTACTGTGGGTTAACTGGAGCCCAGTTTCTGTGGCCCCAGTTCTTCAGGTTGCGATTTGTATCGAAAACACATACTCGAACGCAAGATGAACCCGGAGAATCGCTTCGGGCAATTAACCTGAAGTCTCTCCGTGACCGAGTCCTACTTGCGATCAGGCTTACCAAAATGCTTGTCGGCGAACGCCAGAAATGCCAGCCAGTCTTCCTTGTTCATGGAGTGCTTGCCGCCGCGGATGAAGTACCCCAGCTGCGAGTCCAGAAGTTTGCCAATCTCCGGCGGACGGTCGGCGCCCAGGTCCCCGGCCTTGAGGAAACGATACACCGGAGCCGCCGCCTTCAGGACTTCGAACTGGCCGTCGGGATTGGCCCAAGTATCTTCCACTGCGTTCGGAAACAAGACTGGCCGTGGCGCACAGAGTGCTACGAGGCAGTTCTGATCAAACGGCAGGCGATCAGGGTGTTCATTGAACTGAGTGAATTCGTCATCGAACCAGTGGGGGAAGCGATCATTGATTTGCTTGACCGACTCACCGATCTTGCCCCGGCTGGGAGCAGTCCCGCCACAGCCCGCCTGCAACGGAATGATCAACTTGATTCGTTCGTCGAGGGCCCCCGCCAGCAGCGTTGCCTTGCCCAGGCGGGAATGTCCGACCAGGGCGATTCGCTCGGTGTCGATGTCCTGGTTGGTATAGAGATAATCCACAACCCGGTGCGCTCCCCAGGCCCACGCGGCAATCGCGCCCCAATCGTCCGCTGTGGGGGCTGTTTGACCAGGTTTCAGATAAAACGGGTGCACTCCGTTGGTGAAGTCTGGGACATCCGGATCGAGATCGCCGTTGTAGAAGGTGGCCAGGGCATAACCGCGATCAATGGTCTGTTCGGCGTTCCAGACATCCACCTGGCCACCCCGGCCCGCGTCGGTCGCTTTCTCATTCTCACAACCAGGGCACGATTTGTAGATCCAGGTAGTTGGCAATGGGATCGCCGGATCTTTGACGACGGTATGGTTGCCGCAGAAATTGATACCGACGAATACGGCTGCGGGCTGAGTCCGCTGATTCGGCACGATCAACAACAGGTTGATCGCTGGCGCGTCGGGATGGTACTTGATGGAGACCTGCTTCTTTGTGGCCTTGCCTCCGAAGTATTTCGTATCTTCCACTTCCACGGTGGAGGTAATCTTCTCCGGGGCCGCGGGGAGATATCCATACATGTAGTGCTGAAACAGTGCTTTCAATTCGGGACGTCGCTGCTTCGCCCATTGCTCCGGCGTGGTCACCTTGTCGCCATTGAACATCACCAGCGGATCAGGCAATCCGGGATGCGATGGCAGCTTGTCGAAACTGGGAAATTCCGCCCCCCAGGTGACGACGGTGGTCAACAGGACCAGGCAACCAACCAACGATCGCGAGCACGAGGCCATCTCACAACTCCTGGAAGTAGAACATGGGGTGAATCAAGCAACGCAGCCGATCAGCGAGAAGTATACAGCCCAGTGCGAGAATTCGTAAGAAGCCAGCCGCTGGGCGCAGCGAAACGCAGTCCTGCACAGGAAGCTCGGAATAAATCCAGGGTGGACGAGTTCATTTATAGTCGGTGTTGTCTAGCGCAAAGTTTTTGCCATCGACGCTCCTGCCACTTCCAATTCTGCGGAGCCAGTTCAGCGTTTATTACGAGATTCGCCGGAAGAAAATTGCAATCTAGTATTTGATTGTCTACAATCGACAGGCGGATTGTCGACAATGACATTAGTGCAGGTGGTGACGGCAACGCAGTCGCGACGCTGAAATGCGTAAATCGCAAACAATCTCAATCTTCTTGTTCTTTCGAACGTGTATTCTTGTTGCCCGGTTTCTGCGGAGAAATTACGTGAAAAAACGAGGATTTACATTGATCGAATTGCTGGTGGTCATCGCCATCATCGCGGTACTGATTGCCTTGCTGCTGCCGGCTGTCCAGCAGGCACGCGAGGCGGCTCGTCGCACGCAATGCAAAAGTCAGCTGAAGCAGATTGGAATCGCTTTAGCAAACTATCACGACACACACAGCAAGTTCCCCCCCGGCGCGATCTACGGTCTTAACCCCAGCGGATGCCCGTTGTGTGCGGGGACCAACTGGCGGACCTTTATTCTGCCGTATCTCGATCAGGCTCCCCTTTACAATCAGCTGAATTTTGTCGGTGGCAGCTTCAGTGCGTTCGCCAGTTTTCCGTTTAGTGGCGGTAATCAGGCGTTGGCCAAGTTGATCATTCCGGTCTACAAATGCCCGACCAGCCCCTGGGACCCGCGGTCGAATCCCACAAACGCTTCGAACGACCAGGCCGGGCAATTGCATGATTACGTTGGTATCTCAGGGGCCTATCCTGATCCCGCCGCGACCAGTCGCGCGGCGGTGTGTTCGCCGCAATTAAACCACGGCTTTTTCTGCAACAACGGATCGTTGCCCCCAGGTCAGTCTTTCAATATCCGCGACATGACTGATGGATCGTCGAACGCGATGGTCGTGGCGGAGCAGTCGGGGTTTGTGCTCGTCGGCGGGGTCAAGTCCGACGTTCGGTCCAACTATACCAGCGGCTGGCCCGGCAGCAGCCTGCCTAATTCGGTCCCGACCTTGGTGGCCGGCAGTAACATGTTTTATAACGGGTTGACGACTGTGAAATACGCGATCAACTCCACAGCAGTCATAGCGCCGTTTAATGATACACCGTATCGGGCGAACACCGTCCTCAATTCTTATCACGTGGGGGGAATTCACGCTTTGCTGGGAGACGGCAGCGTACGGTTCCTGTCGGAGAATATGAACTTTCCAACGCTGTTGAGCCTGGCATCGAAAGATGATGGCCAGGTGCTGTCGGAATTCTAGATCGAGTTCGCCCGCCGCATGCGTCCCGTGCTGGGCCCCAGATTCTGAATGGCTCGAACGAAGTGCCTCAGTTACGATTGGCATGTGGGGCATGTGCACTTCGCAAGTATAAATTTCTTTGAAATCCGGAGCCGGCCCCGTCAGGGTTGCCGTTAACTCAGATACCAATTGGGGACTCACTGCTGATGTTGGAAATGACCTGCGTCAAAGCGGCGACCAGAAGTGCGACATGTGTCAGTCGCCCCGGAGTCTGGAGTCGTAGCATTCTGATCGTCGTCGTGTCAATCTTTTGCGGGGCGATCCCGGGTTGTGGTACCGGTGGCAAAGGCCCGTCGGGGATGGTGAGTGGCAAAGTCACTCTGCAAGAGAAACCCGTCGGGAGTGGCTATATCGCCTTCAACTCCAGTTCCAAGGGCACCGCGGCAGGTGCCAATCTAAGTGCTACAGGTGAGTTCAAGCTGACCGACCCACTGCCCCTTGGCGAATACGTGGTTACTGTCTCGCCGCCACCCGCTCCACCGCCATTGTCGACGCCAGCCGGCACTCAACCACCGAAGAGCGATATCCCGGAGAAGTATCGATCCGAAGCGAAAACCGATCTGAAATTTGTCGTGAAGGCCGGTGCGAACACGGCGAACTTCGACCTGAAACCCTGAAGCGGCGAAGCCCGACGATCTGCGAGGCGTTTCTCAGACCACATAGTATTTGATGTTCCCGGGATGAGCCCCTGGTCGTTTGCTGACCTGGGGAATGTAGGCGATCGGCAGGCCAGCAAACGTAACTCGCCCCCCGTGGCTCGGTCTCGTTGAATCTGGTAAACTACGCGATTGGCGATTGTTCCAGAGTTGTTTTCAGGCCGACGGGTGATATGACCAGCGAAAATCCTTTGCTTCCGATAGCGCAGCCGCACGTGCTGCCTCTTCCGCGCTTTGGTGATCTCTCGCGCGATGATTTGATCGAATGGTGCAAATCGCAGGGGGCGCCGGCGTTTCGCGCGGACCAGATCCGAGGATGGATTTTCGGCAAACGGGTCAACGACTTCGACGTCATGACCGATCTGCCGGCGAAACTGCGGGCGCAATTGACCGCTAATTTTGCATTATTTACGTCAACAATCGTCTCGCACCAGAAATCGAAAGACGGCACCGAGAAGCTGCTACTTGAGATGTTCGACGGACATTACGTCGAATGTGTACTCATGCGGGAAGATGACCGGCGGACCATCTGCATCAGCACGCAGGTCGGGTGTGCCATGGGATGCGTGTTCTGTGCCAGCGGATTGCTGGGGGTCAAACGCAATTTGACCGGCGGTGAGATCCTCGAACAAGTGCTGCGACTGGATCGCCTGCTGCCGCTCGCCGAACGCATCACGAACATTGTCGTAATGGGCATTGGCGAGCCGCTGGCCAACCTGAAGAACCTGACGGCGGCACTCGATCACTTGAACCAGAACGGCGGCATGGGGATTGGCGCGCGGCGAATCACGATTTCGACCGTGGGATTGCCGGAGAAGATCCGCGAGTTGGCCCGGATTGGCCGGCAATACAATCTGGCCGTTTCATTGCACGCCCCGAATGATGAGCTGCGGACGCGACTGGTCCCCGTCAACAACAAGATTGGGATCGCGGCGCTGCTGGAATCGACTGATGACTATTTCCAGGAGACAGGGCGGCGAGTCACTTACGAGTACGTGCTGCTCGGAAATTTGAACGATGCCCCCGAGCACGCCCATCAACTGGTCAATCTTCTGAAGCACCGGGCCGCCCACGTGAACGTGATTCCCATGAATCACGTCGAAACGCTGCCGTTCGTCGAACCGAATGAGCGCCGGAAGCACGAGTTTATCGCGATTCTGGAAGCGGGGGGAATTCCCGCTACGATTCGCAAACGCAAGGGAGCGGACATTGATGCGGCCTGCGGCCAGTTGCGGCTGAAGCAAGAGCAGCAGCTGGCGGCCACGGAATAGCCCCGTTGGGATAGTCCGAAACTGTGTCAGGCTTGCAGTATGCGAGCCCCTCTGCGATCAGCGCGGAACTCGCCAGAGTTACCCGGCGCTGATCGCCCGTTGGCGGCCTGCTACGCCTCAGTCTGCATTGGCCGCTGCTGGAGCCTGGGCCGGCTTCGGTAGCACCGGTTTCGCAGGGGCAGGTTTCGGTTGAAGCTGGAACGGAGGGACGTTGGCAAATCCACCGCCGCCACCACCCATGCCGCCGCCCATACCACCACCCATGCCGCCACCTTGCTGGCCGCCATTGAATTGACCGCCGTTGCCGGTCTGACCGCCCGACGAACTGCCTCCCTGGCCAAACAGCGGATTGATCGGCATGACCAGGTCACCGACGTTGTAGACGCGAATTGGACGCTTGGCGATGCCGTCCGTCTTTGTGGTAATCTTCATGACCTCGTTCTCGATGGCGTAGGTCAAATTCTTCGCGTCCAGCAACAGCTTGAGGGCATTCTTCAGCGAGATCTCGCTGACCTTCAGGGTAATGTCTGTGGCGTCGGTTGCCACACTTTCTTCTTCCAGCTTCGCTTTGTCGATCACGATATCGAAACCGTGTCGTTCCATAATCGTATCGCGGACTCCGTCCAACGACTCATCGGTAAAGTCGAAGGTCGTCGGTTTGTCGAGCTCGTTGACGATCTTCTCTTCTTTTTTGCTATAGGTCTTCAGGTCGACCGACTTCCACTTCCGACGATTCTCAGTGATCCATTGCCAGCGTTCGGGACTGGGCCAGACCAGCGGCGGTTCGTCGGGGAACGGCACGTGGGAAAGTTCCACCTGGTACAACAAGGCCAGCAGCCGATCAGCACGCAGGCTTCGCAAGCGGCGTGCCTTATCAAGGTGTCCTGCGGCTTCTGAATTGAAGACATCCAGATTCGGTACCCCCAGGTACGGATCAAGTTCCACAGCCACGCGCGACACGGCCTCGGCGTCTTCGAAGGATTGGGGATTGCCCTTGAAGCCACGAATCAGCAAGGCTCGCACGCGATCGATCAACTGTTCCATTTTTTCCTCGTCGCGCTGCGTCTGCTCCATCAGTTTCTTACGAGCTTCCTGTTGCGACAAGCGACGATCCAGGGCGGCCCGCTGTTGTTCGAACGACTCGTTCTCGTTCTGCAGCTGCTGCATGCCGGTTTCCAGCCGCTTCCGCAGTGCCTGCCGGACGTCGGCCGAAATATCAGTCGCGGAAATGACGGTGTCGAGCTGGCGTTTCAAGACGTCGTAAGCGTCGGGAAAACTTTCGCTGGCTCCAGCCTGGGCCTCGGCTATGGCCTGGTTGACGTCGATCGTGATCTGCTCTTCACGCACCTTTCGCGTCGCTTCCAGGTCGTCCAACAATGAATCCGTTTTCGGATTGGATCTGTCTTCAGTGTCATCGGCTTGATCAACAACCTTCGCGGGAAGTGGCAACGGCGGAGCGTCCTGGTCCGGTTGCGGTGCAGGGGGAACAGCATCGTCTTTAGCAGCCGGGTCGTCCTGCTCGTCGGCTTCGACATTCGCTGCCGGCTTTCTGGCGTCGACTTGTGACCGAGCCTTGCGGCTCTTGATCGGTTGGACTTGCAGACCACGTGCAGCAGACTGCAGACGTCCAGCCTCAATGCTGGTGGGATCGATCTGCTGCAGGGCGAGGACGATTTGATCTACCTGCGCCGCATTCCGTTCCCCGAGTGATCGGGCACCCGCCTGGGCGAGTTCATCGAGCCGACCTTGATAGACATCCTGCGTCTGCAGCATCAATTCGCGACCGGCCCAGGGCATTGCCAAACCTTGAGTGCTCTCTGCCAGCTGCCACGCATGACCGATAAATGCGGCCGACCCGCGCACTGTCTCGTTCTCGATCAACCAGTTATATTCACGAGTCTGTTGCTGCCCGTGAAAGGTTCCCGAGAGTTTGACCTGAACCTTGCTGGCCGTCACATCTTTAGCCAGCAGGACCGTTTCACGATCGAATCGTACCGGCGGTAAGACATCGGGCTGCAGGCTGGCGATGGCTGGTTTCGAATCAATCTGCTTTGGATAGAAGACGGGTGCCGTCAGGACCCGCGCAACATCCTGGCCGACCGCTTCGAGATCGCCAGGCAGGGGGGCGAGGTTGGCCACGAGCGTCGGCTGGTCGATCGTGACGACCCCACCAGTATGCTGGGCCAACGATCCCAGGAGCAGCAGGTCCTGGCGAGGTCCGACCGCGTAGCTGTTGATCGGAATTCCGGCGTCGCAAAATTCACTCAGCAGCAGTTTGAGAGCCTTGAAATTGATCAACTGCGCTGTACTGAAACCATCGCCAATATATAAAACCGACCGACTGCGAGTGCTTAGCGGTTCGCTGAGTGCCAGCCGCAACGCGTATTCAATGTTTGAAGAGCCCAGCGGAACGCGATCTTCCAGAGCCACAAATCCAGCCTGCAGCTCCTTGCTGCCCATTGCGACAAACCCGGCGGTCAATGATTCGGCCGCGACGTCAGCGGCAATCAACCGAACCCGGTCGCCAGCCGGCAACGCTCGGCAAACGGACTTTGCGAGGGCCAATGAGCGGGTTCGAAATGTGCCGGTCTGGCTGGCCGATGTGTCAACGATCAGCAGGTGGTCGCGTACAGCAACGGGCCGCTCAATGAGCTTCGGTGCAGGCAGGATCAACGCCGAGTAGGATGTTCCATCAGGCAGTTGGAATCGCAGCAGTCCAGGGACCGGGGCCGGTTTGGAATTGCTGACAGGTTCTGCCGCAATCCCTACAGCAACGACGAGACCGCTCCCCAGAAGGGTCAATGCGAGCCGCCAGATAGGCATGTTAGGAATACTTTCGGTCCGCTCAGTTCCTCAAGAATCTCAAAAGGAGACTAGCGAACATCAGAGAGAGGGGAGCATGGGAAGAAGTGCAGGATAACTGGTGAATCAGTTTCCAGAAGCGACGGTAATTCTGAACTTCTATCACTTAAGATACCAGACGAGTATCTCCATTGCGCTGCAAATTCCAGGAAGATTTCAAGCGATCGTGAAATTATTTCGAACCGAGAGGCTGTGTCGAGACCTACCATCGACAGGCCGCGTGCGAACCGCCACTGGAAATCCAAGACTGGACAGGTCCGCCAAATGTAATGCCTTGTGGCAACAGATGTCGGGATTCAGCTCGATAAGCGGGAGAATCCGGTTACAACAGCGACAGCACGGCAACCCGCGTGCACGCAGCATCGGTAGTAATCGCCCCGCCAGTCCAGTTCGGGGCAACCTGCGGTGTATTATCGATGACCAGTCAACAGTCTACAGCCGTCGCCGCCGAACCAGGGTGCTGGTTCGATAGCGGCCTCAGTTGTTTAAACACGCTTTTCTTACGCATTATTGGTAAGCTATGCTTTTGATGTAAGACGGTGCGTCAGTTTAAGTCGCAGGCCCATGTGATACTCACTCTTTCGCGGATCGGTCACAGATGTGACACAATACCCCAATGCGGGAGTGATAAGCATTTGTCAATGTGCAGTAGGGTCCGAATACCTTCCGATGGCGATTTACTTGTTGAGGTCCTTCGGCAGCTCATACACATTCGGCAATATTCGGTCGGATCAATTCTTCTCTGGAATGCACCTTGAATCCCATGAGATCGGAACGAGAGCTCGCACAGGCCGCGAACAGCCTGCAGCATAGCGCCCGCTCCAGTATCGAGCAGCCAAAACAGAACCTAG
>CAZQUW010000077.1:19830-25123 GCA_964596215.1 uncultured Planctomicrobium sp. | reverse complement strand
TTGTTCCCGAATTTACTTTGGTTACAGATGACAACGGCGAACAAAAGCGTTACATTGATCGGGTCATGCCTGCTGCGCAACCCATTATTAATAAACGGGAACGTGGCGAGTACAAGAACTCGATCGAAATTGTGGGGCCATTGCCGCCGGCTGTTCCTGAAGGTCAACCGGGAACGGAAATTCTGGGAGTGGCAACTTGGCGGGGAGTCGATCCGACAGCGGATCGGTTCCGAATCTTTATGACCGGTTTTTCCAACGGTTATGAAGTCACCAAGGGTCCCAATGACGAGGAACTCGTGCTTCGGAAAACGTTGGTACAGGAGTACTGGCGTCCGGGCGATGAATTACAACAGGACGAACGGGAAATTCGAGCGGAAGGCGATCCAAAGTGGATCTATCGCTAACCTGCGAATGCCGTTGAAATCAAAATTCTGCAAGCTTAGTGTGAGAAGGAAGTAGCAGCGATGGCTCATAAGAAGGGACAAGGGTCCAGCCGTAACGGTCGCGATTCAAACGGTCAGCGACGCGGCGTCAAGCGCTTCGGCGGCGAAGCCGTCGTGGCTGGTAACATTCTGATTCGTCAATGTGGCACCAAGTGGCACGCCGGACGCAATGTTGGCTGTGGCCGCGACTATACGCTCTACGCCCTGACCGACGGAAAAGTGATGTTCGATCAGGAAGGTCGCCGCGTGAATGTGGTGGCTCCTGTGGCCCTGGCAGACGCTGGCGCCAACTAGAACGCCTCGCCGAATCTCCGCGAAATTCTCAGCCCGACTGCCTCCGGCAGCCGGGCTGCTTCGCTGCGCGGACTGTGAAATTCATCCCGGCCAGACCAGCCCGAAGCGCACCGGAAGCGCCAGCGAGTGGATGGCTGGCGCCTCGCGCCGGAACTCAGCTGGAACGAACCACCACCTTCCTGTTCCCTCCCAGCCACCCCTTCCGATAGAAAAATGCCAGCAGCCCCAGTGTCACCACGGCCATCAGGCCCAGTGAAAATGGATATCCGTAATACCACTCCAGTTCGGGCATGTTCCAGGGGGAAACGTCGGGGTCAAAGTTCATGCCGTACAAGCCCACGATAAAGGTCAGCGGAATAAAGATCGTCGCGATCACCGTCAGCACCCGCATCACTTCGTTGATCTTGTAACTGATGCTCGACAGCTGAAATTCCAGCAGATCGGATGACAATTCGCGGTATGTCTCCAGCAAATCGATGATCCGCATGATGTGATCGTAACAGTCCCGCAGATAGACCCGGGTGGAATCGGTGACATGCGGCACGGGGTCACGCACCAGCGTATTGAGTGCATCGCGCAGCGGCCAGATCTTTCTCCGCAGCACCAGCAGCTCACGCTTGATATCGTGAATCTGCGTCATCGTCGTACTCTCGGGTGACTTGATGATCTGCGTTTCCAGTTCATCCAGCCGTTCGCCGTAGGATTCCAGCAACGGAAAGTAGTGATCGACAATCGCGTCGAGCAGCGTGTATGCCAGGTAATCGGGCCCCGACTGCCGGATCAAGCCGACATGCTGCCGCATCCGTTCGCGACTCGGCTCGAAACAGTCGCCGGCCTCTTCCTGGAAAGTGAGCACGAAGTTTGAACCGAGGAACAGGCTGATCTGTTCCGACTGGATCCGCTCACCGGGATCGACTTGATGGAAGACCAGGAATTGATGGCCGGGATAGTGCTCCAGCTTGGCTCGCTGGTGGACATTGACGACGTCTTCCAGGGCCAGCGGATGAATTTCGAAGATCTCGCCCAATTCACGCAGAATCTGGGCGTCACCGAGTCCATCGACATTGATCCAGGTGACGGGATAGCGTCCCAGAAACGCGAGGACTTCGCGGGGATTCTGGATTTCCTGCTCGACCAGTTCCTGATCAGAATACGCGATCACCTTAATCAGAGGACGGGGCGCTTCGGGATCGATCTTCAATGTCCCCGGGGGGGCGCCAGGAGCAGTACGTCGACGCTGGCGAGCGGCCGCGTCCCGCTTGACCCGGTGATTGTGTTTCGACATGAGTCTCTTTGGCAGAGTAAGGAGTGACTGGCCACACGATCGCGACAACGCCCGGAACGTCGGACATCACCGGGAAGCGATCCACCCTGCAAATTCTACGGGAAAACTCAGACCGATGAAAACAGGTCTGCCCGAAACGAGATTCGCTTCAACGAAACGCGGTCCCCGTGCTGATTCCTGAACTCACCAGCGTATTGACGCGCGGCTCCGGCGAGGCAGTCATCACCGTTTGTGCTAACTGCAGCGCGTCAGGAGCCAGGCTATGATGCAGCGGCGGCCGGAACACGACCATCAAGAGCAGGGGCAAATACCACAGCACATAGACGCTGCCCTGTTGCGGGTACCACAGCTGAGTCGCAATCACGATGGCCGCCGAACTGGCCATGAGCATCGCCAGGTCCTTGTAACGCGGCCAGATCGTTAACGCGGTTACCATCGCCAGGAAGCTGACAAAAGCAGGAATACGATAGGCAGCGGGAAAAATGCTCCAGAAGCCCGTCGGTTCGGTATCGTTAAAGCGGAGCTTGGTCCAGTTGAAAAATCCAAAGTCGGATTCAGGCAGGACGCCCACCGGCCCCGCCAGCAGCCACAACCCCGCAACCATCACCAGCGTCATGCCACCCACCGCCAGCGAAAATTTCAGCCATCCACGCCGTCCATAAAACGCCGCCCACAGCGGCAGCAGAAAGATCGGGAAGAACAGCGTTCCACAGGCCAGACCGAGCAGCGCCCCGGCAACCACCACCCGGCGATAGGCCACAAACGCCCACACGATCATCGCCGACGGCAGCACATGATTGACGCGCCCCACCTCGTAAGCGGTGCAGGGCAGCAACAGATACAGCGTCGCCATCGCCAGCCCCAGGTGCAGGTCACCCATGTGATAATAACCCACGCAGATCAAGCCCCCGATGACCGCCAGATGTGCCAGAATCGCCATACCGCGGGCGACGTACAAGGCTGTCTCATTGGGGGTGGCCGCCGGTCGCTCGGCGGCCGGCGTGGCCGCGATCGCCGCGTAGATCAGGCGCGCACCGGGCCCCGCTTCGTTCGCTCCCACCTCGGGGTTGGCATCTGCACCGGGAAGCGCTTCCTCACCCTTGACGAGATGCCGCGCCCGTTGGACCTCTCGAACTTCGTTGACGGGGGGAGATTCGGTCAACACCTTCGTCCCCAGGAAGGCCATCGCTGATAAGCACAGGAAGACCAGGCCGGCGGGATTCATATTCTGCGGCAACTTGGGGCGGCGCGTGAAATACGCATCAAATACCACCCGCCCCAGCAGGCCGAATGTCACCGTCAGCAGGCAGAACGCACCGTCCGCGGGTGATTCCTGCACGTACAACAAGGCGGGAGCGATGCTGAGCATCAGGATGAGGTCCAGATTGCGCAGCGACCAAACTCGGCCGAACCTGAAGTAAACCGCCAGGATCAACACAAATGAAAGATGAAACCAGGTCGCTTCATTGACCTGATAGCCATGCAAAACGTAATTCATGATGTCCAACCTCAAGGCCGGGCTGGGCCGAGGCCAGTCAGGCTGCCAAAGTCTGATCTCAATCAGAACCAGGAATCTTCGACAGTTTCAGGCAACATCAGTCGGCGACTCCGCCGGACGACTGACTTCAGTTCTCAAGATAAGGGCTGCTTTTCACTCATCCAAGCGAAATCGCCGGTGCCTCAGAAAATTTCAGACGCGTGGCCCTTGTCCCCGCTATCGTCGTCAAGTACCTCTGAATTTTCGCGAACGCCGCAGTTTGCGTGTTCGCTACGAACTATTACGATTCCAGCCACGACACACCCACGAACATTCGCACCTACCGATTTTGCCCAGTTGTCCAGACAAACTCAACGCACGGGACTGTCATACAGCCGCTTTATCATTTTCGTCTTTCTCGAGCCCGCTTCTCGCGTCGGACCACAGTCGAAATTGACCAACGTGGCCGGATGAACCGCGGCCTACAGTTTTTATCTGACACAAAACCAGGAAATCTTCTACTTTCGGGGAAATTGCTCGTTAAGTTGTTCCAACAACGAACGAGCCCCTTCTTCCGCCGGGTCGAACTTCAAGAGTTGTTCGAGAACTTCCCGAGCCGGTTGTGGTTCCTTCCGCGAGATCAAACAGCGGGCCAAACCACGTCCCGCTGCGTAAAAATGCGAGTTATACCCTTCATTGCATGGCAACTGCCCGCGGAAGTTGAGGGGCAGAATATCCAGGCCATTTTCATATGCGAATGCGAAATGCCCCTTGGCGAGCGGAATGTCCTCGTCTTCCAAGGCTAACTCGGCCAGCTGAATATAGGCTTCCAGGAACCCTCGGCAATCGGCCACCAGATACAGTAACTCATCACGAGCAATCTCAAACTCGCCGTTGGCGCGTATCTCCAGCACTTCGGCCAGATCCAGATCACGATCCAGGGCACATTCCGGGGCCTGAAAGGCATAGCGGTTGCCCCCCAGGGACTTCAATTCTAACGCGCCGGGGGGCAACTTTTTTGGCTTGAGCTTGGAAGGATTGGACTGAGAACCGCGCTGGTGGCTGCCGCCCGGCTTGCCGCCTGATCCCCCAGTCCCGCGATTCGGTTTGGGCTTCTGTGAACTCTTACCGGGTCCCTTCCCACCAGCCCCTGTCGCGCGCGGTGCCGAGTTGTGAGGCGTGGGGTTGGGTTTTGACGAACTTTCATCCTTCAAGCGAGCACCTGTACTTCTGAAGCAACGTAAAGCGGATTTTTCTGCCGGAACCAACATCTTAAACAAACCGCGCGAGAGAAATACTCTAAAAGAAGAGATTCGTCCCGCGCACGACGAATTTCGGCCCTCCGTTAGAGGCTCCCTTTGGCAGCGCAAACCAAGATCACGGATCAGGATGTCCATGCTATTGGAGGTGACGGTGCGCCCCCTCGATCGGCGGGACCTGCTGCCCAGTTCGGGGGCGCCCACGAATTTCCAAAGTTTCCCGAACTGCCAGTCCCTGAGTCGGTTGGAAGGATTCCAGAGTCCGGGAAGACGGGGATTACTGGCGTCCTGGAAATTTGGCTGGTGGGATGAGGCATGTTAAAAAGGGGATTGGGAAATGACGAATGTCGAAATCCGAATGTCGAATGAATGACCAATGTCGAAACGGTGAAGAGTGAAATCCACAAGTTCAAAGGGAGCAATGGGGACAAAGAGTGCGCGTCAATTTGGTACGTAGTTTGTCCGTAAGATGGGCACTCCTGCCCGTCTGTTTTTGTTGAGTCGAAAGCAGCGTCAGGCAGGAGTCCCCATCCAG
>CAZQUW010000077.1:17402-19730 GCA_964596215.1 uncultured Planctomicrobium sp. | reverse complement strand
CTTGGCGCCTTGGCGTGAGAAATCTCTTCGGAGTATCGGGAGGTAAAAACCCTAAGAGGGCAAAGAAGTCAAAGAGTACGCGGAAATTTGGCGCATGGTTTTGGTCCAGACCGTAACTCATGACACTCTGCCTTAATGAGTCAAATCCAGCGCCCCACAGAAGTGCCGGAATGGGTGTCATCGTCATACGTTGCGGTGAAAGCCGCGCGATCAATCTCGCGGAAATTGCCGAAACAGTCGCCACAGTCGAGCAATTCGTGGCAAATACTTGGCGTTTCACGCAGACATACCGTCGACCGCAATGGTAAACTCACGTTCCAGTTTGGTAAGTTGTGAGCAACAGGCGGAATGCTGTCAGGATCCCGCCCGGCAGACCTCCGACGATGGCCCGGGTGCGAGATCTAACTCCTCCACAAATTTGACCTTGCAGGTATTCCCCATGCGACGAAGTGGCTCGATTCTTGCCGTATGTTGTCTCGCCTGGTCGCTCGGGGCGGATGGTGGAGACCTGTTCGGGATGCAGCGGAAGGTCATCCGGGTTCCTGGTGGAACTCCTATGGTCGAGGGGGTTGTGGAAGAATCCGCCGCCGTCGCGAATGGTGGACCGGGGAAAGGTCCAGGGGGCGTGCCCGGAGCAAACGGTCAGCCGATGCCGACCGCTGGTGCCGTGCCCGCCGGGGGAACTCCTCCTGCCGAACCGGCCATTAAGCCTGTCGCCCGCGATCATCGTCCGAAACGCCCACCGAATCCGGCCGAGTTAAAAGTCGTGCCGGATGCCGAGGGCAAGGTCCGTTTTAATTTCCAGGGGCAACCCTGGCTGGATGTCCTCGAATGGCTGGCGCAGATTTCACAGCTCAGTCTCGACTGGCAAGAAATTCCCGGTGATCACCTCAATCTGGCAACTCAACGATCCTACACGGTGACCGAGGCCCGCGACCTTATCAATCGCCATCTACTCGACCGCGGCTACACGATGCTCCGCAATGGAGAAGTGCTGACGGTTGCGAATGTCAAAAAACTCGACCCGGGCCTGGTCCCCCGCGTCCGTCCCGAAGACCTCCAGACGCGCGACCCCCACGAGTTCGTGAAGGTCTCGTTCGCGCTCGACTGGATGATTGCCGAACAGGCCGTCGAAGAGTTGAAGCCGATGCTCAGCCAGAACGGCAAGCTGACCGCGCTGCGGACGACGAACCGCGTCGAAGCGATGGACTCGGTCACCAATCTGCGCGAGATTTTCGAAGTCCTGCGGGACGAGCAATCACGTGATGGACAAGAACAACTGGTGAAAGAATTTCAGTTGAAACATGTTCGCGCGATTGATGTGGACAGCATGCTGCGTGATCTGCTGGGGATGCAGAAAGCCGGCGGCGGTGGAGGGGGTGGTGGTGGCGGAGATGGGCAAATGAATCAGCAGATGATTCAAATGCAACAGCAAATGATGCAGCAGATCCAGCAGATGGCCCAGGGTGGTGGCGGCGGTGCCCGCCCCGGAGCCGGTGGCGGCGAGAAGAAGGTCTTCCTGGTCGTGAATACCCGCCGGAACAGTATTCTGGCCCAGGCACCGGCCGACAAAATGGCCGTCATCAGCCAGGCGGTGAAAACCCTGGACGTCAATTCGTCGGAAGGGGGCAATCTGCTGCAGGCGTTGAACAACACGAAGATCTATCGCCTCGCTGCAATTGATCCCGAACCGTTCGTCAAAGTCCTGGGTGAGCTCGGTAATCTCGATCCACTGACGCAGATCAAGGTTGATAAAGAAAACCAGGCGATCATTGTGAGTGGTCCTCTGGCGGACCATTTCATTATCACGGAACTGCTGAAGAAACTGGACGGCAGTGACCGGCGGTTTGAAGTCATCCGCTTGCGGCGCCTGGAGGCCGAATATGTCGCCGGTACCATAGAATTCATGATGGCGGGGGGCGAGAAGAAAAAGGAGGACCAGAATCCTTACATGGGATGGCGGTACGGCTTCGAGATGGGTGGCGGCAGCCAGAAGAAGGAGCCCAAAAAATTTCGCGTCAGTGCTGATACGGAAAACAATCGGTTGCTGCTGTGGGTCAATGATATCGAACTGAAAGAGATCCACTTCCTCCTGGAAAAACTGGGGGAAATTCCTTCACGGGACGGTAACCCGAATACACTGCGTGTGTTCGAACTGGGAACACCCGAAGAAGCCGAGAAGATCCTGGAACAACTGCGTCAGCTTCAGCCCGGCCTGATGCCGGCCGACAGCGCGGTACGGAGTCGCCGTACTCCTGCAGCGAAATCCACCAAGTCTGAACCCGAAGCCCGCAGCAGCACACCACCCGCGGCCCCGCAAGTCCCGCA
>CAZQUW010000077.1:0-17302 GCA_964596215.1 uncultured Planctomicrobium sp. | reverse complement strand
CCCGCAAGTCCCGCAGCCTCGAGCCGATACGACACGCCGCCCGGGCCAGAGTGGACGTATCCTGCAAGCCGGAAAGCCCGTGCCGCAGATTACCTTTGCCCGCCTGCAAGAAGCACCGGCGAAGGCTAAAGAAGACGAGGCAGCTCCGCCGGCATCACTTCCTCCTGACTCGTTGGAATCGCAAATCTTCAAGCAGCGGCTGCGGAAGGCGATCGAAGAATTCCAGACGATCATGCCCACCTTCGCCCCGGAAGTTCCAGACGAAACGGCCCCAGAAGAACCCTTGAAGCCCCAGGCAAACGAGACGGAATTCCCGGAGCCCGATCAGCCGGTTCGCGAAAACTATTCAAAGCCAGCCACCCCGCAGCCGTCCCATGACCCGGTCCAGGCCACGGTGACCGAGGACGGTCAATTGGTGATCTCATCTGCTGATACGCGGGCCCTCGACACCCTGGAAGATGCGATTGGCCGGATGGCCCCCCCGCGGCGCGATTTCAGGTTCTTTCACATCCGTAATCGCAACACCTGGGTGCATGGCGTCGTGCTGAATCTCGAAGAGTATTTCGGCAAGGAAGAAACGAAATCGAGCCGTTCCAGCTACGACTGGTACTATGGGTATTCGCCTCAAAAATCGAATGATACGGCGCCGCGCACCCTCTCGAAGCGGCGTATTCCCAAGTTCATTTCGGACTCGGATTCGCGGACCATTCTGGTAACGGGAGCCGATCCCGAGCAGTTGCGCATCATTCAGGAGCTGATCGAAATTTACGACCGGCCAGAAGAGGGAAATGCCAAAGCCTTGCGTCTCAACCGAGTCTTTCAGCTGAAGTATTCAAAGGCGCGAGTCATCGCCGACGCCGTCAAAGAGGTCTACCGCGACTTGTTGAGCGAAAATGATCCCGCGCTGCAGCAACAGAATGATAAGGACAAAAAACCGTCAGCGTCAGAACGTTCTTATACCTACATTTATGGCGCGGACGGCGATGAAAAAGGTAAGGAACCGGAAGCACCCATTAAGTTTAAAGGGTTGCTGTCACTCGGGGTCGACGAAATCTCCAACACGATTGTGGTGTCGTCGCAAGAAGGATTGCTGGAGAATGTCGGTCAGTTGATCACTGCCCTCGACGAAGCGGCGCGGCCGACGCAATCCACCATTCAGGTGTTGCGTGTCGACCGGGCAGTCGAAATCAGCGGGTTGCAGAGTCGGCTGGCCAAGATCTTGAATCGGGCGCAGCCGCAACAACCACAACAGGGTCGCGGGAATCCCAACCAACAACCTCAACCAGGTCAGCCACAGCAGAACCAGGTCAACCAGCCCGTCGAAGCGGTGCCAGCCGAGTAAAATGCAGAGCGTGGTTCTGCATTTTTCGTTGCTCGCCCCGCCACTCTGAAGTCAATCGGCAACGTGTAATCACGTCACGTTCGAGGAGCGATCAATGACGAACTCTACGAATCCAGATTGATCGGGCATTGGAAATCATCAGGCTTGACGGCCAGCACGGAGCATTCGATTTGAGGCATCAATCGCTCGGCGGTATTACCCATCAGGAAGCCCGACAATCCACTGCGGGCGATGGTCGCCATGACCAGCAGATCAATCTGCTGATCCTGGATGTACTTGAGAATCGCATTCTCCGCCAGATCTTCACGAATCACGACCTGCGCGGGCTTGGGCAATGCCTGGGCTTCGGCACATGCCAGGTGCTCGGCCAGTTCGTTCTGGGCATGCACCTGACAGCGATGGTGGTAGGCCAGCTGCTTCGCGTCGACCACGGTTGTATCCGAGTCCCAAGGATACTCCAGCGCGTGCAGGAGGTGCAGTTCCGAATTTTTCGCCTTGGCGACAATGCTGCCCAACTGCACCAGACGTGCTCCCACTTCCGTCAGATCATCAGCGACCAGAACCCGAGTCACGGGACTCGTCACGTGCGGCTTGGTAATCCACACGGGACACGGACAGTTTCGCATCAGCTTCAAACTGGTGCTGCCCATCAGCAGGCGTTGAAAACCGGTGAGCTTGCGTGTTCCCACGATCAACAGATCATGTTTGCCGCGAATGACTTGCTTGATCAATTCCACCCAGCTCTTACCAAACCCATGGGTCGATGAAACGGTGATCACCCCTTGAGATTTCGCAGTTTGAACCAATCCCGCCATCGCTTGTTCGGCTTGAAGACCGAGATTGACGAGCGCGTTCGGGTCTTCCTCTTCCATATAAGCCAAGGCGTGAGGATCAAGATCGATGACCGCACACAATGTCAACTGGGCAGAATTTTGCCGGGCCAGTTCGGTCCCCTGGGCGATGGCTCCCAGCGACTCGGGGCTGAGCTCCGCAGAAATCAGATGGTCCCCATGCGAGAGATCAATTCCAACGAGGATATTCTTCACTTCGGGCATCGTGATCTTTCCGATTTCCAGTTGGGTGCTCTTGTCTTGGAGGCCATTACAAAACCAGGGTTACCACCAGCCCTGTGTATCGACCACGACCGCGGCACGATTGAGCGTCTGTTTCGCATTGTACTCCAGCCCGGCTCTGCCGCAATCCTGCGGAAAATCTCGAATTGACGGTATGAAAATGACCCAGATAGACTCAATCGAACATGCCACACGCATATAATGTCAGGAAGGTGGCCACTCGTAATCCGATAAACCAACCATGAAACCCGCAGCACCTGCTTTTCCAGAACTTGAGATCCGCGATGGCGAACCGAACCGGCTCATACCGAGTTGGGTAATCTCGCTGGTGTTGCACGGTGCGCTCTTTTTGTGCCTGATTTTCGGATTCAATCGTCAGGGTGTCCCCGAAGGCTCGGGGGAAACGTTCCGCGACGTGGGATTGTTCACGAAGGGTGACGTCCCCAATTCCAGCTCAGACTCTTCGGGTACGCTGGATGCCGCAGAATCAGATGCAGGCGAAGTTGCCGCAACCGATGCCTTACTCTCGGAACCCATGGCTGAAACCGCGCCTGCCATCCCGTTGCAATTGCCGGACACGACCACAGTGGGGGCAGGGTCCCCGTTGCCCACCGGCTTGCCTTCAGCGGCGGCGTCACGGCCTGCGAAATCAACAGGCAAGGGACTGGTGCGCGGAGCCGCAGGGGGCGGTGCCGGTCCCCGATTCGGCCGATCTGACGGCACCAGCTTCTTTCAAATCGCGGCTCAGGGAGACCATTTTTATTACGTCGTGGACTGTTCCGGCAGCATGGATGAGGAAAACGCGATCGGCGTTGCGCGGGCCGAGTTAATGGCCAGCATCGAACGTCTTGAATCGACCAAACGCTTTCAAATCCTGTTCTACAATTCGGATCTCTTTCCGATGCTGAACGGTAAGCAGGAGTTGTTCTTCGCCACGGACGTCAATCGGACCCTGGCCCGTCAATTCATGAATGCCCAGCAGCCCAGCAGCGGCACCTTGCACAGGCCGCCCCTGATCGCGGCGTTACGGGCAGCCCCCAACGTGATCTTTTTCCTGACCGATGGCGATACGCCCGAGCTATCCCCACGGGACTTGAAGGACCTGCGCGATGCAAATCGCAATAATACGCAAATTCACGTCATTGAGTTTGGTAAAGGAGCCAAGCTGGGCTCGTTGAACTGGCTCGAGCAGCTGGCTAAAGACCACAATGGCACCTACCGCTATCGGGATGTGACCGCCTTTCGGGATCGATAATTCAATGCTCATGGCGGATGTCTCCGCGAGGTGCCCGGGCTCGTCAACCAACCGTAGGAAATCGATCTGATGCAACTACTGTCCCCAGGTACGTGCTCCCGCTGGCGATGCTTGCTGGTGGGTGTCGTCTGTTGGTGCGGGTCGAGTCTGGTTGTCCGCGGGCAGGATGCATCCGACACCCCCGACAAGGTCATTCTCAGCCCCGGCGGCCGCTCTTCCACCCGGGTAACTCTCAAGGGGGAAATCCTCGAATATACCGGAGAAACACTCCGAATTCGTCTCAAGCTGGGCGAAGCTGCCAAGGAATTTCCAGCTGCAGACGTCATCGAGATCCAGACCCCTCAAATGACGGGGCATCAGAAGGGACTGGAGCTGTTCGCAAAAAAAGACTATGCCGGGGCAGCGAAAGCCTTTCGCACCGCTTTTGATGATGACAGCCGGGCCTGGGTCAAGCGCGAGATCCTGACCTACCTCGTGCGTTGTGCCCTGATGGAAGGGGATTACGTCAACGCCACCTCAAAATTCGCGATCCTTGTCCGCAGTGATCCGAAGACCCATTCGTTCCCGCTGATTCCGCTCATCTGGATCCGGCAATCGCCGAATCCGGCGCTGAAGTCGCAGGGTGAAGCCTGGCTCCTGGATGACAAGCAACCTGTCGCCGTCCGCCTGATGGGAGCCAGTATTCTGCTGGACGACCCTCAGTTTGGAACCACGGCGAGTGTCGCACTACGTGATCTGGCGGCACAAAGCGACCGCCGGGTCGGGGTCCTCGCAGCGTGCCAGCAATGGCGCACGCGGCTGGCGACGCGCAAGGAAATCAACCCGACGGAACTCAAGGTTTGGGAACAGAAGCTGGAGTCGCTGCCGGAAGAATTACGCGGCGGCCCGCACTTTCTGATGGGGCGGGCTTATGCCTCCCGCCGCGAGTTCGAACTTGCGGCCGTCCATCTGCTGTGGACGCCCCTGGTTCAGCCGGACGACCACTTCCTCGCAGCCCGAGCCACCTTGGAAGCCGCCGATGCGCTCGCCACCATCGGCCAGCTCGAAGAGGCAGCCAGGCTGTATGAGGAAACCTCGGACCGCTATGCCGGAACGCCGTCCGCTCAGGAAGCAGCCTCCCAGTTGAAAGAGTTGCTCAAGCAGGCGAACGGTGCAACCGCGAAGTAGGCGTTAATTGCAATACCTGGATCAATACGCCCCGAATTTAGTTCTTGGGAGCCTCTTCCGCCTTCACCGGAAGTGCCTCTTCGGCAGTCAACTTGCGCAATTCGATCTTGCGGAGCGCGGCGGTCGTCGACCACGAGCAAATTCCAAACGGCCGCGACTTGTCGACTTCCGGGCGAATCGACAGCTTGTGCCCGGTCGTCTCCTGATCAATCACCTGCTTCTCATCAATCCAGGCCGAGACCCGGGTCTTGGTGACGCGCAACCGAATCTTGTACCACTGCCCCTTTTTAAACTCCATATATTGAGTCGTCTTATTACGGGCGGCGTCCTCTCCATCAATCGAGGAGAGTCCCACCACGCCACCACCCCAGCCCCCCACAATCAACGAACAGGGGGAATCCTGAACCGGAAAGGTCATGCCGCAGAAGAAGTCGGTCCCATCAACCCGCTGTGCTTCGAGTCGGACTTCATAATCCACCTTGGGAAAGTCCTTCTGCCAGGTGACTCCGGTGCAACCGTCGCCAAACGAAATTACCATTTGCCCTTTTTCAACGAGGATCTCGCCGCCGGTCCCAAACTCGGTCGGCTTCCAGCCGTCCATGGTCTTGCCGTCGAAGAGCGACTGCCATTTGACCTCGGCTTTGTCTGTCGACTTTGCGGCAGCGGGTTTCTTATCTGCCGGCTCGTCGGCCAGGCTGAACTGAGACCCCGCCAGAACTCCGGCAAGCATCATCAGACAAAAGGCTCGCGGCAAATACGGACTTCCAAGAGAGCGTTGCATGAGCGTCACCTTCGCGTTATCTGGCGGAATTACTGCGGTTTGATGGTTTTGAACCAGGAGTCGTTATTCAGTGTCCATCCTGTCCCGTCAACTCGCAAGTGCGCAGCGATATTTCACGCCCTCTGCCGAAAGATGGTCGACATGTACCAGACGGTGATCTGGAAACAACGGCCTCGTGGCACACAAATCGACGTTTCGCCCTTGCGGATGGCCCGAACCAGGTCCCAGTCGGCCGCCAGCGGTCGCCAACCCTACTGTTCAGCGCGCTTGAGGTGTGGCGTGCACACCTTTCTGACTCAGGGGGACATCGCGAAATGCCTGATGACAGGTCTGGCAGTTGTCGTTGATCGCTTGCAATGCAGCGGGAATCGTATCGGGAAGCCGTTCCGCCGCACTCGCTGCATTCCAGGCTCGCAACGCATCTTCCAGCTTGTGGGCCTGTATTTCCGCCTCAGTCAACAACTGCCGAAATCGGTCGGGTTGTTGCTGCACGACTTCCGAGCGCAACAGCTCGGCGTAATGTTCACGCAGGAGAAGTGCCTCGTGTTCTGGAGTGAGATCAGGCTTGCCCGGCAACTGTTTCCAGCCGGCTTTCTCAAACGCCTTGAGATGCTCGTGGGTTTGCTCGAGAGCCACCATCGCTTCGGCCATGGCGGGCAGTTTGGCGGTCGCGGGAAAATCGGCGTGGAGTTGATCAAGCAGGGCCTGATCCAGTGGCTCGGCAGACTCCGTGGATTCGAACAGCCCCCGATAATGCGGACTGGTCCCTGCGATCTGGAGGACAGTCAGGGCGGCACTGTGATCGATCAACCCGGCAGCAACACACGCCGTGGCGGCCGCGGCCGGGCTGCGGTGCTTACCGTGGTGACAATGAATGTAAATCGGCCCCGGCAGGTCACGCACAGCTTTCGCCAGTTCGGCAGCGCGGGTCGCCGGAATACCGTCATAACCGTGGGGCAGATGGACATAACGCAGACCGCAATTCTCGGCCGACACCAGGTCGGGCAGGGCTCCATCCACACTGATGACGGTCTTCACCCCCAGCGAACGCAATTCCTCAAATGCCGGCAAACCTGCGGGCAATCCTCCGGAAATGACCTTCGCGTGCACTCGTACAGCATTCGGCAGGTGCCGGGTCGTCAGTTTTTCAATCTTCTGGCTCACGGGCTGATCAATTTTGACCTGCGGTGCCGGAACTTTCTGGCGACAGCCCACGACCAATAACAACGCAAAAACCAGGCTCCAATGGCCGACTCGAGAATTCATCAACGACGTCCAATAGTCAGGCGGTCTCTGATTGCAGGTGATGGCAATTTGAAGCCCCGGTTGCACCTTGTCGTCTTACAGATATTGGTACCATCTCATTTTTGTCTAAGGTAGGCTGTAGAAATCGATGGCAGTGCTCGCCGGCCGCTAGCGATCCCCGGCCACTAGCGATCCTCAGTACGCGGCTGATAATTCGGCTGCCCGCCCCAGCCCAGTTTCCGGTGCAGGGTGCTGTAAAAGCTCATTCCGGGGAACTTAACCAGTTGGAAACTGACCGGGGCCCGTTTGACTTCGATCTGATCGCCCGATTCCAGCGGCACGTGCAGTTGGCCGTCAACGATCAGAGTCACTCCCGCGGGAATCTCATTGAGCTGCAACGTATAGACACAATCGGCGCTGTCCACGAGCGGACGGACGGAGATCGTATGCGGGCAAATCGGTGTGATCACGAACGACTGCAATTTCTGACTGAGAATCGGGCCGCCCGCGGAAAGATTATGGGCCGTCGACCCTACCGGCGTGCTGATGATCAAACCGTCGCCGCTGTAAGTCGTCACCGTCTGATGATCAATCAACAGGTGGACGTCAAACATGTGGTAGGAGGCTCCACATGAAATCGCGACTTCATTCAAACCGAGGAACACGGGTTGCTCGCTACCGGCCCGTTTGACCTGGCAGGAGTACATCAAATGTGACACGCACTTATAATCGCGGGCGACCAGACGCGGACACGTGGCCGCGAACTCCGCGGGTGAGATATCCGCGAGAAATCCCAACCGTCCCAGATTGACCCCCAGGATCGGCAGCTGGTTATAACCCATCTGCCGGCAGGCTCGCAGAATGGCGCCATCCCCCCCCAGAACGACGGCCAGCTCGGCTCCCACACGTGTGAAGTCCAGGCCACCGCCGAGGTCCACTGCCTCAAGTTCCAGTCCCGTTTGCTGCTCGATCGACGGGCGCAATGCTTCCCAGGCATTCCTCACATGCGCCACATCACTGCGAGCCAAAACGACGATTTTTAACGGTGAACCGGACATGTGCCCTGCCAGTAGTAAGTGATTGATCGATGCGACAATAAAACCGCGATTGGTATTGGCCCAGTGAGCCGGGTGCGTCTCTGTGAAAGGTCCTCGGGAAGCTCCAGACCTGCGTGCTTGATCGCAGCTGATTATAGCAACTCCAGAACCGCGACGCTGGCAGTCGCCCGATGTTTCAGCCAGAATATGACCCGAGTACGGCAATGACAAAATCCGAATGTCGAACAACAAAGTCTGAAACATAAATACCTGGTCGCGACCTGACGGCCAACGACGACAGATGAACTCAAATCGCCATGGCTCCACTTCGCCATTGGGCGGGCGTCAATCAGTAGTCAGTTGGATTTCGAACTTCGTCACTCTCGTTATACCTCAGACATCACCCGGGAAGTCGATCAGCTGTGACAACTGCAACCTTACCAGCCCTGACGGTGAACGGCGTCGAAATCATCGACACGTTCGCCGAAGCGTTTCCCATTATGGCGACGCGCGTGGTGATCACCGCGGAAACTCTCGAGTGGGCCCAGGTGGCGGCCGTCGCCATGACTGGCTATGCCACGAGTGTCATCGCCTGTGATGCGGAAGCCTCGATTTCCGCAACTCTAAGCAGCAACGAAACACCCGACGGTCGCCCGGGGGTGTCGGTGCTGGTCTTTGCTTTTAACCGTGATGGTTTAGGAAAAGCGGTCACGGGCCGCGTCGGTCAATGCGTGCTGACGTGTCCGACTACGGCGTGCTACAACGGACTGCTGGACTGCCCCAAGGAGAAGCAAATCGTCGTGGGGGGGCAGCTGCGATTTTTTGGCGATACCCACCAGCAGTCGAAAAAACTGGATGGCCGCCGCTTTTGGCGCATCCCGGTGATGGATGGTGAATTCGTCTGCGAAGACCGTTTTGGAACGATTAAAGGCGTGGCCGGCGGGAACTTGCTGTTTTGTGGCCGCGATCAGTCGAGTGCCCTGGCGGCAGCTTCGGCGGCCGTCACAGCGATTCGTCAGTTGCCCGACGTCGCGCTCCCTTTTCCAGGCGGAATCGTCCGCAGCGGAAGCAAGGTGGGATCGCGTTACAAGAAGTTGAAAGCCAGCACGAACGATGCCTACTGTCCGACCTTGCGGGCCGTCGTCGATTCGGAACTTACCCCGGAAGTGGGTGCGGTCTACGAAATCGTCATCGACGGCCTGACCTCGGATGCCGTCCAGAAGGCCATGCGCCTGGGATTACATGCTGCTTGCCAGGTTCCGGGATTACTGCGCGTCACGGCGGGCAACTACGGTGGCAAGCTGGGACCGCATCATTATCACCTGCGGGATTTGATCTGAGAGTCGTGACTCGCGTCGCCACTCAATCGCATACGTTGTCGTTAATACATCAATCATTTCGGGTAGATAACAATCGCTCTCTGTGTCCGCGACGGCGTGACCATCACCAAGCGATCAACGAATGCCTGAAACCGCCATAACTGCTTTCCCTGATTCGTCTCTTGGCTGGAACCCATCAGCTCCGCTACAATACAACGTTGGGTTTTCTCGATGAAATTTCCGAGGGAGTTAACAGAACTCTTCGCGAATCCGGTTCCTCGAACAACGAGGTGCTGGAATCGATTATCGGGATAAGATGTGGAATAAGTGAGTCTTCCGCAGCAGGAGCGACACAATGGCTGGGTTCTGGAGCGTGAAGCGGTTGTCAGCAGGGTTGCTGACCTGGTCGTTGAGTGTGGGATTGCCCGCTGCGTTCGCGGAAATGACTCGCACACCGTTACAGGTCGCGCAACAGGCCACTCCGGAGAAAACAGTCGAAAAGCCCAAATGGGAAGGCTTTCAGCTGCAGGAATTGGATGAGCCGTTAACGCCGCTCGTACCCAAGACTCCGCGGACTCAGGCTGAGACTGACGCAGTCGATGCTGCCGCCTGGATCGCCACCGGACAGTTGCTGGAAAGCCGCTCCGAATTGGAGAAGGCTCACGAGGCGTATAAGAAAGGCCTCGCCAAAAGTCCCACTTCGCTGACCCTGGTCCGCAAGCTGATGACGCTGTCGCTGGCTCTCAACAAGCAGGACGAAGGGATCGAGTACGCCCAGAAGGCGGTCGAACTGAATCCGACCGACGTGCGGGCCTTGCGTCTGATCGGTCGCGTGCTGGCTCCGGAAGATCCCGCCGGCGCGATCAAGCTCTTCGAGCGGGCGGTAAAGGTCCCGACTCTCGTTCATGAATCGCCGATGTATGTGACCCTGATGCTCGATCTGGGTCTGCTCTATCGTGATACCAACCGCAAAAATGAAGCGGCTGAGTGTCTGGCGGTCGTGTTTGATGCCCTGCAGAACTTCGAAAAATACAAGCTCGACGCCGACGTCCGCAAGGAATTGCGGTCGAACCCGCAAGTCGACTATGAGAAGCTGGGGCAAGTTTTCCTGGATGCCGGCAAGTCTGACCTCGCCCTCGCTGCATTTCAGAAGGCCGTCGAATCCAAGCGCGGCAGCATTGGCAGCCACAGCTACAACCTGGCCCAGGTCTATCTGCAGACCAAGCAGCCCGAAAAGGCTCTCGCCGAACTCGACAAGTATTTCGCAGCCCAGCGTCAGGCTAAGGGGCGGGCCGCATACGAATTACTCGGTGCCATCTACACTCAGATGGGCAAGCCGGAGAATCTGATTCCGCAACTGGAAGAACTGTCTGGCAAGGATCCGCGCAATACCACATTGTTGTTCTTCCTGGGTGGTCAATACGTCACAGCCAAACGCTTCGACGACGCCGAAGCGTTGTTCAAGAAGGGTCTGGCCAGCGACTCTGATCCCGAAGGCTATCGAGGTTTGATTCAGATCTATCGGCAGCAGAACAAGCCGCAGGAATTAATCGGCGTCCTAACAAAACTCTATACGAAGCAAAAGTCCTTCGATGGGTTCGATCCTGAGTTTCAGGCGATTGTCGAGAACTCGGCCTTGCTGAACGGCATGCTGGATGTTGGCCTGCAGGGCATCAAGGCGGAAAAGCCTGACGTCGAACTGAACACCGTCTATGTGCTAGCCAAGCTGGCAGGCAAAGGACATAAAGTTGACGAAGCCAGTCAGTTGTATCGCTATGTGATTTCACAGCGGCGTTCCACAGAGCTCAAATCGCGACTGTACGACGAGCTGGGAGATCTGCTGATCGAAGCGAAGCAGTTCGGCGCGGCTTCGAAGATGTACGAAGATGCCTCGAAGGACCCTGACCTTGAGGAAGAAAAGCCGAACCTGCTGTATCAACTGTCACGTTGCCTGGAGTTCGACGGCAAAACTCAGGATGCATTGAATGTGGCCACCGAGGCCCAGAAGAACTATCCGAATCAGCAGCCGCTGTTCCGCTTTCAAGAGGCCTGGATTCACTACCATGCCGCCCAGTATGAAAAGGCGATCGAGCTTTATGAAAAGCTGATTTCCGATTTCAAGCCACTCAAGCATCTCAGCGTGCTGGTCAAGCAGGCGCGGTTCAGCCTTTCCAACATTCACGTCCAGATGGGCAACATTCGCAAGGGCGAAGTGATCCTGGAAGAAATGTATGCGGTCGATCCACATGACCCCGGAATCAACAACGACCTGGGTTACCTGTATGCCGATCAGGGCAAAGAACTTGAGAAAGCAGAGTCGATGATTCAGAAGGCCGTGAAGGCCGAACCCGACAATTCCGCTTACCTCGACAGTCTGGCATGGGTTCTGTATAAGCGAGGGAAGTACGCCGAGGCCCTGACCAGCATGGAAAAGGCTCTCGAGATGTCGCAGGCGAAGCAGAATGCATCCGATGCGACCCTGTGGGATCACCTGGGTGACATTCAGGAGCGTTTGAAGAACCTCGAAAAAGCGGTGGAAGCGTGGAAGAAGGCGCTGGCCTCCGCCAAGACCGATCCCAAGCCCGATGCCAAACTGATTGGAAAACTGGAAGACAAGCTGAAGACGCACTCGGGAGCCATTAAAGCGGAACGCTCCGGCACGCCATAGCAGCGTTCGAGCCGACATCGTCGGAACGGCGACGGTCAGCAGCGACCTTGAAAAACTACCCGACGGCATTTTCCGTCATTCACTACCACGATTAGCGACAGAGCGCGAGACGAGATTCGATGGCTGGACACTCCCACTGGGCGAACATCTCCATTAAGAAGGGCATTGCCGATAAGAAGAAGGGCAAGGTGTTTGGCAAGCTGAGCAAGGCGATCATCATTGCCTGCCAGTTGGGTGGTGGCGACCCCAATATCAACCTGCGATTGCGCTACGCAATCGACAAAGCCCGCCAGCAGAGCATGCCCAAGGAAAATATCGAACGAGCCATCAAACGCGGTACCGGCGAAGGCAACGGCGAACAATATTCCGAAGTCTTGTACGAGGGTTACGGACCACACGGGGTGGCCGTCCTGTGCGACATCCTGACCGACAACCGCAATCGTGTCGCTGGTGAAGTGCGCAAGATTTTTGAAGTCAACGGCGGAAACCTGGGCCCCACCAATTGCGTGGCCTGGATGTTCGATCGCAAGGGGCTGTTTATCATCCCGGCCTCCAGTATCGAAGAAGCGAAGCTGTTTGACATCGCCCTGGAAGCGGGCGCCGACGACGTACAACCCTACGACAACACGTTCGAAGTCACCTGCGAACCGTCAAAATTTGAAGAGGTCCGCACTGCGTTCATGAACCAGCATGTCGCCTGTGATTCTGCTGAAGTCACCCGCATCGCCCAGAACACCGTCGATCTGGATCTCGACCAGACGCGACAGATCATGAAGCTGCTGGAAGCACTCGAAGACAACGATGATGTGCAGTCGGTCACGTCGAACTTCAATTCGTCAGCCGAAGTCATGCAAGCGATCGCTGCCGAGTCATAACGCCTCCGTAGCCCGACTCTCTGCGTCGGGAGTCCGTTCACCAAGATCTATCGAATCAGAGAGCCAGGCTGCGGGGCTGATCCTCCACGTTCTGGCTTCCACTGCACTATGGCACGCGAATCAATCATCAGCGGCGGCGGGGAAAAGCCCCCACCACTCCCTCCCGGCAATCCGGGTGGTATGAGCGCGCCTGATCCGGGTGATGATCGGTTCAACGAGGAACTGCGTCCGAAAAAGCTGGTCGATGTCGTTGGTCAGACGAAAGTCGTCAGCCGGCTGCAGATCATGCTCAATGCGTGCCGCAAACGCCAGGAACCGTTGGGGCACTTGCTGTTCGATGGCCCCCCCGGGTTGGGCAAGACCACCTTCTCGACAGTCCTGCCACGGGAGCTGGGGGTTGAATGCCACATCACTTCCGGCCCCGCACTCAGTGCGCCCAAGGATCTGTTGCCCTACCTGACCAACCTGACCTACGGCGCCGTCCTGTTTATCGACGAAATTCATCGCCTGCCAAAAACTGTCGAAGAATTCATCTATCCCGTAATGGAAGACTTCCGAGTCGACATTGCTCTCGGAGAAGGGGTCAATGCGCGGACGGTGAATCTTAAGCTGAAGCCCTTTACCTTGATCGGCGCCACGACGCGCAGCGGCATGCTTTCCGCCCCGCTGCGAGATCGGTTCGTCAACCGCCTCCACCTCGATTTCTATAACACGGCCGAGCTCACCGAGATAGTCATCCGTAATGCCGCCAAGTTGCGCACGGAGATCGCTCCAGAGGCCGCTCACGAAATCGCCATTCGCAGCCGCGGTACCCCGCGCAAGTCGAACAACCTGTTACGTTGGTGCCGAGACTTCGTCGACAGTGAAGCTGACGGCCAGATCACGCCGACTCTCGCCGATGCGGCCCTGGACAAGCTCGAAGTCGACAAGCTGGGCTTAGACCACCAGGACCGCCGTTATCTGAAGACACTCTGGTCGGTCTTCGCCGGCGGCCCCGCTGGATTACAGGCGATCGGACATAGCATGAATGTCCCGCCCGATACGCTGGAAGATGAAGTCGAGCCGTTTCTGCTCCGGTTGGGTTTTATCCAGCGGACCCCACGCGGCCGGACAATCTCGGCAGCGGCGTTGGAACATCTGAAACAGTCGGGGGATATTGACCTGCCTCCCGGGCATCTGTTTTAACATTGCAACGGCAAGCCTGCGCCGCAGATCGTCCCAGGATCCTGGGCGACGCTCCTCGGCCGGCTTCCGGCCGGCTTCCTTAATCACCGAAGCAACTCGCACGCGCACCGGACAAATCGGTCTCGTTAATTTGTACGAGCTTTGCCGGAAGTAGTGGTTTTGCGGAATGGTCTTATCGCCCATCGTCGTGGCGCGACAAATCGACTGAGCCGAGCCTCCGCCAACTCACGATAGAAATAGGGCGACGAGGCGCTGGCGCGGACAAGTTGTACGCCCCCACGCTTCCGCACCGATTGCTAACACAACCGCCATGCCCGGCACCGTCGACGTGAACTCGCCGGGGAGCCGGTGACCTTACGTAAATTTTATGGGTCATGGGGGAGTCTGAACTCCGATAGTTAACGACTGAAGACAGTGCGGCTGTTCGGCTGACGCTCTTCTGCCGCACCAGGCTTCGTACAGCACTAGTTCATACAGACTTCGCATTTCAGACACGAATATCGAGACAGAGCAACTCGGACTCGACGGACTCGCGTCGTCCAGCCCGAATCGAGAACCGGCCCGGCAACTGGTCGGCACATTACCAACACTATCGAACGGTTCGCGGATGCCCGGGATGTCGCGCACGATGCCGGCTACTGTGGCAGACCGATTAATTTGAAGGGTGGCGAGAGCGAATGCTGTCGAGCTTCTATCAGCGCTACAGCCTGCCCCTCCTGGTGGCCGTGTTGTTGTCGTTTCCGATTCTGGTCTGGCAAGCCGAATCGATCCGATCCAACAATGACATCGAAACATGGCTTCCCAAAGAGACGCCGGTCCGTACGACTTACGAACAGTTCAAACGCGACTTCGGCCTCGAAGAAGTGATTGTCGTTGGCACCACCAGCGAACAACACGATACCCGCCTGTTCGAGGCTTTGGCCAAGCGAATCGAAAGCGTTCCCGGCATTCGCAACTGCTGGACGCCGGAACGCTTCCTGGCCGTCATGAAAGACTTTGGCGTTGAAGAAGCCGAAGCCAAGTACCGGCTCGAAGGCCTGGTCCTGTCGGAATCGGGCAAGACCGTCGGCCTGTTTGCCCTGCTGGATGATGACAAGCTGCAGCAACGCAGCACGGTGGTCAAGGCCGTTCGCAAGCAGATTGAATACTGCCAGATGGACGGCCCGGAAGTCTTCGTCTCGGGGGCTCCGGTCATCGTCAGCGAACTCGATCGACTGGGCAGCAAAAAAGCCAACCGCCGATTCTTCCTGGTGACCCTCGCTCTCAGCCTGGGGCTGCTCTACTACTCGTCCCGCCACTGGGGATTGTCGCTCTCGCTGCTGGGTCTCACACTGTGGGGCATTAACCTCACACTGACGCTGCTCAAGCTGTGCGGTGGCGAGATGAATTTCATCCTCGGCTCGCTGCCGATTATGGTCATGATTTTCACCCTCTCCATCTCGATTCACCTCTTAAGTTATTACACATCTGCGCTCGAAGAGGGCCATCCCGATCCTCTGGGGAGCGCCATGATTCAGTCGTGGCGGCCCTGCATGTTGTCGACTTCGACCACGTTGATCGGCCTGATTTCGCTGAATGTCAGCAGCATCGTTCCCGTGCAGCAGTTCGGTCTGGCCGCGGCCTGTGGCTCGCTTGTGGCATTGATTGCGGGGTTAGGGTTGACCCCCGCGATTCTCGCCATCTGGCCGAACTGCCTGGTCCAGGTCAAGCAGCACGGACGTGCTTTCCATCGCTGGGGTGAGTTCGTCCTGCAGAACCATCGCAAGATTCTCGCCGCCGCGGTCGTGTGCATGTTGATCCTCAGCGTGGGTTTGATCCGCCTGAAAAGTCACATTGATCCGGTGGAGTTTCTGCCCAAGAACAATCAAGTCTCCGTCGATTTGAAGCGGGTCGAGAATGAATTGACGATGATCGATTCGATCGAAGCCGTCGTCGATTTCGAGGGGCAGGAAGACCTTCCGTTCCTCCAGAAAATGGAACAGGTCCGCGAACTGGAGCGCCGGTTACGCCAGCACCGCTGCGTCAAGCACACGATGTCGCTGGCGACCTTCTTCCCTGCCGAAATTGAGGGTGGGGCGTTCGAAGTCATGGGAGTCCTCAAGAAGGCTCAGGCACGCTCGGGCGAGCAGGATTTCATGGCCCAGGGCGATCGCCTCTGGAGAATCTCCGCCCGCGTCAACATGCGGATGGAAGATGGCCCGACGACAGCCCAGATGCTGCAGGAATTCGAACAGTTGATGGCCGGCGCCAAGGTGACGCTGACGGGTGTCGCCCCCATGCTGGATAGTGCGCAGAATGAGATCTTCACCGGTTTCTGGCAAAGCTTCACGTCCGCGTTCTGCATTATCTCCCTGGTGATGATCATCTCCTTGCGATCGTTCAAGACCGGCATGATTGCGATGGTCCCCAACCTGATTCCCATCTGGCTGGTGTTCGGCGTAGTGGGATTCCTGGGAATGAATGTGGACATCGGCATGATGATGACGGGCAGCATCGCCCTGGGCATCTCGGTCGACTGCACGTTCCATTTCCTGGTGCGGTTCAAGGAGCGGCGACTGGCGGGTGATACGACCGAAATGGCGACGCTCGCGGCGCTGGAACATACCGGCCAGCCGGTGATCGACTCGGCAATTGTCGGAAGTGTCGGCATGCTGGCGTTGACCCTCAGTAACTTCGCGCCGACGGCGCAGTTTGGCCTGCTGATGGCAGCCCAGATGATCGCCTCTTTGCTGGGCGAACTGGTACTGCTCCCCGCGCTGCTCTGCTTCCGATGGCGTGCCGCCGACAGCGATGCCCAAGTCGCCGATGACGATCAACGCGCGGATGTGCTGGAAGTCCCGCAAATGCGAGCTCCACACTATCTCGACAACCAGGGCCGCGTAGGCCAAGTCGCCTGACGACATCACACCGCAGATTGCCGTTCAAATCGTTGGTCTGCAGTCCAACGGGACTTACGGTGTAAGCGGAATGGCGTTTGCCTGATGGCAGTCAGTTTGTGAGCGAAATGGCGCTAGCCACCGGTGCTCGGTGTTGGTTCCGATGGACGAACCGGCGGCTGGTGCTTTTGTCGACATTTGATATCAGGAACGGTGCCACCGGTTCTGCCAGATGCCGGGTGTCATTCGTCTCGCAAATACGCGCTGGCAAAGTCAGTGGCACCCCACTTCCTAGCACTGACAGCGTGCCAGCCCCATTCCCCACACGAGTCTGACCTCACTGCGACTGACGAAATTCGTCGAGTCTTTCGGGCAATGGGTTTTGCATCAGCATCAATCCATACGACTTGATTGACGACGATCAGAGCTCTTCGCTCGCAACTGTCCGAGACAAAACTTTTTTGTCTTTCCGCGACTTT
>CAZQUW010000076.1:23981-25276 GCA_964596215.1 uncultured Planctomicrobium sp. | reverse complement strand
TCAAAGAAATCAAAGAAGACGTGAGTTTTGTTGGTGCTTGTCGTGTTGAAGATCTCGTGCCCCGTATTGAAATCGGGCGACGAGTACACATCCCTCTTTGCGGCTTGGCGCCTGTGCGTGAGAAAACACTTTCAGTGCAGGTCGGAGGCAAAAGCCCTAAGGGATCAAAGGAGTCAAAGAAGACGCGTGAAATTGGCGTGTGGTTTGGACGGAAAAGGGCTGCCCGTCTGTTTTGTTGAGTCGCAAGCAGAGACGGGCAGGAGCGTCCATCTTAATTGTCGAGGGTAAGGGGGCAAAGAGGGCAAAGAATTCAACTGGCGGTCACTTGGTGACGCTGGAAATTGAACGATCACTTCGTTGTCAGGCGATCCAGGAGGGCTTGAATGCCGACTTTGGCGACTTCGGCGTCTTGTTCGCCCGTGCCGCCGCCGATTCCTACCGCCCCGATCACTTGCCCGTCAACAATGACGGGCACGCCACCCTTCAACGTCGTCAATTTGCCGCCACTGGCCTGCGCGGCGTTCTGGAGGCTCAAACTGAGCAGTAAATCAGGTTCTCCTTTGGGGGCCGGGCCGGTTTCCTGGCGGAATGTCGCGGCGGTCGTCGCCTTGGTCAACGCCGTGTAACCGCTGGCGGGGCGCGCACCGTCCATGCGCGCAAAGGCCAGCAGATGTCCGCCATCGTCGACCACGGCAATGTTGAGTTTCAGTTTCATTGATTCCGCTTTCACGCGAGCAGTCGAGATGATCAGTTCGGCACCGGCCAGATTCAGCTGCACTCGGTTCCGGGTGACGACATCGGACAGTGGCGCGGCTGAAGCCGATGCGGGCTTGTCTTCAGCTTCAAGTTGCGGACGCAGCGTGGCAACCATCAAGACGCCGAGGACGATCAGCCCCAGGATGCGAATGTGTGGCATGTTGACTCCAGGTTTTTGCGGTATTGGGGGGGACGACGGTGATCACGGCAATCAGCGGAATTCGTCCGGCACAGTTTGAACAAGTCTGGCGAAACTAAGACATTTCGGCCATGATAGATAGGTTAACAAAGCGCGACCCGCAAGCTGCGCGGATTCTCAATTGCCCGACTTCGCGGCGCTGGCCACCGGCGTTTCGGAATCGAGGGCTTTAAAGGTCTGATTCGCGTGCGGCTGCGGAAGCCCGAGATGGCATGAGGCGGGGTCACATGGTTCTGATTCAGGCAGATTGCAAGATGAATCGAGTCTGGTTGTGCGGAATAGTGCTGCTGGTCGGCTTGGCTCAGGTTCCGGCTGTCGAGCCCCCGCCGGCGCAGGGGCC
>CAZQUW010000076.1:18643-23881 GCA_964596215.1 uncultured Planctomicrobium sp. | reverse complement strand
GCCCCCGCCGGCGCAGGGGCCGCTGACTGCGGAGCAAACCGAATTCTTCGAGAAGAAAATCCGGCCGGTGCTGGTGAAGCATTGCTATCAGTGTCATTCCCAGGAAGCACAGGCTGCCAATCAGTTAAAAGCGGGCCTGCTGGTAGACAGTCGCGAAGGCTTGCTGGCTGGCGGTGACAGCGGTGCCGCACTCGAGACTGACAAGCCCGGCGATTCCTTGCTGTTGGATGCCCTGCGTTACGAGTCCTTCAAAATGCCGCCGCAGGGTAAGCTGCCGGCGAACGTCATTGCCGACTTTGAAACGTGGGTGAAGATGGGGGCACCCGATCCGCGTGTCGGTGGGGCACCGGTCAAACCGACAGGCATTGATGTGGAAGCAGGTCGGCAGCATTGGGCCTACCGGCCGCTGCAAGCTCCGCAGCTGCCTGCTGTCCGTGACGGTCAGTGGCCGCTGGGACGCATCGATCGTTTCATCCTGGCTGGGCTGGAAGCGAAGGGACTGGCGCCGGTCGCCGATGCCGATCGAATCACCCTGATTCGCCGTCTGTATTACGATCTGATCGGTCTGCCGCCCGCACCCGAAGAGATAGACGCGTTTGTGAATGACGCCCGCCCAGACGCTTACGAATTGCTCGTCGACCGGCTGCTGACTTCGCCGCAGTTCGGGGAACGCTGGGGGCGACATTGGCTGGATGTGGTCCGGTTCGGCGAATCGTTGACGCTTCGTGGCTTTATCATGCCCGAGGCCTGGCGCTATCGTGACTATGTCATCGAGCACTTCAATGCCGACCGGCCCTACGATCACTTCTTACGCGAGCAGGTCGCAGGCGATTTGCTTCCGGCAGGCACGCTGGCGGAGAAGCAGCGGCAAGCGATTGCCACGACGTTCCTGGTTCTGGGGAACACCAATCTCGAAGAGCAGGACAAAGTGCAGTTGCGGATGGACGTGGTCGATGAGCAACTCGACGCGATCACGAAGGGCTTTTTGGCCCAGACGGTCACCTGCGCCCGGTGTCATGATCACAAGTTTGACCCGATTCCGACACGCGACTATTACGCGCTGGCCGGCATCCTGCGGAATGCGAAAACGCTGGAGCATGCCAACGTCTCCAAATGGCTGGAATTGGCGCTGCCCGTCGACCCCCAGTCAGAATCGAAGTTTCGTCAGCACGAAACACTGGTGGCTGAATTGCAGGGCCAGATTAAAGAGGCCCAAAAACTCGCCAAATCGCTCGCCGCAGCCGCCGGCGGGAAAGGCCTGGCCGGAGCAGAAGTCGTGATGGCAGGTGATTTGCCGGGTGTTGTGGTGGACGATTCACAGGCCAAGAAGGTGGGCGAATGGAAGACTTCGCAGTCGGTGAAGCCTTACATCGGCGGTGGGTATGTGCACGATCTGGACGGTGGCAAGGGGGTGAAGACGCTGACTTTCCAGCCCGATCTGCCGAAATCGGGTGTCTATGAAGTTCGTCTGGCCTATACCGCCGGTGAGAATCGCACACGGGAAGCGCCGATTACGGTGTTCAGTGCGGACGGTGAGAAAACGCTGCAGATCAACGAACAACTTCCACCTCCGATCGAAGGCCGGTTTGTGTCGCTCGGCCAGTTCCGGTTCGAGCAGAATGGTCAGGGGTTTGTGATCGTCGGCAACGAAGGGACGAAGGGGCACGTGATTGCCGATGCTGTGCAGTTTCTGTCGACCGACGGCAATGACGCGGCCGTGAAAGTCGCCGCCCCCACAGCGGAAAAGACCGACCCCAAACTGGAACTGGCTCTGAAAGCCAGTCAGCAGCAGGCCGCGGAAGTGAAGCGGATGGAGAAAGATCTCCAGCAGTTAGTGGCGCAGGGGCCGCGTCGCCCGAGATACATGTCAGTTGAAGAAGAGGCCAAGCCGGAAGACTGTGCGATCCACATTCGCGGGACGGTTCACAACTTGGGGGCGATCGCTCCGCGCGGTTTCTTGAGTGTCGTCTCGGAGGGGGATGCACCGCGCATTCCGGCCGGCCAGAGTGGTCGTCGAGAACTGGGCGACTGGCTGGCGAACAGCAGCAATCCGTTGCCGCCGCGAGTGATGGCCAATCGCATCTGGCACTGGTTGCTGGGGAGTGGTCTGGTACGGACCGTGGATAACTTTGGAACGACCGGAGAGGCACCGTCGCACCCTGAATTGCTGGAGTACCTGGCCACTCAGTTCGTTGCGGAAGGCTGGTCGACCAAGTCGCTGATTCGGCAGATTGTGCTGTCGCGTACGTACCGGCTGTCTTCGGTTGCCTCGCCGCAACAAGTGAAAAGCGATCCGGAGAACCGCCTGCTGGGACATGCCGTCCGTCGCCGCCAGGATGCGGAATGCCTGCTGGACGCGATCTTGTCGTCCAGCGGCACACTCGATCTGCAGGCGGGAGGCTCGACCATTCGGCCGGGAACCGCCGCCGACTATGGCTATCAGCTGGCGTTGACTCGCCGGGCCGTTTATTGGCCGGTGCTGCGCAATTCGCTGCCCGAGCTGTTCGAGGTCTTCGATTTTCCTGATCCCAGCATGGTATTCGGTCGCCGCAATACCAGCACGGTGGCGCCGCAAGCGTTGTACCTGATGAATAATCCGTTCGTGCAGGAGCAGTCACGCCTGGCCGCGATACGCCTGTTGCAGGACGTTCCCGAGGACGACACCCTGCGGGTGAATCTGGCTTTCCGCCGGCTGCTGGGGCGATTGCCGTCTGACGCTGAACGGACCACTGCGCTAAAATATATCGAGACCGAAGCGACCGCTGCCGACTTCAAACAGCAGCAGATACAACGCTGGAGCCAGCTGGTGCAGGCGTTGTTTGGTAGTGTCGATTTTCGGTATGTGAACTGATGGAACGAAATCAGAATCGTTCGATTGGGCAGACGTCAAACAGAGGCTACTCAAATATGTTCCCAGCCCCGTACTGCAACCGCCGTCAGGCACTACAGACCGCCGCCTGCGGATTTGGATCTCTGGCGTTTTCCGGACTGGCTCAGGCTGCAGCCTCGAGTGCTGACCCGCTGGCTCCCAAGGAGCCGCACATGGCACCGCGGGCGAAGCGGATCATCTTCCTGTTTATGCAGGGGGGGCCGAGTCACGTCGACTCGTTTGACTATAAGCCGGTGCTCGATGAGCAGGACGGCAAGATGATGAGTTTCGACGACGCCCGGGTCATTGCCAACACGGGGATGAAGGGATCGTCGCAGCGGATCATGAAGCCGTTGTGGAAGTTTCAGCAACACGGGCAAAGTGGCCGCTGGGCTTCGAATCTGTTTCCCGAGATGACGAAGCATGTTGATGACATGTGCTTTATCCATTCGGTCCACACCGAAGGGGTGGCCCACGGTCCGGCGACGCTGTTCCTGCATTGCGGCTCGACGAATTTTATTCGCCCGTCGATGGGATCGTGGGTCTTATACGGACTGGGAACCGAGAATCAAAACTTGCCGGGCTTTGTGTCGATCGCCGCGTCGTCCGGTAATGGCGGGCCACGCAATTATGGAAATGCATTCCTCCCGCCGGTGTATCAAGGGACCGCGCTGGGCAAGGCGGGCGGGCCGGCGTCTGAAGCGACCATTCGGAATCTGGGCAATCCCCAGCTTGACTCACCCACCCAGCGGCGCATGTTCGATTTGACTCAGACGCTGAACGCGCAACAATTACAGGCACACCCGGGCGATGCCGAACTGGAAGCGGTGATCAACTCGTTCGAGCTGGCATGGAGAATGCAGACCTCTGCACCGGATGTCCTGGATCTTACGAAAGAGTCTGCTGCCACCCAGGCCCAATATGGGATCGGAGAAAAAGAGACCGATAACTTCGGCAAGCAATGCCTGATGGCGCGTCGGATGTGTGAAGCCGGGGTTCGGTTTATTCAGGTGACATACGGTGACAATACTGCCAATCCAGCGTGGGATCAGCACTCGAATCTGCCCAAGCACGGGGATCACGCCCGCGCGGTCGATAAGCCCGTCGCGGCGCTGCTGACCGACTTGAAGCAGCGCGGGTTGCTGGAAGACACCATTGTCTGGTGGGGCGGTGAATTTGGCCGCACGCCCTATGCCCAGGCGAATGGCACGGGGCGCGATCACAATCCCGGGGGCTTTACGGTCTGGCTGGCCGGGGGTGGTTTTAAACCGGGGTTCGCGTTCGGCAAGACAGATGAGTTTGGCCATCTGGCGGTGCAGGACAAGGTCCACATGCATGACTTGCATGCGACGCTGTTGCATCAGTTGGGATTGAATCACGAACAATTGACTTACCGCTATGCGGGCCGGAATTTCCGACTGACCGACGTCCATGGACGCGTGGTGAACGAAGTATGTGGTTAGCATCGTACCGGGCATGAATCGTTTGCATGTTTAGTGAGCACTGCGTGAGCAGTACGGCGTTAACGCTATGTCAAACACAGAAAGTCGGGTGCCACTGGCTCGGCCAGTGCTTTGTAGAACACCGAAATCCACGCTCGCACTGGCATAGCCAGTGGCACCCGACTCCGTAAATCAAACTGTGACAACGCGCCAGCTACCGGTTCTGTGCGTTGACTTCTGTGGAATCACCGGCAGCTAGCGCCGTGCCGCTCACCAGTCCGACCGTCTCACCAAAATCACGATGAAAGCGATCGAGAAATCTTCCATGCCCACCGCAACCAAATGGTGGCACCGCCGCGACGATCAGCTGGTTTGTACCTTGTGCCCGCGCGAGTGTGCCTTGCACGAAGGGCAGCGCGGTTTCTGTTTCGTCCGGCAGAACGTGGCGGATGAAATGGTGCTGACAACCTACGGTCGCAGTTCCGGGTTCTGCATCGATCCGATCGAGAAGAAGCCGCTCAATCATTTTCTGCCGGGAACTCCGGTGCTGTCTTTCGGGACCGCGGGCTGCAATCTGGGCTGTAAATTCTGCCAGAACTGGTCGACGAGCAAGGCCAGGGAGTTCGATGATCGGACTGATTTTGCGAGCCCGGAAGCCATCGCGCAGGCCGCCTTGCAACACGGTTGCCGCAGTGTCGCCTTCACGTACAACGATCCGGTCATCTGGGCCGAGTACGCCATCGACACGGCGCGGGCCTGCCACGACGTGGGGATTAAAACTGTCGCAGTGACTGCGGGTTATATTTCCGAGTCAGCCCGCGGCGAGTTCTATTCGGTGATGGATGCCGCGAATGTCGACCTGAAGGGGTTTACGCCCGAGTTCTATAAGTTCCTGACGCTGTCCAGGCTGGAACCGGTGCTGGAGAC
>CAZQUW010000076.1:3101-18543 GCA_964596215.1 uncultured Planctomicrobium sp. | reverse complement strand
CTATCCGTACGTCGGCAACGTGCACGATGTGGCAGGGCAGAGTACGTACTGTCACAGTTGCGGGAACCTGCTGATTGAACGCGACTGGTACCAGTTGGGGCGCTATGGGCTACGGGGAAATCAGTGCCTGCAGTGTGGAACCACCATTCCCGGCGTATTTGAGGATCGGCCAGGAAACTGGGGTCCCAGGCGGCAATCAATTCGTATTTCCGAGCCCCAACCTGTTCGGTTATCGTTCGAGGCTCCACGTCCTGAGTCGCATCTCGAGGTTACAACGAAATCTGTCATGTCCGAAAAATCCCCGCCCGGCCGACCGGCAACCCAGCTGCAGACCGCCGCACAGCCAGCGCCCCAGGTCGCCTCTCCGTCGCCGGCTCGTGTCGATTTTACTCCTGGCGAAGCGGACCAGCTGGCCGCTCACGCCCGGGCGGTGGCGCATGCGACCCTGCATCAGCGACCGCGCCCCGTGCTGACTGGACCGCTGGCGGACGTGCCCGTGTACGGCATGTTTGTCAGTTTCAAACACAGTGAAAAGCTGCGTGCGTGCAAAGGTCAGTTCGGGAAACTGGCGCCCCTGGGGGCCTTGTTGAATCAGGTTTCCGAGGACTCCGCCACGAACGATCCGCGGTTCACTCCGCTGCGTGCCGAGGAACTTCCTCACCTGTTGACGGAAGTCTCGTTGATGTTCAATCCGCAGCCTGTCACGGCCACTGGTGCAGCGCGTGCGGAAGCGATCCAGGTCGGACGGCATGGACTGGTCATTTCACATCCGCGCGGGCGAGGTCTGTTATTGCCGCAGGTGGCTACCGAGCACCGCTGGGATACGCTGACGTTTCTCCAGGGGGTGTGTCGGAAAGCCAGCTTGGCACACGATGCCTGGCAAGCTGCAGAGACCCAATTAATGACATTTGAAGCGCGATTGTTTCATTCCCATCCGCAAGCTGCCGGGCCGGTGGTTCGCCCCCCGGCCCGGGCCGGACAGTTCTATCCCGCAGATCCTGTGGAAATGCACGCGCAGCTTGACCGATTTCTAAAGGGGGACTCGGTTCCCGCGACGAACGTGCGGGCCGTCATGCTGCCCCACGCGGGCTGGATCTATTGCGGCGATGTGATGGGGCGGACGCTGGCGCGGGTGACTGTGCCGCGAACGGTGGTTATCGTCAGCCCGAAACACACCGCGGCCGGCGCGACCTGGTCGGTGTCGAATGCCGATGCCTGGGCAATTCCCGGTGCAGAGATTCCCGTGGCGACCGACCTCCGGGACCGGCTGGTCAATCTGGTCCCGGCACTCACGGTGGACTCGGCGGCGCACGCCCAGGAGCACGGAATTGAAGTGATTCTGCCCTTCTTGCGGGCTCGTAATCCTGACGTGCGGATCCTGCCGATCGTGCTGGGCCCCAGTTCCTACAGTCAGACCGAACAGTTTGCTCAGGGACTGGCGATCTTGTGTCGTGAAGCCCGGGAACCGATCCTGCTGGTCATCTCCAGCGATCTGCACCACTTCGCAGCCGAGCCCGAGAACCGGCGTCTCGATTTTCTGGCGATCGATGCGATGCGCACAGGGAATGCCGGCCAGCTGTTCGATGTGACCCAGCAGCACCGGATCTCCATGTGCGGAGTGATCCCGGCGATAACGATCTTGCGGGCGTTAGAGTCAACTGGAAATGCGCCGCGTCCCGAGCTTGTCCATTATGACAACAGCAGCACGGCGAGCGGTCAATTTGACCGCGTCGTGGGGTATGCAGGTATGATTATTCCTTGAGGCTGTCCAGTGGAGGGAAGTCTTCAGACGTTTCGTCGAAAGAGAGGCCATTTCTGCTTGGAACGGGTCCAAATTTCAGAACGAAAGGCCTATGCAGGGTTTGACTTATGTGCGGTACCCAGATTGGAACGAGGGCCATTATGCCGCCGGAATTCATACTGGATTTGAGGTCGGAAATCCGATCCACTCTGGACACTGTCCCCATGATTGTGCACAATGATTCTATTAGCTGGTTCTTAACGTTTGTGCGGCCAAGCGGCAGCACTTCTTGAACGTGGTCTTCATGAGAAGCCTCCGTTCAAGAGCCCCGACCAGCAGCCCTAATCTATGGAACCTATGAGCCGTACGGCCATTTTGCGAAACCTGGTGCACGACGCACCGGTTATCGCTCCTTCCGTGTTAAAAGTCGATTACGGTAATATGCACCGTGAGGTGCAGTTGCTGGAACGAGCTGGGGCCACCGTCCTCCATCTGGACGTGATGGACGCCCATTTCGTGCCCAACTTATCGTACGGCCCTATGGTCATCGAGAGCTTGCGAAAGCTCACGGATCTGCCGTTTGATGCCCATTTGATGATTTCGGATCCCGCTCGCTACCTGGACGACTACCTGTCAGCCGGCTGCGACGCGATCACCATCCACATCGAGGCCGTGCCGGAACCGCAGTCATTGTTGCGTGACATCCGCAAGGCCGACCGTCTGGCGGGCATCGTCTTGAATCCCGACACCCCGGTCGAACGTATTCGTCCGGTCCTGGATTTATGCGATCTCGTCCTTGTCATGAGTGTCAATCCAGGCTTCGGCGGGCAGAAGTTTATGCCGATCGCCCTGGAGAAACTCAAACAGTTGCGATCCTGGTTACCGGCCGAAACACTGCTGTCAGTCGACGGTGGAATTGGAACGGGAACCATCGCCAGTGCTGCAGCCGCCGGGGCGAATTTTTTTGTCGCCGGCAGTGCGATCTTCGATCAACCTGACTACGGAGCCGCGATCCGCCAATTGGCCGATCTCGCCCGAACTGCTGCGGCCCCAGCGCCGCGGGAGTAACCGAAAGCCTATGTCCCAACCACTCTCTACCGTTGTTTTGATCCATCCCTGCTGCACCGATTTTGACGAACAAAACCGAGTGCAAGGCCGTCTCAGCCTGCCGCTGAATGCCCGGGGCGAAGCCCAGCTGCAAGAACTGGCCGTCCAACTGCAGACTGCGCCCATGGATGTGATTTATACGTCTCGTTGCGAGCCCGCTCGCAGCACGGCGGCGGCCTTGGGCGAAGCGCTCGGCCTGACCGTCAAAGAACTCGATGATCTCGAAAATCTGGATCAAGGGCTGTGGCAGGGTCTGCAAGTGGAAGACCTGCGACGCAAGCATCCCAAGGTTTTTCGACAGTGGCAGGAATCACCGGAAACGATCTGTCCCCCCCAGGGTGAGACCGTCGTCGAGGCCTTGGATCGCATTCGCCATGCCTTCGAAAAACCGCTGAAACGGGGAATTCCGTTTGCCGTGGTGGCGCCCGATCCGCTTGCCGAGTTAATCGCCTACTATTTGACCGGACGTAAGATCGAGCTGGGCAGCACGTTGTGTTGTGAACAGCGCGTGCGGACACGATGGGAATTGCTGCAGCTGGCAGAGCAGGGGGCTCCCCGGAATGGAACTGCGGAAGCAATTTCCGGCTGATCTGGGCAAGCCGCTCAAGAAACGGTAAAACTACGCAACTGCCATACTATTCCGGGCGCTGGCGACTCCGTTTCTGCGATCGATTTCGAGGATTGCGGTCGTTTGGTCGTTTGTGCGTTTGACTGGTATGTGTGCAATGTTGGCACAGCTGTGAGGCCCTTACCGATACCATGTCGATGTCTGAAGAATCGCCCGTCACCGAAATTCCCGTTCCGGCCAGTTCGGATTCCACCCTGCCCGAGGTTGCCCCGGCGGTTAAACGCACGAAACGTGGCGTGCCTGAGGGCTTGTGGATTCGCTGCGATGGCTGCAAGGCAACCGTCTATAAAAAAGAGGTTGAAAAGCAGCTGAATGTCTGCCCGGAATGCCAGCATCACTTTTATGTGTCTGGACAGAAACGGATCGAGCAGCTGCTCGACCCCGACAGCTTCGAAGAATGGTTTACCGACCTGCGGAGCGTCGATCCCCTCGGCTTCGTCGACCGCAAGCCGTATGCGGAGCGACTGAAAGATGAACAGAAGCGGACCGGGCTGCGTGAGGCATGCATCGCGGGGCGCGGCTATCTCCGTGGCCGCCCGCTGGTGTTTGCGCTGACCGATTCGGCCTTCATTATGGGCAGCATGGGTTCGGTTGTCGGCGAGATGCTGACGCGTTCAATCGAGCGTGCCACTGAATTGAATTTGCCCATCGTGATCGTCAGCGGTTCGGGCGGCGGTGCCCGCATGCACGAGGGAATTCTGTCGTTGATGCAGATGGGTAAAGTCAGCGCCGCGCTCGCTCGGCTGCATGAAGCCGGCGGTTTGTTCATTTCGGTGCTGACGAATCCCACGATGGGTGGCGTTGCGGCCAGTTTTGCTTCGCTCGGGGACATCATCCTCGCCGAGCCGAACGCACTGGTCGGCTTTGCGGGTCCGCGCGTGGTCGCGGCCACCGTGAAGCAAGAGCTGCCTGCCGATTTCCAGACCAGCGAATTTATGCAGAAGCATGGCTTCGTCGACCGCGTGGTCCATCGTGCTGATTTGAGAAGCGAAATTTCCCGCGTGATCGACTATTGCGTACGGTAGTTCCCGTTTCGGCGGCCGGATTCTCGTAACGCGGCTGTCTTTTTTATCGAATATCACGAATATCTGACGTAAAGAATCAGGTGATCGAAAACGGCCCCGGCAAATCATTGCCGGGGCCGTTTTGACCGCCTCTTGTTCAGTGGCTCGGAGGTCTGGCTGTGGCCTAAGCCCAGGTTCGTCGCAGGAAGTTAATAAAGTTCTGCGACATGATTCCTTCGATGTCGGTCTGCGAATATCCGCGTGCCTTCAGCAGGGCGGGAATCTTCTGCAGATCAGCGATCGAGTCCAGGTCCATGGGAGTCTGTTCCGTGCCGTAGCCACCGTCGAGATCGGTGCCGATACCGACGTGCTTCGCGTTCCCGGCAATCTGGCAAATATGATCGATGTGCTCGCAAATGCGTTCGATCTTCAGCTGAAAGTCGGACGGTTTGCTTTTCAGATGGACCCAGCCGGGGACCATCATAATGGCATCAAATGCCATGCCCAGCACGCCACCACGCTCGATGACCGCCTTGATCTGGTCATCAGCGAATTGACGATTCCAGGGGGAGAGCGTCCGGCAATTCTGGTGGCTGGCCCACAGGGGACCGCTATAGCAATCGAGTGCATCCCAGAAGCAGTCGTCGCAGAGGTGGGTCACATCGAGAATAATCCCGAGTCGTTCCATCTCCTTCAGCAGTTCTTTGCCCTTGGGGGGCAGCGGGCCGCTGGCATCAGTGCCATGGGCGTAGATGCCGGGGCCATAGTGGGCCGGGCCGAGTGCCCGCAGACCGCTTTCGTAACTGCGTTCCAGGTGCTTCAGCGTGACGATCGAGTCCGCACCTTCCAGGCTGAGGATGAAGCCAATCGGCAGGACTTTCGGCTTCTCCCGCGAGTTGACGACGAATGGCGTCCCGTCATCGCAGGGGGGCGACTCGCGCCACAGCTTCAGGTGGGCATCGAGTTCGGCCACGGTGCGAATCTGGACCATTTCGCCCTGGTCACACATTTCGCGATACCAGGCCAGCTGACCCTGGGTTTGCGCCCAGGCTTGTTCGGGCGAGGCCCAGCCGGGCAAGCGGGCGAAGTATCCCGAATTGCGGCCGATCTGGGTGGCGACGCACAGACCGATACTGCCCTTGCGCATTTCAGGGAAGCAAACCGTGTTGTTGCCGCGGTCGACTCGATCCTTTTGATGTCCTTCCCAGCGGCGGATTTTCTCTTGCGACCAGCGCTGATCGCGATTCCACTCGAGAGCATTCATGCTCAAGTCCAGATGCACATCAAACGTGAAGACCGGGTCGCTCATCGCATTCCTTTCAGGGTGTTGTCCAAGGCAGGCTATTCGAGTCAGATGGCCACTGAAGTCGGGTGAGTCAGTGGCGAGGTGGGGTGCGGCGCGTCGTCGAGCACACAAAGTGTATCGCGGAGGGCGGATCCTCGCCAACTGTGCTAGTCCCACTGGACGTGACGGAAAGTCAAAATCGATATCGCCGGGTGCGCCGTTGCTATAATTCCCCCCGGTGCCAGTTGCCGCCCCGCAGTTGTGACACATCTGTAGAGAGTGGCGGAAGCGGACCTTACACGGTGATAACGATGAATCCTAAGCAGCCTAAAGTAATCGTGATCGAGAAAGACGGTAAAACCCACTACCAGGCCGAAGATGCGGGACCATCGATTACCGATCTCGAGAGTCTGGCGCGGTGGATGGACAGTCTGTTCGCGATTCCGAGCATCGGCCTGCGATTCGGTCTGGATTCGTTCCTCGGACTGATCCCCGGTTTGGGCGACACCGCGGCCTCCGCAGTGTCGCTCTACATTCTGCATGCTGCGAGCAAGCGAGGTGTGTCGCGCCTGACGATGACCCGCATGGCATTGAATATCGCACTCGACACAATTGCCGGATCGATTCCCGTATTGGGGGATATCTTCGATCTGTACTGGAAGGCCAATCAGAAGAATGTCGAACTCTTAAAGCGCCATGCTTTGGCGAGTCCGGCAGAGGAAAAACGGTTACGCTGGGCCGACTGGCTGTTTCTCGGAGCGCTGGTGGCGATCTTGATCACGCTGCTGGTGGGGAGCGTGACGATGGCGGTGCTGCTGGTCGCGTGGTTGGGCAATGCAATCGCTTCACTCGCGCCACCTGCTGCGCCGCGCTAAGGGCCACGGCAGAGCGCATTAACTCAAGTCAGCCGCGTGCCGCAGGGCATCTGGTACTGACCATGTGAGCGGAATGGCGCGAGCGTCCTCCCGTGTTCTGAACCGTGGAGCAAGAACCAACGTGGAATCTCGCAGTTTTTCAAGGATTGGTACGGTCCATTGGAAATAAAATCGACTTTCTAGTGCGAACACGCCGAGCCGCTTTACAGGACCGCAAGTTGAGGATTAAAGTGATTTGGCCGCTCATGAATTTGACCCAGTTCACCATTCAGGAACGAACCCGTGGCCCTGCAACTCGAAGCTCGCGGACTGGTTTATGATGCGTCGCAGCAGCCCCCTGATTCGCGCGTGAATGCGTTCACCAGTGTGAAGCGATTAAGCCACGGCGCGTTGATCGTCGGGCACCAGTCGGGACCTGCGAAGCATGCCGTCAACTCGACGCTCCGGCTGAATCGATCACTCGATGGCGGCCAGACCTGGGAAGAGATTCCCTTTCTATTTCCGACTGTGCTCGATGGTAAACCGGGCTCTCTGTCATCTGGTGACATTGTCGAGTTGCCCAACGGTCGACTGCTGCTGACGGGCACCTGGTTTGATCGCTCCGAGCCCGAACGACCTCTATTTGATGCTGATACGCAAGGGCTGTTGCATAGCCGACAGTTACTGGCGGTCTCGGACGACCAGGGAAGTACCTGGGGACCGTGGCGAGTCATTCCGACACCGGGGCTCAGTGGCTGTGCTGCGACGGGTGGGACCTTGAGCTGGAATGATGGATCGATTGCACTCGCATTTGAAAGTTATAAGGAATACGACGATCCGCGACCGTCGCGGCACGGTGCGTGGTTGATCGTCTCTCGGGACGGTGGCGAGACTTTCCCTGAACTGCACATGGTCGCTCAGCATCCTGATCACCAGATTTACTTCTGGGACCAGCGACTGTGCCCTGGCTTTCAGCCGGGTGAGTATTTTGCCTTCTTCTGGACTCATGATCTGGAACTGAAGCAGGATCTTAAGGTGCATTTCAAGCATGGTTCGTTACTGGAGCAGGGGCATCCCTACCAGAGGATTCGCGAAACCACAATTCCCGGCCAGATTGGGGCTCCGCTGCTGCTGGAAGATGGCCGGTTGCTGGTCTTCGTCGTCGATCGCGATCGACCGGGCACGATGACACTGTGGGTCTCACGCGACGAAGGGCTGACCTGGCCCGAGGCCGATAAGCTGGTCGTACACGTCCATGACGAAAAGGCCGCGTTGACACAGCAGGGTGCCGATGTCGACTTCAATGCCTATTGGGATGACATGTTGAAATGGAGCTTCGGCCATCCCTCAATTGTGGACCTGAAAAACGGCAAGGTGCTGTGTGTCTTCTACGCGGGCGCACCAGGATGCTTGAGTATCCATTGGGCTCGCGTGCGGGTCTGACCGTCAGTTAGAAGAAATCGCGAGAATTCTTGCTTTCGGCAGTCGTTTGCTGGGGTTGTTAGCAGTTCTGCCGCTCATCATTCCCGGAAATTTTCCCTAGAAAGAGTGTCGCATCGTGCCTCAATCAGGACTGAATAGACGGGCTGTGTTGCAATCAGGAATTCTGGGTGCTGGAGGAGCAGTGGCTGGACTGTTGCCTTGGGTAACTGGCGGGACCGTGCAAGCCGCCGATCCCAAACCGAGCTCACTCAAGATTACGAACGTGGAAACATTCGCGCTGTCCCACAAGCTGGAACGAGCCATCGGCGTGTCGGTGGGGCAGCTTGGTCCCACTCGCAATTGCCTGCTCTGCAAGATTTCGACCGACAGTGGACTGGTCGGCTGGGGCGAAACAGCCGATGTGGGGGGAACGCAGGGGACAATTGAGGACCACTTAAAAGACATTCTGATCGGCAAGAATCCGCTGGAGCATCGTAAGCTCTGGCCGCAGCTGTGGGGTGAAAATTTCGGTGACGGCCGGGCTGTTGCCTGTGTGGATATCGCCTTGCATGATCTGCGGGGCAAGGCGCTGGGGGTGCCGATTTCTGACTTGTATGGCGGGCGGGTTCGCGACAAGATCATGCCTTATGCCGCAGCCATGAACTATACCGAAGGCGTGCGTGCCGAAGACCAGTTTCCGCCTGAATCCGCGGCCTTGGTCAAGGCCGGATTTCGCGCGATGAAGGTCCGCACGGGCCGTTATGAGAACAAGCGCGATCTGGCAATTCTGACGAAGATCCGGGAAACCGTCGGCCCGGACATCCGGCTGCTGACTGATGGCAATGCCGCGTTCACAATTCCGCAGGCGGTAAAGTTTGGCAAAGAACTCGAAAAGCTCGACTTTTACTGCTGGGAAGAGCCCATTCCCCAGGGGCTGAATTATGAAGGATATGCCGAACTGACACATACCCTGGATATTGCCATATCAGGGGGCGAAGTTCTCGATTCCCGAGCTGCGGCCAAGGATCACATCGTCAAACGCTCGTTCGACATCATCCAGCCAGATGCGACATTGTGTGGCGGCATTGGCGAGTGCCTGTTTATCGCCGAGCTGGCGAGACTGTATAGCGTGCAATGTGTGCCGCATTGCTGGGGGAGTGCCCTGGCGATTGCCGCTACCATGCAGGTCTTGTCGCTGCTGCCCGCCTATACTCAGGGGGCTACGAGTGATGAACCCATGCTGGAGTTCGATACCTATGAAAACCCATTCCGCACCGAGCTTCTGACGACGAAACCGTTCCAGATCGTCGACGGTCAGATGACGATTCCGACGGGCCCTGGACTGGGTGTTGAAGTCAACGAGGAGATCATCAAGAAATATCTCGTAAAGCGTTAGCCATCTGGCGACTGCGTTTCCGCGTTATCCAATCAATTCCCAGATGGGTTCCGCGTCCATGCCGATCGAATAGGGGCGGCCGACGCGGTCAGGGACGCGCGTTTCCGGGCCGATGCCGAGGAGTTCGTACACAGTCGAGCAGATTTCAGTCGTGCTGACGGGGCGTTCCTTGACGTAGGCGGCCGATTCGTCGGAAGCCCCGACTACCGTGCCCCCCTTGATACCGGCGCCAGCCATCATCGCGCCATAGCAGAAGGTCCAGTGGTCACGGCCAGCGTTGCCGTTAACGCGCGGGGTACGGCCCATTTCGCTCATGACCAGCACGAGTGTTTCATCCAGCAGGCCGCGCACTTCGAGGTCTTCCAGCAATGCCGAATAGACCTGATCGAACACCGGGAGCTTGTTGTTCTTAAGAATCTTGAAGTTGTTGGTGTGCGTGTCCCAGGCGTCGTAGTCGATCAGCTTCGGGCGTTCGTAGAGATCAAACGTGACATTGACGAATCGCACGCCTTGCTCGACGAGCCGCCGGGCCACCAGTGCCGTGTTGCCAAACAGGGAATTACCGTATCGAGCGACCACTTCCGGACGTTCGTTCTTCAAGTCGAATGCGCTGACCAGCTTGGAAGCCCCCAGCATGCCAAACGCTCGCTGCTGGGTCTCGCTGTAACGCTCGACAATTCCGGATCGCTCCAGGCGGCGGTGTTCGTCATCAATCTGCTTAAGCAAGTCCTTGCGGCGACTGAAACGGTCGATGGTGATGTCGGACGGCAGGGCACTGTCGGGCAGGATGGGGGTGCCGCGCACCGTTTGCGGATTTCCCGCGGCGGCGGTAATCCCTGCATCCATGGTCGGATTGCATTCGGTGGTGAAGGGATCGTACTTCTTTCCCAGGAACCCGCCATACGGTCCGCCGCGACGAAAGTTCTGGCCCCAGCCCAGCCAGTTCGGCATGTAGACATACGCCGGCAGTTCGTCGGGACCAGTCCTGGTATTCAAGTATTCGCAAACTGATCCCATGCTGGGTGGGTCGGTATCGTGCGGGTGCTGGTCCGGCAGCGTCGCTTCGAAACCCGAATAGCTCGGCAGGCAGTTGTGGCAGCCGGCCTTGTGGTTCAACGACCGGATGAGGGCCGTGCGATGCATCCACTTTGCAGTCTGCGGCAGGTGTTCGCAGACCTGGATCCCGGGGACGTTCGTGCTGATCGGGGCAAACTCAGATCTCACTCCAGCCGGGGCGTTGGGCTTCAGGTCATACATGTCCTGGGTGGCCGCGCCGCCCAGGAGGTATAACAGAATCACATTCTTCGCTTTGCCTACGTGTCCGGGCCGGGCAGCCTCGGCGGCCGCCAGATGGTTGAGGTTGAAGTTCCCCCCGAGAAAGGTCAGGGCACCGGCCGCGAGTGTTTCGCGCCGCGTGAGACCGTCGCAACATCGCCGTGAACTGCCGAGCATTCGCATCATGGCCATGGGGAGTCATCCTGCAAGATTATGGGGTCGCGAAAGTCTCGCCTCTGGTACACGCGTGAAGTTCCATGTCAACACTGCACTCGGGCCAGTCCCAAACCGTCAAATCGGTAGTGATTTGACGCCGAATTACTCGAGTCCGTGCAACAATCTCCAGTCGGCAATTTGCATTGACTAAGAGTTCATCGCCCGTGGTTCAACATTCCTGTCGAACTGCAGAGCAGCCGGCATCCAACATATGTATCATAGTTGATCAATGACTGAGGGGCAATTGCGATCTCGGATGATTGCCGACTTTTGTAGTCGATCTCAAGACGTAATCGCTGATCCATTTCCGGAGCTGAATCCAAGGAATTTCCATGATGCGTTGGAACGTAATGGCAACCGTAGTCTGTCTGGGTTTTCTGTCCCCGCCAATCTCAGCAGCGACGATCATTCATGCGGGACGGCTGATTGATGGCCGCAACGCGGAACCTCGTGCCCAGGTCTCGATTGTGGTCGAAGATGGCAAGATCAAGAAGGTCGAAGCCGGTTATGCGACAGCTCAGGCTGGCGACACGGTGATCGACCTGAAGGAGTACACAGTTCTGCCCGGGCTGATGGACATGCACACGCACCTCATGTCGCAGCACTCGAAGGATTCCTACACGGACAAGTTCTTCATGGAGCAGGCTGATTACGCACTGCGTTCCACGGTTTACGCGCGTTTGACGTTGATGGCGGGGTTCACGACGGTGCGCGACCTGGGTGATAACGGCGTGAATTCGATTGCGCTGCGGAAGGCGATTGAAAAAGGGTGGGTACCCGGGCCTCGCATTTTCACAGCGGGTAAATCGCTGGCGACCACTGGCGGACATGCCGACCCCACGAATGCGTTACGAGGCGACTACCGCCGCGATGCGGGCCCGCTGGAAGGGGTGATCAATGGCGTCGACGATGCTCGCAAGGCCGTTCGGCAACGCTACAAAGACGGTGCGGATCTCATCAAACTGACGGCGACGGGAGGCATTCTCAGCCTGGCTGCGAGTGGCCAGAATCCGCAGTTTACAGATGACGAATTGAAGGCGGTCGTGGCGACGGCGAAGGACTACAACATGACTGTGGCCGTTCATGCACATGGCACGGAAGGAATCAAACGGGCCGTGCTGGCCGGGGTCGATTCCATCGAACATGGTACCTTCATGACCGACGAAGTCATTGAACTCATGAAGCAGAAGGGAACATATTGGGTCCCCACCAACATGGCCGGGGAGTGGGTCGCGGAGAAAGCCAAGGAACCGGGCTATCTGCCCGATATCGTCCGCCCCAAAGCGGCGGCGATCGGCCCCGTGATCCGGACGACATTCGCCAAGGCCCAGGCCGCGGGGGTAAAGATTGCCTTCGGGACCGATTCGGGGGTCTCGCCCCACGGAGCCAATGCCCGTGAATTCGAACTGATGGTCGCCGGTGGCATGCCGCCGATGAAAGCCATTCAATCGGCCACGCTCGAGGCCGCGAAGCTGCTGCGGATTGAAGACCGACTGGGGACGATCGAGGTCGATAAGATCGCCGACATCGTCGCTGTTAAAGGAGATCCGCTGCAAAATATCCGCGTACTGCAAGCGATGGCTTTTGTGATGAAGGATGGCGTCGTGGCGAAGAGTCCGTAATGGAGCGTCTCGGTTTTCAGGTTGGCATTGGTGGTCATGTGCTAATGTCTCCGCACAGCAGTCCCGGAGTCCTGGCACGCTCCATTGCCACCGTCAACTACGGTATGGCGGTGTAGTCCGCGAGCGGTGCGGGCCGGGATGAACTGCTTCGGGTTGCCCAACTGGTGCTGCAATCGTGGCCTTCGTGACGATGGATCAGGTACCGATTCTGTCAGGACCTGAGACCGACAGAAAGCCCGGCAAACCATCCGATTTGCCGGGCTTTTTAATTCGTTATCGTAGGCAGTCGGGAAGAGATCAGCCAAACAGGCCGGCACCGCCGCCACTGCCAGTTGTACCGCCCTTAAGGGGGCCCTTGCGTTTGCGTTCGTAAGGAGCAGCTCCGCCTGGTGCCAGATCGGCATCATCCTTCCGGGGTGCGGAGTCAGGACGAGCCTGCAGCGCCTTCAAGGAGAGGGCAATACGTCGCTTCGGCAGATCCACAGACAACACCTTGGTGCGGACTTCCTGGCCTTCCTTGACCACATCGGTCACGCGGTGAACGCGTCGGTATTCCAGTTCGCTGATATGGATCAGGCCTTCGATGCCCTCTTCCAGCTGCACGAATGCCCCAAAGTCTGAAGTGCGAGTGACGGTGCCGGTGACTTCAGAATTGACCGGATAGCGCGCTTCAATGTCGCTCCACGGATTCTTGGTCAGCTGCCGCATGCCCAGGCTGATCTTGTTCTTTTCGCGGTCAATCGCGACGACCTGAACTTCGACCTGCTGGCCTTCCTTCAGGATGTCGGACGGATGGTTAATCCGCTGCCAGCTGATTTCACCGACATGCAGCAGGCCATCCAGGCCGCCGAGATCAATGAATGCACCGTATTCCTTAATGGTTTTGACGACGCCGAAGTGGGTCTGACCCACGGCGACCGTCTTCCACATTTCGTCGCGCTTCTCGCCCCGTTCGATTTCCAGGAACGCTCGGCGGCTAACAACGAGGTTCTTCTTTTGCGGGTTGACTTCGGTGACTTTCACGCGGAGCTTCTGCCCGACGTAACTGTCGAGGTTGGCGATAAACCCGTAATCAACCTGGCCTGCCGGCAGGAACCCACGCAGTGCGTTAACCGTGACTTCCAGGCCACCCTTGTTCGTCTTGGTGACCATGCAGTCCACGATCTGTCCGACTTGGACTTCGCTCCAGCCGCTGACCGATCGCATGGCTTTGGGCAAGCTGCACATGACCAGGCCCTCGGCAGCACTGTAGCTGTCGACGACCACGTCCAGAGAGGCACCCACTTCGGGGAGCTTGCCTTCGAACTGCTTGCTGGGAACACAGCCCGAGGACCGCATTCCGACGTCCAGAATGACGTTTTCGCCCGCGATGGCCTGTACTTTGCCCTTCAGGCGGGTACCCGGTTCCAGGTCTTCTTCATCGACGGGCGCTTCAGGTGTCGAACCGGAGGTCGCGTCGGAACTGGCCGGCGTGGCAATCGCACCCGGGATTTCGCCAGAAGCGAGAGCTTCTGCAATCTCGCGTTCCATTTCGGAATCGAGTGCCACGTCGCGCTTGTTGGGGATTTCGATCGGCTCGGCCTTGGGCACGGAGGTGGCCGACGGAGCGAAGTGTCGATCGGGACCGGTGGCAGCCTCTTCGGCAGCAATTTCGGCCGTCAGCTTATCCGCTTCCAATGCGGTCGCTGAGGTGTAGGGGACCGCTTTATCCTGTTCGGGATCAACGGTCGGATTGAGCCGTACTTTGGGCCGCTCCGTCGTCGATTGCTCTGTTGCGCTCACCTCAGTCGCCGTTGCCTCGGGGGCAGGTGGCGCGGGGGTGGCCGCTTCAGGGACCGAATTCGGGAGAACTTCGGTAGGAATGGGGGCTACATCTGGGGTCGGGTCAGAACTCATCACTCACGTCCTGCGATCGCTTCGTCTTCGAATTATCCGATACACACCGCTCCACAAGATAACGAAACATCTCCCAAAACACCAACAATTCCACCCCACCCCCTGAAAATTTTTATCACACCCGCCGAAACAAACTACCAGCACTGAATGGGAATCGATTTCTGCTGCGGCCGAATGGAAACCCTCTCGCGGGGGCTTTCCCCCCCCGGCACGAGGTCTCCGCCACGACCGGCCCGACAGATTCGCGAGTATATTTCCTCGATAAAATAGAGGGAATGCACTCACGGACGCTTTAAGGTGGGGCTCCCAGGCTGGGCTGTGTTGACTGCCGCCGTGGCCTACAGGGCGACAATTAATTCGAATGTCCAGGCCAGCGGGATCACGATCAACGCGATAATCATGCACAGGAAGTTCAGCGGCAGACCCACTTTCACGTAATCCATGAACTTGTATCCGCCGGCATTCAGGACCATCAGATTGGTCTGATAGCCGATCGGCGACGCAAACGCACAGGAAGCGGCAACGGTGACCGCGATTAAAAATGGTCGCGGATTGACGTTCATCTGCGCAGCTGTGGCGATTGCCAGGCTGCCCATCATGGCGGCGGTGGCGTTGTTACTGAGAAACTCAGAAAGTACCACCGTCAGCAGATAAATCACGGCCAGGATGATCACCGGATTGGTGGTGCCGACCGTCCCCAGGATGGAGTTGGCGATAAAGCTGGCTGCGCCGCTCGCTTCCAGCGCCTTGCCAATCCCCAGGGCCGCGCCGACGAGCAGGACCACCTGCAACTGAATACTCTGCAGTGCTTCCGAGCCTCGGACGCAACCGGTGAAGATCATGGCCACAGCCCCCAGGATGGCAAAGATCGCCGGAATATCGGCACTGCTGAAGGGGCGTTTCGCCTTCACTGGCTTCGGGACGACTGGCGCCGGCCCTGATTTTAATTCACCTTCACTGCGACCGCGCGTGGTTTCCGGAAGGAACACGGGGGCC
>CAZQUW010000076.1:0-3001 GCA_964596215.1 uncultured Planctomicrobium sp. | reverse complement strand
CGACCACACGCTGCGCAGCCGCCTTGGGTGTTCCGTCACCGAAGGGAAACGACATGCCGAACAGCACCGTGGCGAAAATGATCAATGCCACCCACGACCGTTCATGGGCCACCGGGGCGCTGTCCTCCACTCCCGAGACCAGGATGAAATCAGGCGAGTGTCTCCAGCGTCGAATGAAATCGTCATTCGCGTCGATTAACAAGGTGTCCCCAGCCTGCAATTCGATCTTGCCGATCTTCTGTTCGAGCTTCTCACCGCTGCGATGGACGGCCAGGATCGAGGCGTTATAGTGCGTCCGAAAATTGGTCTCGCGAATGGTCTTGCTGCGGAGCGGTGACGTCGTGGAGATCACCACTTCGCACAACTGCCGGCCGATACGCTCCATCGCTTTGGGGGGGGCAGCTGGCGGCAGGCCTTCGAAAGAATCGAGCGACATCGGGGTCGCGGCCGTCGTTTTGGCATCGGTCAGTGACGTGATCTGGCTGGGGGGATCCAGGTGATCGACCGGGGCAAACCCGCGGATCTTCTGCAAATCGACCACGGTCGACGCAATGCCGGAAAAACTGAGCACGTCGCCTACGCGGAGTTTCTCCTGGGGATCAACCGGTGTGATCGTCTCCATTCCACGTTCGATGCGATAGAGATAGAGCCCGGGGAGTTCGCGCAGTCCGGCCTGACGAACCGTCTGGCCAATTAACGGGCAGGCCGCGGTGGCCAGCATTTCGACCGTGTATTCCCGGCGATGTGTTTCAATGTGTTCCAGCAAGTCCTGGCGATCCGGCAGGAGACGGCGACCGACGAACGTCATGTACAGCAAACCGACAATGGCAATCGGCACACCCACGACCGACAGTTCGAACATGCTCATCGGCGGCAGCTGTTTATCACGGATGATGCTGTCGGTCACCATGTTGGTGCTGGTACCGATCAGCGTACAGACGCCCCCCAGGATCGAAGCATACGACAGCGGAATCAGGAAGCGCGATGGCGAAAGCCGCAGCCGTTTGGCCATTTGGATGAACGCCGGCATCAGGAAGGCGACCAGCGGCGTATTGTTCATGAAGGCCGACAATCCCGCCACCGGCGACATCAATCGCAACAGACTGGTGTTCTGAGTCGGTTTGCCGAGCATCCAGCGGCTGATGATCTGGATGGCGCCGGTCGCCTGCAGTCCGGCCCCGACAACATACAGGGCCGCAATCATAATCACGCCCGTATTGGCAAATCCTTCCAGTGCCGTCTTCAAATCGATGACACCGAACGCGACCAGAATCATCATTCCGGCCAGCATCACGATCTCCGGACCGATGCGCTCTTGAAACAACGCAATGATGATGGCCACGAAGACGGCAAGCGTGACGTTCATCTGGGCGACTTCAGAAAGTTCGATAAACATGAGGTGAGCGATGACGCTTTCGGAAATGAATTGTTCAGAATCAGTAACACGAGGCAGCGCGTGCTGTCCCCCGAGTCTGATTGACCGATGATTTACAAGACTGTCGTGGGTGAGGATGAATCGGGATCAAAATTGCAAAACGGGCATTCTAACAACCCGGCCGCCCAGTGCGGAGGCAAACCCTGAATCGTTCGCGGCGCGATCGGTTTGTCAATGCTCAGGCCCGTTCGTCTCGCCTGTGAGTTCATCTCCGCAAAAAATTGAACGCGCTACACCACCCGGGTACTTCTGGGGCCTTCGATCGGGTCCTTCAAACTTGTCTGAGCCCCCCAAACAAAACCGATTGTGAAAAGTTCAGAACTGCGGTAGTTCAAGCCGTTCTGAACTGACGCCGCGGTTTTGTTAGCGTTGATAAGTAGACTGCGTGTCAGCACCGCTCGATCGGGAAGGCGATCACTTCGTCCAGTCTTGTTTTTCCCGCGGCCAGCATTACGAGTCGATCCACTCCCAGGGCAACCCCGGAGCAGGGGGGCAGGCCGGCTTCCATGGCGTGCAGTAACCGGCTGCTGACCGGAGGGTCCCCCGTGCGTGTCATCCAGGTTTGTCGAATTCGGCCTCGCAATTCTTCTGTATCGGCCAGTTCATGGTAGCCGTTGCAGAGTTCAATGCCGTCTAGATAAAGCTCGAAGCGTTCCGCCACCGCAGGCGCTCCCGGCCGCACGCGCGCCAACGCTGCTTGTGATGCAGGGTAATCGTAGAGGAACTCGGGAACATCACATCCGAGGTGCGGTTCGATCAAGTCTGCGAGCAACAGATTCAGCCAGCCATCCCAGTCTTCCAAGTCTTGTGATTCGGGGATACTCACCCCATGCCGCCGGGCGAGCTCGCGCAGTTCGGCCCCCTTTAGATGGAAGACATCAACGCCCAGCTGTCGCTGAAAGGCGGCCTGGTAGGTTGTGCGGCGGAAGGGCGTAGGGGGCAGCTGACGGACCGGTGAAATTTCAAAAACGGATCGTACGAGCTGTTCGGTAAATTCCATCTGCTGATGGTGGTCGGTGCCGACGGCGTACCATTCCACCATCGTGAATTCAGGATTATGCCTCTGGCCCCGCTCGTGCCGCCGGAAAACCTTGTCTAGCTGATAGATGGCCTGCGCGCCGGCTACCAGCAAACGTTTCATGGCGAACTCGGGCGACGTCTGGAGAAACAGATCACGCCCCCCCATGGCCTCGGGAATGATAAAGGGCTCGATATTCGAATCGATGACGCGATCCTGCGAGAGTAATGGGGTATCGACCTCGTAATGATCGCGCAGATCGAAAAACTGGCGGATGGCTGCCAGGACTCGAGCGCGAAATCGTAGTGTTTCGAGATCCGCGGTCGGTAGAAAATCGGGCGTCACAGGTTTCCAATCCGTCATACTTTAAGGAGTCGGGGGAAAGTCGTAGCCGTCACGCGATGCGTGCAGGCGGTGTCCCATCTTAATGTTTGTCATCGGTTTTCGCGGACTCTGCCAGGCCCGGTCATCACGGACGATCGTCTCCCCCCATTGAATTCTTCGTGTCCTTCGTGACCTTCTGTTCCAATGCTTCTTAACAGAAGGTC
>CAZQUW010000075.1:22203-25341 GCA_964596215.1 uncultured Planctomicrobium sp. | reverse complement strand
GACCAAGGACCAAGGACCAAGGACCAATAAAATCCCCCCTTTTTCCCACATCCGCCGCCAGCTTCCTAATTTCGTGGCTGTCCAAAGGCACGCTTGCTGCATCTCAACCGGCCCGCAAATTCACCGAAACCCATGAAATTGCGGCAATGAAAGATAAACAGAGCGCCCATCAGCGCCCCCGAACTGGCGGGCAGCTTGGTCCGCGACCGGCCGAGGAGCCGCTCAAGAAATCCACGCAGATACGGATGAAAACGCGACGCCGCACTAGAACAGCGCGGTCACCGGTTCACCTTCGCACAACAGCTGCGGACGGCGCAGCCGATCATGAATTACCGTCCCACGATCGATTCCCAGGCTCCACAGCATCGTGGCAACCAGATCGGGGGGCGAGACCGGGTCGCGGGCCACATAGGCCGCTCGATCGTCCGAGGCTCCGTGCACCTGGCCGCCGCGCACACCCCCGCCCGCAATCAGCGCCGAGTACGCATGCGGCCAGTGGTCACGGCCCGTGGCGTCGGTCGCGGCGTTCATCACCACGCGACCGATCCGCGGTGTCCTTCCAAATTCGCCCGTCACCACCACCAACGTCGATTCCAGCAATCCCCGTTCACTCAGGTCCTGCAACAGGGCCGCAATCGCCCGGTCTGTCGGTGGCAACAACCGCTGCTTAAGGGTGTTAAAATTGTCGCGATGAGTGTCCCAGAAGGGGGACTTCACGTCACTGGCGTCATTGTGCCAATTGACCGTGACCAGCGTTGTCCCCGCTTCAATCAGCCGCCGGGCCAGTAACAGGCCCTGGCCCATCGGATGGCGACCATACCGTTCCCGCAGCGCTGCCGATTCACGCTGCAGTTCAAATGCACGCCGGGCTGACTGCGACGCCACCAGTTCGACCGCCTGCTGATACAACAGATCGTGCTGCTGAGACAGCCCCGAGGCCAGCATCGTATCCAGGCGGCTGCCGAGTTGCTGCCGCAGCAGGTTCCGTTCGGCAAATCGCCCGATCGATAACCCCGCCGGCAAGTCGATGCCCGAGATCCCGAAATCGGGGGCATTCGGATCCGCACTGATTAACCACGGATCAAAGGTCTTGCCTAAAAACCCGGCTTTCTCACCCGCGTATTCATCGGGCAGATCGTTGAACTTATTCCACCGCGGTAACGTCACGGCAGCCGGCAGCCCGCCACGGCCCGGCAGTGCATAATTGACGATGGCCCCCATCCCCGGGTGATCGTCCGGAGTGGGCGGGGCATCCAGATCCGGGCGGCTATGTCGCTTGCCGGTAAAGGCGTGATACAAACCCCAGCCATGCCGCGGATGCTCGTGGTTCATCGAGCGAATAATCGCATACTTGTCGGCCTGCTGAGCCAGCAGTGGCAGATGTTCGCCGATCGAGATCCCCGGCACATTGGTGGGAATCGCTTGAAACTCACCCCGAAAATCGGCGGGAGCCAGCGGCTTCAGGTCAAACGTCTCCAGCTGCGACGGGCCACCGAACAAGTAAATCAGGATGCACGACTTCGCCCGCGGAGCCGCCGCCCGCTGTTCGGCCGCCTGCAGTTGGCGCCACCGCAACAATTCGGTCAAACCGAATCCCGGGAACGACAGGGCCCCGACGCGCAGCAATTGACGACGCGTCCAGGAACCACCAGCCCCAGGCTCAATGCGATTAACGCCGAACATCACGGACCTCGAGAAGGGAGAATCCCCGGCTTACTACGCATTCAATCATAACGCGATGTTTATCAGTCAACAATGAGATTTGCGAACGATCTGCGTAGCGTCTTTTGAACGAATGGCCTGCCCACGCAGCGTACTGGCATTGTTGTTGTCTGGCTTGATCTCTCGTCGCCCGCACGCGGTTGGCGAGCAGACTCTCGCCACATCGGGCGCACGGCTGCTGTCCCTGGCAAAAATCCATCGGGAGTCGCTGATTCGTCCCAAATCTGGTATATCAAGACATAGAACAGAAAGCTTGGCACGCCGCGAAGTGGGTGTTCACTCGCCGTGCCCCGGGGAACCTGCAGGAGCTCTGATAATGCACTTGAAGAAAATGTGGATGGGTCTGTTGGCTCTGGCCGTGTCTGCCGTGTGGAGTGGCAGTGTGTTGTTTGCGGAGGAAAAAGTGGATCTGAAAGTTGGCGACGCCGCACCGAAATTTGAAGCCCTCGACGATTCGGGCAAGACCTGGAAGTCGGAAGATCATGTCGGCAAGCACACGATCGTGGTCTACTTCTATCCAGCCGATTTGACCGGTGGCTGTACCAAGCAGGCCTGTGGATTCCGCGACGACCTGGCCAAGCTGAAGGATCAGGGAGTCGAAGTCGTTGGCGTGAGCGGTGATTCGGTCAAGAATCACGTCATTTTCAAGGGCGTCCACAAGTTGAACTTCGCCCTGCTGGCCGACGAAAAGGGTGACGTCGCGAAGGCCTTCGGCGTACCGCTGAAACCCGGCGCCACCATCAAGCAAACCATTGACGGCAAGGAAATCGAACTGACCCGTGGCGTGACCGCCGCCCGTTGGACATTCGTCATCAACAAAGAGGGCAAGATCGCTCTCAAGAATACCGAAGTTAAAGCCGCGGACGACAGTAAGGCCATCCTGAAGGTCCTCGCTGAGAAGAAGTAATTCGAATCAGCACCTGTTACGGCAGCGATCCGAGAACCGGCCCCACAGGCCGGTTCTTGCATTTCCTGGGCGTGATTCCGGGGTGGGGAGGGATTGCACCACGGAGAACACAGAGAACACGGAGAGATGCGATTTAGCCACGGATGGACACGGATGAAACACGGATTAACGCAGGCTGTGGGCTACTGAACTCAGCAAGCGGCCGGTATCAAGCAACTATTGAGTAGATCTTCGGAAACAGACCCCGCAGACGCTGATCTGATCCGTGTTCAATCTGTGTTAATCCGTGGCTAAACCTCTTCTTCTCACTTCGTGCTCTCCGTGTTCTCCGTGGTGCAATCCCTCCCCCTGCGGAAAAATGCACCACGGAGAGCACAGAGAACACGGAGAGATTTGATTTAGCCACGGATTAACACGGATGAAACACGGATAGAGACAGACTGTGGGCTACTGAAATCACCAAGCAACCGGTATCAAGCAACGATTGAGTAGATCTTCGGAAACAGACC
>CAZQUW010000075.1:4303-22103 GCA_964596215.1 uncultured Planctomicrobium sp. | reverse complement strand
GTGCTCTCTGTGCTCTCCGTGGTGCAATCCTCCTCCCAACGAGCGTTCACCGGGCCGGGATGTTACGGGCCAGTCACCCGGCGTGAGGGGAGCCGGAGTTGGGCTGCGATCAGCCGGTGATCGGAACCGGCGCTCGTTCCAATCCAGCTGCGTTCGACCTGCCAGTCACCATTCGCCAGGATGTGATCGACCTGGGCCCAGGGCATATTTGCCGGCCACAACTTGCCGCCGCTGCAGGGGCTTGTGTAACCATAGCCGACGGCCGCCAGCGCGTAGGTATCGTTCAAATTGCCCCAATGTTTGCGGAACAGGCTGCTGTCGTTCGGCATGTTAAAGTCACCGGCAATGATGACGGGCAGATCCAGCCCCTCCGGCTGCGTAAACGCCCGCGTCTTCATCGCTTCCACATCTCGCAACGTCGTCTCTTGCTCAACCGTTTCAATGCCCGACCCCAGCACCGGCGACCAGGGCTTCAACTGGGTCAGCGAACGGCGCGGTGAGGTCTGGTGGACATTGAAGACCGCCACCGGCCCCAGCGGGGTTTCTACTTCATACCGGACCGCGGTCACTCGTTCGAACCCCGGTACAAATATTGTGCGGATGAACTTCAACGGCAACTTGGAAGCCACCAGGTATTCGTCGACGCGATGGACATTCCAGCCGTCAAATACCGTCGCCAGCAACGCATGGTCTTCGAACGCCTCCTGAAACAAGACCACGTCGGGATCAATACGCTCCAGTTCACTCACCACCTGGTCGAACTTGGGCCGAAAGCTTTGCACATTGCAGCTGACGACAGTGAGACGATAGGCCTGACGATCTACTGCCGGCAGGAAAAACCCGCCGGTCTGCCAGTTCATCACCGGCCCGATCGCCAGTAAGCCGGCCGCCAGATTGATCACCAGCGGCTTCCAGCCCCAGCGGATGGACATCGGCACCAGTATCAGCGCGGGAATCACCCAGGGAGCCCGGGGCAGATAGACGATCACCGTCCCCAGCCACCAGCTTTCCGAGACCCCATGGATCAGCCCAATGATGCCCCACAGCAACGCAAAATGCGCCCACGAGACCCGCGTCATCCACTTCGCTCCCGGGGACTCGGCGGGCACCGATTGATATGGAGCAGCCGCGTATCCGGGATAAGTTTGACTTGTCTGTGCAGCGAACATAAGCGTCTCGTCGTTCTGTCGGAGTCGGTGCGTTATTTCGACGAAACCACATCCCGCGTCATGGCATTCCAATTCGGCTCGGTCTGGCCACGCTCGGCCTGATGCACCAGTTGGGCCATTTCCCAGGCAGTGACATAGTGGTATTGAAAGTTGGAATTCAACGTGGCGTGCTCGGCGAGATCCTGGTGAAATCGCTGCGACTCGGGCCCCAGCCAGGTGTCGATATTCCCGTCCTTGCAGCCGTGCGTATGCAGCTTCACAAACAGCCAGTCCGGGCGTCCGGCAACGTGAACTCCGGCACGAGTCCAGTCTTGAAATCGCTTCCAGGTCGCCGGACGCCCCCCGTGTATATCACTGTTTTCGATACGTGGAAAAATCCCCAGTTTGCGATTCCGCCAGTCGGGCAGCAGGGCCCCCTGAACCATCAGCAGATGATCCTCAGGAGCCATCCTGCCCACCTGTGCTCCAATTCCCCAGTTGTGCGACCCACACCGGCCGGGAATGTCCTGGGCATAATAAATACTGTTTACAATCCGCGTCTGGGTATTGCTGGGTGCCGACGGCAATGTGAAATCGGCATAGCAGCCCGTCTCCATCAGGACTGTCAATTCTTGATCGACGCCGCACCAGCGACCATCCGGCCGCGAATTGCACAAGGCCCAGTTGCCGTGGATGAATCCGTAAACCAGTTCATTGGTAACCGGGTCCCGCCGCAACAACCCATGCCGGTCATGCAGCGTGTGTTTGAATTCTTCCAATTTCTGACGCAGCGAATCGGCCGTATCCCCATCATGATGCAGGTGGACGTCCACGTCCCCCAGGCCCTGATGCACCAGTTCGGCGAGGAGATCCAGGTACTCCGGTTGATACTCGTCCTGCGGATAGAAGTAAGAATGCTGTGGAGCGCGTCCTGATGAATCACGATACTGCCCGAACAGGCGGGGGTACTCATCCACCCAGCGCTGCACGCGAGCCACCGACGTACTCCGCGACGGCCGGCCCCATTCCGGTTCATAATGATCGCAGACGGCAATGAAGACGCGCACCGGTGCGTCATCGGTCAACCGGTTGGCCTGCGGACGCGGAGTGCAGTAATAGGCTCCCAGCCATAAGTGCATCTGCCGTTGCCGCAAGGCATACCAGTAGGCGGCCGCCGCGCTACCTGCGACCGCAATTGCAGCTGCCAGGACGATCCAAACAGTCGTACTCATTTCGAGACTACCTCCAAGGACTGGGTGCGTTCAGTTCGCTTCCAGGTACCGCCGCGAATCCCGCGGAGCGAATGCCAGAGCCCGACCAGCAACGCCGCATTCATACTGACGAACATCGCCGGCAACCTCAGCACGCGTGGCATCCGGCTGCCCGTTAACCATCCCAATCCCACCGCAGCGATCAAATAGAACGCCACTTGCCCGAGCAATAACGTGAGATAACCCGGCCGCCCAGCCAGTGCGATGTTCGTGACCAATGCCCCGACCATCAGCAGCGGGCACAACCAGCGAAAGATCTTATGCGACCAGAAAGTGAACGAGACCCAGCCATGCATCGGGCTCAATAGCGGCCACAGCCATTGCAGGCTCTGAAAACCGCCGGCACCAATCCGGGTCCGCCGCTGAAATTCCTGCCCGATCGTATCCGGGGTCTCTTCCAGTGCAACCGCCGTCGGATCGTAGATCAACGTGCGTTTCTGCATGTGGACGCGCATGCCAATCAGGAAGTCATCCACGATCGAGTTCGTCGGGATCGGTTCATAAAGCTCCTTGCGCAGGGCATAGATCCCGCCGTTGACCCCCAGCAGTCCATTGAGACGGCCTTCGCAGCCCTTTAAAAAATTCTCGTACTTCCAGTAGATGCCGTCCACGTTCTGGCCGCTGGCGGGGTCGATTAATTCGAGCTTGCCACACACGGCCCCGACGCGCTGATCCACGAAGTGGCGGACGAGGCGTTTGATCGAATCGGGCTGCGTCATCGTGTTCGCATCCGAGAAGACGAGGATGTCCCCCCGCGCCTGCGGCACCGTATCGTTTAATACCGACGCTTTGCCCCGACGCTCCGGATACTGAATCAACCGCACCCGCGAATCCACAAATTCCCGTACGAGATCCCCCGTGCAGTCTTCGCTGCCGTCGACGCCGATCAGGATCTCCAGTTTTTCGGGGGGATAATCGAGCAGCGTGGCATTCACCAGGCGTGGTAGAATGACCTTCTCTTCCTTATAGGCCGCGATCACCAACGAGACCATCGGCCAGTCCGCGGGCAGCGGTGGTGCACTCGCCACGTCCGCGGGATTCCGATAACAACGTGAGATCCCCCACACGAGCACAGGGTACCCGACGTACGCATAAATCACACCGCTGGCACACAGCCAGAAGACCGTCTCCAGACCGTTCATAATGCAGCTCCTGAGCTGGAGATCAGATTCTCACCATCCGCAGCTGAAGTTTCCGTCAGCGAGAGATCCCGTTGCCTTAAGACCCTGGCCGGAATCCCCCCGACCGTGGCCCCATCCGGCACATCGTGGACCACGACGGCGTTCGCACCAATGCGTGAGAACTTGCCAATCCTGACCGGACCAATAATCTTGGCCCCCGCACCGATAAAAATATTGTCGGCCAGAATGGGGGTCTGATTTTTCTCGGCACCAATTGTGACCTGATGTTCAATAAAGATCTGCCGGCCGCCGCGCACGTTGCTGTTAATGACGACCCCCTGGCTATGAATTAAGACAAAGCCGGGACCGAAATCAGCACTGCGGCCAATGATGCACTGGCAGCAGATCGCATTGATCTTGTTGAAGATCATGCTCAACGGCAGCAGATGCCAGCGCTGCGACCATTGCATGGCGCGATACCAGAACATGGCCGCGGTACCATCCGTCAGCAATGTCTGCACAATGGCGCCCAGGCTGGACGAACCATAGCACCAGACCGCCTTCTGCCGGACATCTTCGATAAAGAGTCGTAACATGATCGTTTCTCGCTCAACCGGACTCATTCAAATCGTCCGGTCTGTTCCTCACAGTGAGGTTCGTTGGCACTTCGGTTCGTTAGACGCTGCTTTTAAACAAAACCCCGGGTTTAACTGGATGTGGCCCACTTGCATCATTCAAGTCGCCACGGTATTCATCGCGGCTGCCGGACAACCTCATTTAACACGTCTGCCAGCTGACCGGCCTGATGAAGACGCGTGAACTCGGTCAGATCGACATCTGCGGTCGATTCCAGATCACTGCGGCCGGTCCCGGGGAACACGGCTAATTGATCACACAGCCAGTTGGCGATTCCCGGCACATCCTGCGGCACAAAGTGATTCTGGGGAAAGTAACGTTTCACAATCCCGGCGGTCTCACCTTCGGGAGTAATCGCCAGGATCGGCTTCCGCAGTGCCAGGTACTCAAACAGCTTGGCAGGAGCCACGCGTTCCGCTCCGGGCACCCCACTCAACAACAGGCACAAGGCATCTGCCTCAGACATCAACTGCAACGCCGCCGCATGGTCGCAATAGTCGCGGATATCCAGCTTGCAACGCGTCGCCAATAAACGATTCAGCAGTGTAATCTGCTCGGGCGTTTTGCGTCCGACAAAGACCAGTTCCAGCCGATCCAGCAACTCCGGGCTGTCCTGCTGCAACCGTTCTACCGCCTCAACCACAGGTTGCACGTTCGTCAGGTTCCACAGCGTCCCTGTATAAACAATTCGGAATCGCGTCCGCTCAGTGGCAGGCCGAGACGACCGCTGCATCAGGCCTTCGAAGTCTGTCGTATCGAAGCCATTAAAGATACAAAACGCGGGGGCCTGGCTGCCCGCTTGCCGAGCTCGTTCCTGCAGGCGTGCGGTGCTGCCTTGCGTGGTCGCGACGATGGCATCCGCCCGGCGTAAGACCGCACGCTGCATCCGTTCCTGAATCACCTGGGAAAACCAGTCACGGCGACTGTTTTCGAGATACTGACTGCTCAAATCCCATTCGTCGCGATAGTCCACAATGAGGGGCAGGCCCGTTCGCCGCTTGAGCATCGTCCCCAGTACCAGGTTCGAGTAGGGGGGCGCCGTCGCCAGAATCGCATCATGCGGCAGGCGGGCCAGCAACTGCTTGGCAGCCGACAGCGCATTCGGAACCCACAACATCTGGGGATCTGGTTGCAGGACGACCGACGCGAGCCCCTTCGCCGTAGCGCGAGCCAGCCCTTTCAGTCTCGAAACAATCCCCGACCGGGCCTGCTGTTGCTGGCCGAGTTGCTGCTTGAGCCGATAGTCGGGCTCCCAGGTACGGGCCTTTTCGATAACCAGATCGTCGGGCAGGTCGCGGCACAGGCTTTCGTCAAAGACCGGTACCGACGGATTGGCCGCCATCAAGACCGAGACGTCCCAGCCGTACTGCTGCAGGTATTTCGCAAATTTCAACGGCCGTTGCACCCCCGCACCACCCACGGGGGGGAAGTGATAGCTGATCAACAACAGCCGCTTGCTGCAGTTGCCAGTTTGAGATGCTGCGGTCTCGTGGTTGATTGTCAGGGACGAACTCATTCCCGATATCCTTGTTTCGCAATTTGAACTTGTCCGGTCGACGTGGTCTCGAGAATCGTCTCGTTCCGCTGCGGCCGTGCCGCGCGTTTGTTAACCGTCAACCATTCATCGATCGTTTGAAAATCACCCAGTGCATGGTCTGCGGCAAGTTGCACAATGGGTTCGATGGAATCGATACAATGGGGATGCGTGTCATGCATCAGCAGGATGTCACCCCGTTCGGGCCGATATTCCAGCACCCACGGCTGAATCCCCTGCAGAGGATCGGCACGGTAATCACGCGGATCGCAGTTCCACAGCACAATGGTCTGCTGCAGCTCCCACAGTCCCAACGTTTTGGCGAGCGACAGCTTTCCTTTTGGGGGCCGAAACAGTGTCACCCGCTGGCTGGTGAGATCTTCAATCAACGCCAGTGACCGCACGACTTCATCCATTAATGTTCGTGCAGACGTTTCGGCAGGTTCCGAGTGCGTATAGGTATGACAACCGAGCGTATGCCCTTCGGCGATCATCCGTTTGGCCAGATGCGGGAAGCAGGCCACCGCCTGGCCGACCACGAAGAATGTCGCTCGGATCTGGAACCTGGCAAGTTCATCCAGCAGCCGCGGAGTGTGCTCGGGATGCGGTCCATCATCAAAAGTCAGGGCAATGCCGGTGGCCGTGTCGGGGCCCCGCGTCAGCCATCGCTCGCGCGGCAACACGGCCGACATCATCGTCTTCACCCCCTGGCGAAATGGATTCATAGCGGTTCCCGCAGGCCTTCGCCTAAGTCGACATCGGTTCTGTAATGCGTGATGAAACTGGCTTGACGACGTTGTCGAGCGGACCACGGGATGCTTCGACGAATGACGCGTGCCGTCGCATCCGACAATTCTGTATGATGCTGACCACCTGGTCGGCCGATGCGGCCCAGGAAAGTGGCGGCATCCGATTCACGTTGTGGACAGTCATGGTCTGCAATCGTTCCTGGATCGCGGCCGCCATTTGCCGGGGATCGCCCGGCGAAACCAGCCGATCCAGCGTGGCATCCGCAATTTCCGGAATGCCCCCCACCTGCGTGGCCACGAACGAGGTGCCGCAGGCCAGCGCTTCCAGCAGGACATTCGGAATACCTTCAGACAGGCTGGGCAGCACGACCAGATCCGCCGCCCGGTACCAGTCTCCGAGAGCGGCCTGCGGTTGACCGCCCCGCAGTTCGACCTGCCCCTGAAGCCCCAGTTCAGCGATCTGTCGTTCCAGCGCAGAACGGCCGGGACCATCCCCCAGCAGATAGCAACGCGTTCCAGGAGCCTGTTGCCGCAACTCCCCACACGCGGCCATCAGTGTCGGCCAGTCCTTAACCGGCACCAGTCGCCCGACTCCCACGAGAATTTTCGCATCCAGCGGCAAGCCCAGCCTGGCCCGCGCCGCAAGCTTGTCGCCGGGATGGAAGATTTGCTCATCGACTCCACGACGCACGACAAACACGCGATCGGCAGACACGCCATCCGCCGTAATCTGCTGAGCAATATCCGAGCTGACCGCAATCACGGCATCCGACTGCTGCAGCGTCCTCAGGATTGCGGTGCGACGTGCCCCACGTTTGCCAATCAGCAGGACATCCGATCCGCCGACCATCGTGATTGCGGGAATCCCCAGACGACGCGCCAGCCTCAAGGCGACCGTCCCATCGGGATGGGCCCAGTAGGACAGCACGGCGTCAGGGCGAAAACTTTTCAAGTCACGCTCGACGCGTCTCCGAATACTCCACTCCAGGAAGCGATCATACTGAGCACGCAAGACTTTGGGCGGATACCAGAACGTCGGATAGGACGCGGTTACCGTAGGTTGCAGCAGGATGGGAGTCGCTGGCAATACCGTCCGGCGGCTTCGCAAGCGGTCCGTCCACGACACCGGACAAACCACATGTACGTCGTGTTGCTGTCCCAGCGCACGAATCAACGCACCATTGAACGTTCCCTTGCCGGGAGCTAATGGATGAGGATGCACATTGGATAGAAACAATAGCCGCATGCTGAAATGACTCTTCTCGTCGATTTAGTATTTAGTATTTACACTGAGTATCTAGCCCGCAGACGACTCTTCGGTCGCGGCGGGAGTTGGTGCCGTTGCTTTCCCCAAGCGAGATTTCTGCCGCAGTTTCCGATACCACCCCAACACCTTCACCATCTGCCGACCACAGTGACGAATCGAGCGTGATCCGTTGAGATAGGCAATCAGACTGCGTCCCTGGATGCCGGGCGGGACCAGCCAGATATTTCCGGCGGTCGTCTCCACGTTGGCCAGCATCCGCTTGTAATCCGCATCGCCCATGCCGAAATCAAAACACTCCGGCGGGTTGTCACCGAACATGTCGTCCAGCACCTTTAACAGCAGGACTTGCCCGGGCGACAATGCGTGATACTTCCGGTCGAATCCCACCTCTTCATAACGGTACAGCCCGCGATGCTGGTTCCCGATAATGAATGCCATAGGGGTTCCATCCTGGTACAACAGGTACGACCGCAATGCCCCTTGTGAAGCGAGGAACGTAAACTGTGCCAGGTCGCATGGATCATTCTTGACTCGCAACCCGAATTGTTCCGTCTGCCAGGTATTTTCCGAGATCTGATGAGCATCCCGCAGGAAGTCGGCAACCTGTTCCACGTTGGAACAGCGCACAACTTTAATCGCCCCCAGTTTCTTCTCTTTGCGTTTGAATGTGTTGCGCGTCTTCGACGAGAACTTACCGAAGTATTCGGCACTCGTCCGCGGCAAATTAATTTTCAGTCGCACCTGGAAGGACGTCGGAGAGTAGATCCCGTATCCCCGTTTCTGATAACTGCGGGCGAGTTGCAGCAGCGACGATTCCTGGTCGACATCCTCAATTAATAAATACCGCGCTCCCCGGCGGATCATCTCTTGCGTGACCGCGTCCAGCAGGACCTGTTGTACCTGCTCATCGGCGCCCGTTAAAAAGCGGTTCCCGACAAGGCGATAGCCATGCAGCTTGAAATTAGGGCCCACGCCGCCGACATACTTCGACCGGCTGACCTTGGGCAACAGCCCGCCCAACCCCACAATCTGCTTACCACGCCGGCACACGACGATTAAACTCGGCAAGCTCGACTGCGGCAAGAACGGCAATTCTGTACTGGTATAGTCCGGATGATGAAAGATCGACGCATCCGCATCGCGTTCATAAAGTTCCAGCCATTCACTCCGGATCGTGGAGATCGGATTATTGAACTCATCCAGCAGATCGACAACTTCCACAGTCAGGCGATCGGCGGACACACCGGTCTTAATAACGGTTGCGGTTGTCGCGGTATCTAGTACTGACACGATGTGATTCTTTCGCGGTAAGGTACCGAGTGTGAGAACAATGTTATAATTTATGAAGGTGCTTAATCTTCGCGATTAACGCGGAATGCCCCGAGCCCCTAAGAGTTCCTCATAAAGCCGTTCGTAGCTGCCCACCATCTGCGTGTTCGTAAAATGTTGTTCGACGCGCCGGCGACCCGCTTGCCCTAATTCGGACCAGCGTGCCCGGGATTGCACCATTCGTATCAATCCGGCCGCCAGAGCATCAACATCAGCCGACGGCACGAGGTAGCCGGTCACTCCCTCATCGACAACTTCCGGATTGCCTCCAACCTGCGTGGCCAGTACCGGCAACCCGCACGCCATCGCTTCCAGTAACGTGAGCGAGATTCCCTCGGTCAAAGTCGCCGTGGCAAAGAACCCGGCAGTCGCCAGGAGATCTGGAATGTCCTGCCGTTCGCCCAGCAGTTCGATCCGCTCCGACTGGCCAGCCTCGGCGATGGCTTGTTCAATCTTCCCGCGTTCCGGTCCATCTCCCACGATCTTCAGCTTCAGTTCAGGCACGACTTCGGCGGCGAGCGCAACGGCTCGCACTAACGTGGGAAAATCTTTCTCCGGTGAGAGTCGCGCCACGGAGATGGCGACCGGATCACTCGCGGGACCCCGAAACGTGAAGCGGCCCAGGTCAATACCGTTCCAGATGCGTGCAATGCGTCTGCGGGGAAGTGCGGAGTCGGCGTGGCACAGATTCGCAGAATCATCCGACACGGCCACCACGCGATCAGCAAGCAGCCCCGCCAGCCAGAACCAGGTTCGCGCCTTCCGCGTGGTTCCGATCCGACGCCCGTGGCGCGTATTAATCACGACCGGCACACGACACCAGCGCGCAGCCAGCGTGCCATAAAAATGGGGATAGGCATTGTGTGTATGAACGACATCCGGTCGCAGCTTGCGGAAGAATCCAACCAGTTCCCGCCACTGGGCCCAGGGTCGCCCCCGACGATCAGGCAACAGGTGCACGGTGCAGCCCGCCGCGCGAATATCCTCAGCCGGCTGCCCGACATTATGTAAAGCGACAAAATGCAGCTCGTACAACTCCTGGTCGTAACACCGGGCAAACTCAACGAGCAGCCGTTCCATGCCACCAGTGCAGAGCCCCAGGCTGACATGGCACACCCGGCGACGACGCTTCCCGGGGGCAGTCACCGCTGACCGCGGGGCGCACGTCGATTGCGGCTCGAGTTGAGCTGTCTCGGTGAGCAATTGTGGAAATGTCGTTGGAGTCATGATCTAGGCTTCAAGTGAACAGATTAGGTTATGACGGTTCATGACTTTTTCGATCCGTACAGCATTCTCAGGCCGTCCAGCAGGCGAAACTTCATGCTGGACCGGCGCCAGCGAATCCAATACATCACGTTGTGATGCGTCGAGAGAACACGTTTGTATTGATCATGCCCCGCCAGGAAGTCGAAGGCGTCATAACCGCGGCTCGCCCCGGCGAGCATCGTCGTATATTGGGTCACGATGCCCAGGCTCTGTTTCGATTGATGCTCCGGCAGTCCCCCCTGGTAATAGCACAGGCGATTCTGCTCGATGAGCAAATACAAGATCCCCAGGACGCGGCCCTGCTGCCGGACACGAGTCAGCACCGCTTTGCCCTGCGGTACGAGCGCGGCAATGAGGTCGTGGTGGAAGTTTCGGAAGCGGTCGCTGGCAAACGCTCCCGGTTTACCAGCCGCTGCCCAGCGGGCCTGGTGATAGCCGATCATCTCTTCGTAGAAGTCGAGCGCCGTGGCCGCATCCTCTGCCCAGTCGATCTGCAGGTCACCCAGGTCCCTCAGGCTACGGCGCAGATTCGTGCGCGTCGATTCGCCAAATATTCTCCACGGCTCGGCCGGTGCAGACCGAAACAGGTTCAAATCGCAGTAGTAAGACGGAATTTCTTCGACTTCCGTCGGCAGTTCGCCCTGCAGAAATTCACGGGTTTCGAGTTGCGCGAGGCCGTCGACTTCCAGCACGTCGCAGGCTTCCTGGCCAATAATAAGCTGCTTGAGTTGTCTGACAAAATCAGGCAAGAACTCGGGGGCGACCAGCAAGTGGTTGTACTCCACGCAGACGCTTTCCAGTTCGGGTTCGCCCGCCGTACCCACATGCTTTGTCTTCACCTCGAACGGTCCTTCGTATTGCCCGACACCATTCGTGATTAAACACATGCCGACGATCTGGCCGGCATGCATGGCGACGGCGACTTGATGTGGCACAAGGTCACCGTAGTGCTTGAGCCACGTCTGCGTCCAGGTGTGGGAACAAGTCAGCCACGGGGATTCGAGGCGGTCTTCTAATGCGGCCCATTCACGCATCCATTGCAGCGAGTGGGCGACAATACGTACGCTGTCTAACGTTGATCGTGGGTACGAACAACGGACTGCTGACGATGTCGAACTCACTGCGGGCAAGTGCATCATTTCTGTTCTCTGCTGAATTCTGTAACCCAGTTCGATTCAAACGGCTCGACGCGGCTATTGCGGGCCTCATTAGCCATATCGGGCAAACACTTTGACAAATACGTACAGGAAGCCCAGCAATCCCACGCTGCTGATCACCAGCTTCTGGACATGCTGTCGATTCCAGGCGACCAGCCAGCAGGGATTGGAAAGTTGCGGTCCAGCCAGGGCAATGAAGCAGGCGGCCATTCCAATCACCATGTAAGTCGGAACGACATAGCAGCGCGACAGCGAAAACAGTCCTACTCCCCAACCGGCCAGAATTCCTGCCTGGTACGGGGCGAAACGCTTCAATTCGGGATGCCGTAGTTCCAGTCGCGGATCAGTCACGCGAAACAGCGCCAGGGCCGCGAAATAGAAACATCCAAAAAAGAATGTCCCCCCGAAAAAGCCGAGTTCGACATAGGAGTGCACATAGGAGTTGTGCGCGACGAGGCCTGCAATGTCCTGGTAGGTCCCCTGGCCGATTCCAAACAGGATCTCGGGCGACTTGATCGCATCGAGCCCTTCGGCCCACATCTGGATGCGTTCCTGCCCTGTACCATCTTCGATGTCAATTTCCCCCTGCCGTCCCGCCAGAACGGGCAGGGCGATCAGGCCCAGGGCTCCCGCCAGGATGCTCCACCCGCGGCCGAAGCGCAACAGAATATAAGTCAAGAACGCCGCGCCACCCGACAAGATACCGCCACGTGACCGCGTAAAGATCAATGCCGTAACCAGGATGCCAATCGGTATGAACCAGAGCCAGGCGAAACAACTTAGCGACTTGTCGGTCAGGAAGTAGCAGCACAAAATTGTCGACGCGACGATCAGCAGGGAGATATCGTTCGGGTCTTCAAAGATTCCGGTTCCGCGCATGCGCAATACCAGTTCTGTCGCCCCCGTCACGTCCTCACCGTCGCGGTCGGTCACATGCGAAACAAACTCGAGATCGACCCATTCCACATAGTCGATCACACAACACGAGACCATGACGACCGAGCAAAACACCGTACCAAATAGGAACCAGCGAAATCGGCCGGGAGTATCAACACACGTCACCAGCAATAGAAAGTAGAGGACGGTCTTGAAGAAGAGGATGGTGGAATCGGTAATTCCCTGCAAATAGCCGTGGGTGACATGCGACAGAGTGCAGGCCAGCCACACTCCCAGCACGCAGACGGTGATGGGATTGTGGAACAGCTGCTGCGCAGTGATTGCCGTGCGCAGTACATGAATCGATAGAAACAGGCACGCAAAAATCAGCCCTTCATAGATCGGCAGCCCCAGGAGCTCGGGTACGATCTCGGCCGGACGCAAAAACACCGTGGCATTGACGAGCTGAAACAAGAAGAAGGCCAGCGACGAGGTGCGCGGCTGCTCGCCGAACACAACCCGCGGTGCGTTCCAACGCATCTGCGGTGCAGTCCAGTTCGAGCGATTCGGAGTCAGCGCGGCCGACGACATGCAGTCGAGTCCTCTTTTTGCAACACGTTTCGATTGGTGCACACCCTCCCCGTCTGACGTGGAGAGAACACCGCATTGAAATCTAGGTCACGAAGTCGGGCAGGGGACTTCACGCAGGGCTGGGCGGACCGGCGAAAAGAGAGGGAACAACGAGTTTTAGCGAAGACAACATTCGGAACAATTAATCAGAAAATAACGATTGTCGGGATGATGCGCCTGAGTCCGTATTATTGCCCAGTTCCAGCAGGCAAACGGCAGCGTGCGGCGGCATTCTGAGGTCCCTTGAAGACCGACGCGACAGACGACACTGATTCGGATTATGCCGCTTTTAGCAGCTGTACAAAGTTGGGGCAGACTTGATTTCGGTCACGCATCCCGTTTCACTGACGGTTCGGCGCGTCTGAAAATTCCGTACGGCGCCCGGCAACCTTAGGAGTTACGAGATGTTTCATCGCTTTTTCGCGGTCGGCGTGTGCGCAGTTCTGGCCTGTGCCTCAGCGGCAAGGGCTCAGGAAAATGACGACGCCAGGTGGGTCTGGCTTGATGAGGGCAACCCGTTAGAAACGGCCCCCGCACAGACGGTCTGGTTCCGCACCGTGGCCCGCGGCAATGAACCTTCCACCGGAGGTATCCGGATCGCCTGCCACGACCACTACGTCCTGTGGGACAACGGCAAGCGGATCGGTGAAGGCGATGCCAAGAAGCCTTACCGCTTCAATCTGAATGGAATTGTCGAACGTGGTCCGAATGTGATTGCGGTCCAGGCGACCAACAAGGAAGGCCGCGCAGGCCTGTTCGTCGATGGTGAGATTCGCGGCCAGAGCGGTGGAAGAATCCCTTTCGACACGCCTGCGAACTGGAAGGTCAGCGTGCAGAAACCAGCCGGCGATGACTGGCTGCAGGCGAAGTTTGACGACTCGACATGGAAACCCGTGAAGGTCCTGACCGCGCACGCGCAATCCCCCTGGAAGGAACTGGCATTTGCCGGTACGTATCTGGATCGTTTTGAAGTCGCCCCCGGATTCGAACTGAAGCGGATCGCAGAACCGGAACTCGTGGGTTCGCTGGTCGCGATTACCTGGGGCAATCGAGGTCGGCTGCTCGCTTCGCCAGAAAGGGGCCCGATTCTGAATCTGATTGACGAGAACCAGGATGGCACTTACGACAAAGCCACTGAGTTCAGCAACAAGATTAAGAATTGCCAGGGTCTCTGCCAGGTGGGGGACCTGCTGTATGCCGTCGGAGAAGGGCCCCAGGGAACCGGGATCTATCGACTCCCGGATGCCAACCATGATGATCAGGCCGATTCCATCGAGCTGCTGATCAACACCAAGGGGGGCATGGGAGAACACGGACCGCACGACGTGGTGTTCGGCCCCGATGGTTCGCTCTACCACAATCTCGGCAACCACGCCTGGATCACCGCATCGCCGGAAGCAAACACACCCTGCCGCAATTACACGGAAGGCAACCTGCTCACCCCCCCGTTTGAAGATGCGAATGGTCACGCGGTGGGGATCAAGGCCCCGGGGGGGACCGTGTGGAGATTCTCGCCCGACGGCAAACGCTGGTGGCTCGAGACCATGGGCTTCCGCAATCAGTATGACATTGCCTTCAACTCCAAAGGGGACCTGTTCACATTTGACAGCGATATGGAATGGGACGTCAACCTCCCCTGGTACCGCCCCGTGCGCATCAACCATTGCATCCCCGGTGCCGAGTTCGGCTGGCGCAGCGGTGCGGCCAACTGGCCCGATTATTTCTTCGATTCGCTCCCGGGAACAGTTGATGTCGGACGCGGTTCACCGACCGGCGTCTTGTTTTATGAACACACGCAGTTCCCCAAGAAGTACCAGGGGGCCATGTTGAATTGCGACTGGTCCATGGGGCGGCTGATCGTCGCCTACTTCAAGCAGGATGGGGCGAGTTACACCGGCACGTTCGACAATCTGGTGACGGGTAACCCGTTGAACATTTCCGATGTGGAAGTCGATCGCGATGGTACCGTGATCTTCTCGACGGGCGGCCGCAAGACCGAAGGGGGCGTCTATCGCGTCACCTACACTGGCGAAAAACCGGTCCCCACGCCTTCCCCGAAGACCGTCGACGACATCCTGGCGGTGCCGCAAGGTCAATCTGCCTGGGCTCGCGAATTGATCGCGGAAGGCCAGGCGGCATTAGGTGCCGACTGGGAAACCCAGATCCTGGAGAAGATCGCGACGGGCACAGCGATGCAAAAAACGCGTGGGCTCTCGATCCTGGCGCAGTCCGGCAAATTGCCCGGCGTCAAGACCCTGCAGTCGGCCGCGGAAGATGCCGACGCGGGTGTGCGGGCATTTGCCACCTGGCTGCTCGGCCAGCATTCAACCCCCGATGTCAGTCCCATCCTCGCGAAGCTGCTCGGCGATGCCGATCTGACAGTTCAACGCCGGGCCTGCGAGGCATTTGTGCGTGCCGGACTGGAAGCACCTGTCGAACCATTACTGAAGTTGCTGGCCAGTCCAGACCGGTGGTTGCGATTCGCGGCCCGGTTGACCCTGGAACGTGTTCCCGTCGACAAGTGGAAGACTGCGGGCTTGACCTCCAAGACCAGTCCCGACGTGGTGTTCAACACCGTACTCGCACTACTGCGAACCGATCCCCAGCAGATCTCGGTCGACGAAATTGACAAAGTGATCAAGAATTCCGGCTTCAAGAACAGCGACGCCAGCGAAGCGGTACGCGTTCGCCAGGGCCGCGACATGCTGCGGTTGGCGGAATTAACAGCCATGACCTATCCCGAGGAGTGGTTGAAGTCGACCGGCAAATCCCTCGGTCGCGAAATTGCCCGCCTGCTGCGACAGAGATATGCCCCCGAGGACAAGGTCCCCGCGATTGTGACCTCCCTGGTGAAAGACGAATTCGTCCTGCACGAAGTCGCGCGGTTGATCGCTTATGCCCAGGTCCCTGATTCCGCGGACATCATCGTCTCGCTGATCGAAAAGACCAAGGATCCCGTTTCCCAGATTCATTACGCGTTGTGCGTGCGTTACACGAAGGAAGGGTGGACTCCTGAAGCGAAACGCAAGTTGCTCGAATGGTATGACGACACGCGCGAACTGGAAGGTGGCCACAGTTTGCAGGGTTACCTCCGCAACATCGTGGGAGGGTGCCTGGACAACTTTACTCCGGAAGATCGGGCAGCCTTTCTGGCCGATTGGCACCAATGGCCCCATGCGGCGAAGTTGATTCTCTCGCAAAGCCAGCCGGATCAGATTAAGGATTTTGATGCGGTCGTCAGCAAGTTGATGCTGGATGTGGAAATGGCCGAAGGACCTGACGTCCAGGAGATTGCCACGGCCACGATCGATTCGTTGATCAAGAGCACCCAGCCGGCAGCGCAGACCACACTCCGCCGGTTGTTCGACCAACAGGCCGACCGCCGGGATCAACTGGCGCGCGGGTTGGCTGCGCATCCCAGTGCCGACAATGCCCCGTATTACCTGCGAGGCATTCAAAGTGGCGACGGCACGACCGCTCAGCAGTGCATGCAGGCCCTGGAAAAGGCTGACGTGAAGACCGAGAAGGCGGAAGATTACCGCACGGTAATCATGGCCGGTCTGAAACTTGGTGATCGGGGGGGAATCGTGGCCGTGAACCTCTTGAAGAAGTGGTCGGGGCATGACCCGCAGACCCGCGAAGTCGCACAGGCCCTGGCTGGCTTCCAGGATTGGTACACCAAGAAATTTCCGGACGCCCCTCCCGCCGTGCTCGCCAAGGAAGACCTGGAAAAATCCAAATTTTCCTTGCAACAATTGCTCGACATTGTGGAGCACGGCCCCGCTGGCGACGTGGCCCGCGGCAAGGCGATCTTCGCCAAAGCCAACTGCATCAAGTGCCATCAGTTCCTGAAAGAAGGCGAAGGTATCGGCCCCGACCTGACCAGCGTGCGCCGCCGCTTCCAGAAGAAAGAAATCCTGGAGTCGGTCCTGTTCCCCTCACAAGTGATGTCCGACCAATACAAAACGGTGACCATCACGACGACGGAAGGTCTGGTCTACAACGGCATGCCGATTCCCAATCCGGGGAACACCCGGCAGATCGTAATGATGTTGTCCGACGCGACGAAAGTCGTGATCCAGAAGGACAAGATCGAGGAACAAACCCCGGCCAAGGTGTCGGTGATGCCCGAAGGATTGTTTAAGACCTTGACCGAACAGGAGATCGCCGACTTGTTCGCGTTTCTGGAGACCAGCCGGTCAAATCCGGAACCGATGCCAGCCGCGAAATAGGAGCACATGCCAGAGTCTCGTGGAAGGCATCGTGGGACGGGCCTCCCCGCCCGTCCGTGCTTCGTCATCCTCGAACCGAAACCGGATCGATCACCCCGGACATCGCACAGTGCCGCGCCAAATGTTTCAATCGGCCGTCGATGTCGCGGTTCATCGGCAGACTGCAACCTGAGGATTGGCCGACGTCTCATCGCGACAACTTCGCGTGCTTTGTGATCTTCTGAATGCGTTATTCAACAGAAGATCGCGAAGGGCGCGAAGTTTTTTGCGATCTCATCTCAATACATGTCGAAAGGCATGTTTGAAATATCAGGAATGAACGGGCACTGGCTGTCCTGGAAAACGTTCGATCGTCCCTACCGCAACACTTCCTTCACAATCCGCCCGCTGACATCGGTCAGACGCAGATCGCGGCCGCCGTGAAAGTAGGTCAACAGCTCGTGATCGAGCCCCATCAAGTGCAGGATCGTGGCGTGCAGATCGTGCACGTGCACCACGTTCTCGACTGACTTGAAGCCGAAGTCATCCGTGGCACCAACAGCCTGGCCCCCCCTGGTTCCGCCCCCTGCCATCCACGAGGTAAA